>NZ_AP023367.1:4126666-4475833 GCF_014218335.1 Anaerocolumna cellulosilytica | reverse complement strand
ATAAGCTTGCCTTTCTGTTCGCTGGCATTGCCAAAAAGGCACTTCATAAACAAATTGTTTCTACAATCTATGTTACAGGAAAAGGATTCGACAGCAATTGGGCAGATTCGGTATTAAAGGAGCTGTGTGTTGGGCGCAGGGTATTTAAAGGTCAAAATTTATTTACCAAAGGTGCCTGCTATGCAGCAAAAGAATTATCAGGAGAGCGTAAGCTTGAAGAATTCTTAATTTTAGATGGGGACATGATAACCGGAAGCTTTTATATTCAGGGCTATTATGATGCTAAAACCGCAGAAGCCGTTTTGGCAAGGGCAGCAACTCCATGGTATGAAATAGACGAAAAGCTTGATTTATTATTAGATGATACGAACCAGATTACGCTGTATTACAAAGATTTATTAAAACACGGAATAACGGAATACAGTTTATTCCTGGATGGTCTGCCTAACCGACCGAATAAAACGACCAGAGTTGAGGTACGTTTAAAATTTTTTGCAAAAACTGTTGCCGTCTTAACGGTTAAAGATAAGGGGTTTGGAAACTTCTTTCCTTCAACTAACCGAATATGGGAAAAAGAGATTAATCTCTCTGAGGAAGATCTTACGTGAGAAGGGAAATATGTTTTGCTAAGGTATATGGATAGGAGTTTAGGTTGAAGAGAAAAGCATTTCAACCGGCAAAAAGCACTGAGGGTGTTTTTCGCTCAGTATTTGTATGCCGCTAAAGCGGCAGAGGGAGGCTGTAATGGGAAAATTAATTATATGTAACGGAAAACAAGCTGAGAAACCATTTTATTTTAAATTAACCAACACATATATTTATTCTCTGGAAGAATTATGTTATTTTATTTACCATAATGTCGATACAATTACAGAAGAACTTTATCAGACCTCCTTTCTTCACTGGATAGAACATGAAATCTGTCTGCCGGATTTAAGTAAAAGGGTAGAAGAATTAATTAAGCCAATGAATGAGCAGGGAGCATGGGAAAAGACAGCGAATCCAAACCCTACGAATCTGAAAGATATTATTGTGACAATACTATGCAGCTCTGATTACTATGAAGAACAAGAAATTAAGCAACTGCTACTTCTTATGGAACAGGCTGAACAGTTGACTCCTTTTGAGAAACTTAAGAAAAAAGCAGATAACTGCTTAAAATATAGACAGTATACCCAGGCAGCTAAGGAATATGAAAGAATTTTAAACAGTAAAGAGGTTCTTAACTTAAGAAAGGATGAATATGGAGATTTAAAGCATAATCTTGCTTTGGCCAGACTTCACATGACTGGACCTGTAGAGGCGTTAAGATTCTTTAAAGAAGCTTACGATAATAATCAAAATAAGGAATCATTAAGGCAGTATTTTTTTACTTTGTTACTAAGTAAGCAAGAAGAAGTATTAAAAGCAGAGGCAGAGAAGTATGGTATAACGGAGGAGGAGCGTAAATCCTTTGAAGCAGAATTAGAGGAAGGCTTTAAGCGTGCAAAGACTTCAACTGATTATGATGCCCTACAAGATTTAAAAGAATGTAAGGACACTGGAAGAATTACAAAGTTTTATCAGGCAGCAGAGGAAATTACCTTGAACTTTAAGCAGGAGTTCAGACTGGAAAATTCCTGATAGCTTCTATGTATATATTTAGAGAGGAATCATATATGGGATTGCTAAAAAGACTATTTACCGGAACAACCAGACAAAAATATAGTGCAATGCCTTTTGGAGGAGAAGAAACGGTTGCGGGGGAGCAGTTCTCTATGGAAGAGAATCCCGTGGCAGAGAATTCTAAGGTGAAGGATGATTTGGTAAAAGGAGAGCGTGTACCGAGCAGAGGTGCTGTGGACAAGCAGGCGAGTACTGTCATGGAGCATTGCGAGCAAATCATTGAGAGCACGAACCGATTAGAGGAGTTAAAGTTTGAATACCAAGCGGTAACCTCTTATTTGACGGATATGCAGAAGGTAGAGTTAATACAAAAGAGTGATAGGGAATTTATCAATGACTTAGCGAGAAAAATAGTAACCATTACCAGAGAACGTTCCAGATATCAAAGTGAAAATAAAAATATATCTGAAAGTCAGTTTAAATATCTGGCAAAATTCGAAGATGATTTACCGGGCGAAATGCGGCGGTTAAAGGACAATGAGGCGTACGCAAATTCCATCAAAAATGATATGCAGTACTTAGAGGGGGAAAAGGGAGCACTATTTTTTAGGCAAGAAGAAACTGAGAAAAAGCAAGCATATTTAAAAGGAATTGGAACAACCACAAGCGCCATGGTAATTATTTTATTTGTAATTTTTGCTGTAGTAGGCAATCATTTTAAGGCAAATTTAGAAGTTCCCTTTATCCTGACAATTATGATGGCACTTGTATCTGCTGCCTATATATTTATCAAGGCGAGAGAGAATCAAAAAGATAAGAAAGTGACGGATTTAAAATTAAATCGAGCCATTCAGCTATTGAATAAAGTGAAGATAAAGTATATTAATAACACCAATGCTCTTGATTATGCCTATCAAAAGTATATGATAAACAGTTATGCGGAACTTGCCTATCTATGGGAACAGTATGAAAAGGTAAAAGAGGAAGAAAGAAAATTTAACAATAGTACCGGACAACTTGAATTCTACAACAGGGAATTGGTAAAAGAACTGAAAAATCATAGTTTAACAGACCCTAATATATGGGTGCATCAGGTGGTAGCTCTGTTAGACAACAAGGAGATGGTAGAAGTACGCCATCGTCTAAATATCAGAAGACAAAAGTTAAGAGATCAGATTGATTATAACAATGAAATCAAGGAAAAGAGCATTGAAGAAGTTAACAAATTCTTAAACCAAAAACCGGAACAAAAAGAGGGAATTGTAAAACAACTGGAAAGCTATGGCATATACCTATAAGTAGGTCAATTAACTTCTCTATAATGAACTGGATTCTATATAGAATGGTTAAAATTTATAAAAAAACGCTTGACAGATAATCCTACATTATTTATCATTAGTAAGTATATAATAATTGATGTATTATAATAGAATTGACAGGATGTATAAACACATACAGATAAATGTAATGAGGAAGAGGAGTAAGTAAGGTTACTTAGCAGAGAAGATGTCCCGAGGCTGAAAGGATATCTTAAGGAAACTTATTGAAGGTAGCTTCTGAACAGTATTTCCGAACAAAAGTAAGAAATACCGGGGTGTCCCGTTACAGGCACAAGACCGGGTCATAATATATCGGTTTGTAGGTGGTCTATGACAGTAGGCCATAAATAAAGGTGGTACCACGGTTCTTCGTCCTTTGACGAGGAACTTTTTTTGTGTTTTAGGGAAGTTTCTAATCATAAAAACCTTCAGGGATTTGCAAAGCAGCACCTAGTATTTACATGTACAGATGATGTTATTAATTTAAGGATGATAAAGGAGAAAGCTATGGAAAAAGAATTGGCAAAGAACTATGCCCCCCAGGACATAGAAGAAAGATTATATGCGAAATGGCTGAATAAAAAGTATTTTCAGGCAAAAGTGGATAAAAGTAAAAAACCTTTTACCATTGTGATTCCACCACCAAATATTACAGGACAATTACACATGGGTCACGCACTAGATAATACTATGCAGGATATTATTATTCGTTTTAAAAGGATGCAGGGATATAATGCGCTGTGGCAGCCGGGTACGGACCATGCCAGTATTGCAACAGAGGTTAAGATTATTGAAAAGTTAAAATCAGAAGGCATTGATAAAGAGGAGCTTGGAAGAGAAGGATTTTTAAAGCGTGCCTGGGAATGGAAGGATGAATACGGCGGCAGAATTATTGAGCAGCTTAAAAAATTAGGCTCCTCCTGCGATTGGGACAGAGAACGTTTTACCATGGATGAAGGATGTTCTAAGGCTGTTACGGAAGTATTTACACGACTTTATGAAAAAGGCTATATCTACAAGGGCTCTAGAATTATTAACTGGTGTCCGGTATGCCAGACCAGTATTTCTGATGCCGAAGTAGAGCATGAAGAGCAGTCCGGTCATTTTTGGCATATTAAATATCCGGTGGTTGGAACCGGAGAATTCCTTGAAGTAGCTACTACCAGACCTGAAACTTTATTAGGAGACAGCGCTGTAGCTGTTCATCCGGAAGACGACCGATATAGTCACCTGATAGGAAAAAAAGTTATGCTGCCGTTGGTTAATAAAGAAATTCCCATTATAGCAGATGCTTATGTAGACCGGGAATTCGGCACGGGTGTAGTAAAAATTACACCTGCCCATGACCCGAATGACTTTGAGGTAGGAAAAAGACATAACCTGCCTGAAATTAATGTAATGAATGATGATGCTACCATTAATCAGAATGGGGGAAAATATGCAGGTCTTGACCGCTATGAAGCCAGAAAACAGATGGTAGCGGAACTAAAGGAGTTAGGACTATTAGTTAAAGTTGAAGACCATGTTCACAACGTAGGAACGCATGACAGGTGTAACACTACCGTTGAACCGTTAATTAAACAGCAGTGGTTTGTAAAAATGGATGAGCTCATCAAGCCTGCTGTAGAAGCGGTAAAATCAGGTGAAGTAGAGTTTGTACCGGAACGCTTTGATAAAATCTATTTTAACTGGACAGACAATATTAGAGACTGGTGTATCTCAAGACAACTTTGGTGGGGGCATAGAATTCCTGCTTACTACTGTAATTCATGCGGTGAGGTAACAGTAGCGAAAGAAACTCCGTCTACCTGTCCGAAATGCGGTCATAACCATTTAACTCAGGATGAAGACACATTAGATACTTGGTTTAGCTCTGCACTCTGGCCGTTCTCAACCTTAGGCTGGCCGGAAGAAACCGAAGATTATAAATATTTTTATCCTACAAACGTATTGGTAACGGGATATGATATAATCTTCTTCTGGGTTGTTAGAATGGTATTTTCCGGTTTTGAATATACAGGAAAAGCACCTTTTGATAAAGTATTAATCCATGGTCTGGTAAGAGATTCTCAAGGTCGTAAGATGAGTAAATCTTTAGGTAACGGCATAGATCCGCTTGAAATTATCGATAAATATGGTGCGGATGCCCTAAGACTTACCTTGATAACAGGTAATGCACCAGGCAATGATATGCGTTTTTATTGGGAGCGAGTGGAAGCTAGCAGAAACTTTGCCAACAAGGTATGGAATGCTTCCCGCTTTATTATGATGAATTTAGAAAAGGCCGATGGACTTAACAGTGAACCGGATGCTTTAACAGATGCAGATAAATGGATTCTTTCTAAGGCAAACTCCTTAGTAAAAGAAGTCACAGATAACATGGAGAACTTTGAACTTGGAATTGCTGTTCAGAAAATTTATGATTTTGTTTGGGAAGAATTCTGTGACTGGTATATTGAGATGGTAAAACCACGACTTTATAGTGATACAGATACCACAAAGAACAGTGCAATCTGGACTTTAAAGAAAGTATTAACAACTTCTTTAAAGCTGCTTCACCCATATATGCCCTTCATCACTGAAGAAATCTATTGTACGCTTTTAGAGATGGATGGAAGGAATTCCGAAGATGAATCCATTATGATTTCAAATTGGCCTGAATTTGAAGAAAGCTATGAGTTTAGCAAGCAGGAAGAAGCTGTAGAAACCATTAAAACAGCAGTTAAGGGAATCCGTAATGTACGTACGGATATGAACGTTCCTCCTAGCAGAAAAGCTACTGTAATTGTAGTGTCAGAAAGTGCTTCCATAAGAGAAATATTTGAAAATAGCAAAGTATTCTTTGCAACTTTAGGCTATGCCGCAGAAGTAAAAATACAGGAAGATAAGACCGGAATACCGGAAGATGCTGTAACAGCTCTTATTCCAGGAGCCGCCATCTACATGCCATTTGCTGATTTAGTTGATGTAGAGAAAGAAATTGAGCGACTGGAAAAAGAAAAAGTAAGACTTACAGGAGAGTTAAACCGTGTGAAAGGTATGCTAAGCAATGAAAAATTTGTAAGTAAAGCTCCTGAAGCTAAATTAGCGGAAGAAAAGGAGAAATTAGAAAAGTATACCATGATGATGGCTCAAGTTGAAGAACGTTTAAGCCAATTAAAAAAATAACCTGAGGAAACCGATTCTGAAAAATTACAGCCTGGAAGCAGTCTGTAAAAGTTATAAAAGCCATAATTATTGGATATAACGGGTGGTCGTGTCGAAGGGAATCGAACTGTTTTTATTGCATTAAAACCTCGTAATACTATAATGGAAGTAGGATGTATCCTGCTTCCATTATTTTGATGGAAATTGTACCTAAAACTACAATAATTACTTGATTTTTATAACCGAACTGGTTATTATGTATATATTAATGGAAACCTGTATATATGTTAAAGATAGGAGTCAGATATGATAAACTTTGATGAAGAAGTAGCTAAATTTGTGCCGAGCCTTGAAGTAGAGCAGGCAGAAGATGTAATTAACAACAATGATTTATCTGATATAACGGATATTATTAAAACCATGATGAAGGATTTAAAAGATAAATAAAAGTAGTTAGGTGGAGATGAATATGATTTGTCCGGTATGTGGAGGTGTTGTGGCAACGAAAAGAAATCGTTGTGAACGATGCGGTGAGGATTTAACAATATATAAGAAAATGTTTCTCTTATCCAATAAGTATTATAATGAAGGACTGGAAAAAGCAAAAGTCAGAGATTTATCCGGTGCTATTTTGGTCCTCAAAAAAAGTCTTGAATATAATAAAAGTAATATAAATGCCAGAAATCTATTAGGATTAGTTTATTACGAAATGGGAGAAACAGTCTCCGCTCTGAGTGAATGGGTTATCAGTAAACATTTCAAACCCACGGAAAACGACGCAGATGATTATGTCAATGCAGTACAATCTAATCCTACGAAATTGGATACACTGAATCAGACAATAAAAAAATATAATGCAGCTTTAGTATCTGCAAAACAGGGTAATGAGGATCTTGCAATTATTCAACTTAAAAAAGTAACCAGTCTGAATCCCCATTTTGTTAAAGCATGGCAGTTGTTAGCACTTTTATACATGAAAACCGGTGAAAATGAAAAAGCAGTAAAATGCCTGTTAAAAGCCAGCAAAATAGATGTTTCTAATACAACCACCCTGCGATATCTGGGTGAGCTTGGCCATCACAGTATATCCGGCAGAGAAGAAAGTAAAAGCAGTAAAGAGGTGGTAAGGCCTACTGCTACAGAGCCTGCTTTATTTCAGCATTCCAGCTATAAAGAAGAAAAACCAAATGTATGGTTATTTATAAATCTTATTATTGGTGTAGCATTTGGTATATTGGGGGCAGTCTTTCTAGTGGTTCCTACGGTAAAAAGTACTTACCAAGGCGAACTAAAACAGAAAGAGATTGAATATAATGAGGGCATCAATAAGTATATACAAACCAATGATTCCCTTGAAAAAGAGAAGACAGAGTTAGAAAGTCAGATTACTGCCTTACAGGCAAAAGTAGAGGAGTATGAAGGGATAGAGTATGATGACACTATTTATGACGGCTTAATGAATACAGCCGAGCTATATATTAAAGAATTAGAAAAAGGGAACGTCACGGATATTGACTATGTGGCTGTTGCAGATGCCTTGACCGGAGTAAAAGAAGATAAATTGGAGAAACAACCGGCGAAGGAGTTATATGCCTCTTTGAAGGAATCTGTGAGCTTGAAGGCATCTGATATTTTATACAATCAGGGGCATAGTTCCTATTCTTCAAGAAAATATGATAAAGCGCTGGAGCAGCTTTTAAAAGCATATGAATACAACACAGATAATGTGGATGCTGCTTATTTTCTTGGCAGAACCTATCACCAGCAGAACGACATTGAGAATGCGAAGAAATATTATACTATTGTGAAAGAGAACTTTCCTGATTCCAACAGGGCAAGTGAAGCGTCAGACCGTCTGGCAGCCTTGGAATAACAGAATACTATAATTACAAAAGATAAAAGGTTTTGGAAAAAGACATATCTAATGAGTTTCATTAGGATGTCTTTTTTCTTATTCCGAATACAAGAGGGAATTATATTTAATTACGGGAAATTGTCAATAAAAGTGTCATGAAGGTATATGAAATGGTCTGGACGTATTTGGGAATATGTGTTAAAATAATCAGTGCAGTAAAAAAATGTAAATTCAATAATGGAATTTAGCAAGTAAAAGTATTAGAAGGGTAGGGCTGTTAGGGCAAAGGTATGTTGGTAAAAGTATTGTGGCTTTAAAGTCCCTGTAAGGTAGGATGTGAATATGGACAAACAGGAAAAGAAAAAGAATACAACAATAAGCCAGGTTCGGGAAGGGGTGAAAGCAGATTTTGATATTATAAACCATTGTCTGATTATTAAATTATTTGAAGACTTGGATCATCACAATGCAATTCCAATACGAGAGCAATCGGACAAGCTTTTAAATACGCAGCCAATCAAAAATGTTATTTTTGATTTCTCGGGAAGTGAGTTTATGGATAGTTCCGGTATTGGTGTTATTATGGGAAGGTATAAAAAAATAATCTTCACAGGAGGGAAGGCTGCTGTAACCGGGGTGAACCAAAGCGTTGACAGGATTTTTCGGTTGTCCGGTTTATATAAAATTATTCGTAAATTTAATACGATAGAGGAAGCAGTCGAAGATTTAAACCAAAAGTAAAGAATAAGGGACGATAGGTCTAACAGGCCTTGGAGGGCGTTCTTAAGCAGGAGGATAAGTATGGATTATACCAACGAAATGTTACTTGAGATTGACAGTAAGTCAAGAAACGAAAGTTTTGCAAGAATGGTAGTAGCTGGTTTTGTTGCACAGCTTGACCCCACCATTGAAGAAATTGCTGATATTAAGACAGCAGTTTCAGAAGCTGTTACTAATGCGATTATCCATGGTTATGACAGTGGGGAAGGCAAAATAAAAGTGAATTGCAAGATATGCAATCATGAAGTATTTATTGAAATTCAAGATAGAGGCAAGGGAATCGATGACATTGAAAAAGCCATGGAACCCTTATACACCACTAGGCCGGAGATGGAGCGTTCCGGTATGGGATTTTCCTTTATGGAAGCTTTTATGGATGATTTGGAGGTGGAATCAAGGCCTGGAGAAGGAACCACCATAAAAATGAAAAAGGTCATTCATTAATAATATAAAAGCTTTTGTCAGGGAAAATAATCCGATGGAATTTATTACGAAGGGAGTGAAACAGTGGATACCTTAGAATTAATACGTTTGTCACAGCAGGGAGATAAGGAGGCAAGGGATAAGGTTATAACGGAAAATATCGGACTTGTATGGAGTATTGTTCGCAGATTTATGAGCCGGGGACATGAGCCGGAAGATTTATTCCAGATAGGGAGTATAGGCTTGATAAAGGCAATTGATAAATTTGACATGTCATATGATGTAAAATTCTCAACCTATGCAGTTCCCATGATAATGGGGGAAATTAAAAGGTTTTTAAGAGACGACGGAGTGATTAAGGTCAGCAGGTCAATGAAAGAAACCGCCGGAAAAATTCGTGTCACCCGAGAAAAACTCAGCACCTTATTCGGAAGAGAGCCGACTTTAGAGGAAATTAGTTCAGATTTAAATTTAGCAAAAGAAGAAGTAGTTATGGCTTTGGAATCAGGAGCGGAAGTGGAATCTTTATATAAGACCATCTATCAAGGTGATGGCAATGCAATCTATTTAATTGATAAATTAGAACAGACCAATGATGAAAGTGAAAATATGATTGACAAGCTTGCATTAAGGGAAACCATAGCATCCTTAGATGAAAAGGATCAAGAACTTATCAGGCTTCGATACTTTATGAATAGAACACAGACGGATATTGCAAAGGAACTTGGAATATCTCAGGTACAGGTGTCACGTCTGGAAAAGAAAATTTTGTTGAAAATGCGTGAAAAAATGATGTAAATATTCCCAGTATATTAATAAATAAGAAACAAATAATAATAGCAAATCCTTTATTATTTAGTAATCTATAGAAATAGAAATTATAAAAGCATCCTTATATGAAAATATATGGATGCTTTTATTTTATAGTAGGATAGATACTTTTTGTTTATTGAGAGTGATGTTAAGAAACACAACATAGTTAAGAAAAGAAGAAGGTGAAAAAAGTGGTTGTAAAACGTCGTTTATATTTAGTATTACTTTTCTTTGTAGTGGTGGTTGCTACTATAATGATAGCCTTTATTATACGGAAAGATACTGCAACTGAGTATAAAGGAACCTTGGTAGACGGATATTCTCAGGAGGCGGCTGTCTAATGAAAAAAGGATACTTATATATTAAAATCGATAAAAATAACTTGCTTCATAACAAGATTGTTTATATTAAGGATATAGCTAAACTGTACTGCACGGAGACAGATGTAGTCGATAAACTGTATCAGCAGGTTGTTTTAATCATTAAGGAAGATAAAAAATCCAACTATATTTTCTCTATATTAAAGTTAATTGAGATAATAAATAGAGCCTATCCCGATATTCCCATCGTAAACCTTGGTGAAATTGATTTTATTATACAGTACGACCCACCAAAAAAAGAGAATAAAATATGGGAAGTACTCAAGGTAGGCTTAGTTTCCTGTATGGTATTCTTTGGTGCTGCTTTTACAATTATGAGCTTTAATGAGGATGCCAATGTAAAAGATGTCTTTGACACGATATACCAACTGGTTCTAGGGGAGGATAAATTGGGCGGCTCGGTGATGGAGTTAGCCTACGCAGCTGGTCTGCCGCTAGGTATTATTTTATTTTTCAATCATTTCTCAAAAGCAAAGCTTGGAAATGATCCAACACCTATGCAGGTTCAGATGCGGGTCTATGAAGAGGATTTAGACAAAACCCTGATTGAGAACGCAGGCAGGGAGGGAAAAAGCCATGATGTTCGTTAGATATGGACTATTGGCCATTATTGGTTTTACCGGAGGTTTCGTTATAGCAGCAGGTTTGGTTGCTTTTATTACCGTTATAGGTGTTTTAACACGCCTGGCAATTCGTACGAATACAGCAAGCCGCATTATGATGTATGAAGATGTTGTAGTTTTGGGGGCAGGTATAGGTAATATAGTGATACTGTTTGAGTTGAATCTGCCCTTTGGAATTATAGGAATGATTATCTTTGGAGGGTTTGCCGGAAGCTTTGTGGGATGCCTGGCGGTAGCACTAGAAGAGGTAATACAAGTATTTCCTATCTTTGCGCAGAGAATAAAGCTAAAGTTTGGGATACCCTTCATAGTCTTCTGCCTTGCCCTTGGCAAAGGAGTAGGAGCACTGCTGCATTTGTACATGAAATACAAATAAAACTTGTAGTATTACCTATATTAATAGAAGGATAGAAAGGAGATAAGCAGATGCAAAATGATAAAAATAAAGTCACTGCCTCGGATGTAGTAAAGGAAAGAAATAAGGATACCAAAGAACAAATATACAATCAATATGTAAAGGACATGACACCTACCCATAACTGGTTTGCCAATTTATGCAAAGCGTTTTTTGTGGGAGGGATAATCTGCATAATCGGTCAGGGTTTTACTGATTTGTATAAATCAATGGGAGCAGGCGAAGAAATTGCAGGAGGTTATACCTCCCTGTCCTTAATTCTACTTTCAATTATTCTAACCGGTCTAAATATTTACCCTAAATTAGCTAAATTCGCAGGTGCGGGAACGGTCGTTCCTATTACCGGCTTTGCAAATTCTGTGGCAGCCCCGGCAATTGAGTTTAAAAAAGAAGGACAGGTATTTGGTATCGGATGTAAGATATTTACCATTGCTGGGCCTGTCATCCTGTATGGTATATTTTCCTCCTGGCTGTTAGGACTTATATATTACATCCTAATCAGACTGGGCGTAATTGGTGGATAAAGTAGTATTCTATCGGGATAATGCGGATAATTAGGAATCGTTGAGGGAAAATACGTGAAAGAAAGGAAATGCCACCTTTTATTCCTTCAGACTATTATTGGTGGCTATACGTATCCTATCGATTGGGATATGGGTGAGAACAACATGGGCAATCAAAAAGATATGACACAGAAAGCGGTTGGGAAGCAAAGCATATTATTCTCAAACCCTCCTTATATACTTTCAGGATCTTCTATTGCAGGTAAAAAGGAAGGGGAAGGACCTCTTGGAACGTTCTTTGATCAAATTGAGGAAGATCCAATGTTTGGAGGGACAAGCTGGGAAGATGCAGAAAGTCGTTTAATGAAACGAGCAGCAGACTTGGCAATAAAAAAAGCAAGTTTACAAAATACAGATATTCGTTATTTAATTGGAGGAGATTTATTAGGGCAATTAATTGCAACTTCATTTGGCATTATGGATTTGGATATCCCGCTATTTGGTGTGTATGGTGCCTGCTCTACCATGGGGGAATCCATGGCAATCGGTTCGGTTCTGGTAGACGGGGGTTTTGCAGATAAAGTATTAGCGCTGACCTCTAGTCATTTTGCGGGAGCTGAGAAACAGTTCCGATTTCCATTAGCCTATGGCAATCAAAGACCTCTTAGTGCAAGTTGGACTGTTACCGGCAGCGGAGCTGTAGTAATAGGAAATTCAAAGCCACAAGAGGCAGATAAAGATAATAAAGCCAGTATTCGGGTAAAAGGTATTACGGTCGGAAAAATTGTAGATTATGGTGTGAAAGATTCTATGAATATGGGGGCTTGTATGGCGCCGGCGGCTTATAAAACAATCTCTCAAAACCTGTCCGATTTAAAAGTGAAACCGGATTATTATGACAAGATAATAACGGGTGATTTAGGATATGTAGGAAAGGATATCTTAATTGATTTGTTAAAGCAGGATGGCTATCATATCAGTGGCAATCATATGGATTGTGGAATCGAGATATTTGATCAGGAAACCCAGGACACTCATGCAGGCGGAAGTGGCTGTGGCTGTAGTGCCATCACCCTAACCAGTTATATATTTCCTAAATTACAAAAAAGAGATTGGAAAAGAGTATTATTTGTACCTACAGGTGCTTTATTATCCACAGTAAGCTTTAATGAGGGAAATTCTGTACCGGGCATAGCCCATGGTGTAATATTAGAAGCAGAATAGTTAATACAGACGATTGCGAAACTTTATTTTATGTGCAACCTCTAGATTTATCGTTTCGCAATTAAATAATAGATACAAAAGAAAGGAGAGCGTTTTGTGTATGGATTATGTAAAAGCATTTTTAATTGGAGGAGCAATCTGTGCAGCAGTACAAATATTAATGGATAATACTAAGTTAATGCCCGGACGCATCATGGTTATTCTGGTATGTCTTGGTGCAGTTTTAGGCGCTGTTGGTATATATGAGCCTTTTACAAAATGGGCAGGAGCAGGAGCAAGTGTTCCCTTAAGCGGTTTTGGAAATACTTTATTTAAAGGAATTAAAAAGGCAGTGGATGAGGACGGTTTTATTGGAATATTCAAAGGAGGCTTTACGGCATCGGCAGTGGGTATATCAGGAGCACTAATATTCAGTTACCTTGCATCCTGGATATTCAGTCCTAAAATGAAGGATTAAGCAGGTTATATTTCAGGCTTACTTATATACCTTTCTATCTATTAGAATGTTGCGGATACCTAGAATAAACTTATGTTATACATTTTAAAAAGGTATATAACAAGCTTTTAATATAGATAAAGGCAGCGGTAAAATCACCGCTGCCTTTCCAATTATAAATTAACAATTCTTAATTACCATAATCATAATTAAATTCCACGTCCTCAGTTTCATCATCATCTTCGTTGCCTGGAGTTGGTGTTGGTAGATTCTCATTACCGTTTTCTGTTCCGTCACCTGGATTTGAAGGCGGTACAATTGGTGTAACTACAGGTGGTGTAGGAGTAATGTTACTTGGGAGTCCTGGAATCAGGTTTTTCATACCGGTATTTGAGGCATTGTGCTTCTTACAGGTTTCTGTTGGCTTAATATAAGGAGCGTCCTTGGTTGCAGAAGTTTCATCTTTAATTAAATATACCACCTCTTCTGTATCTCGACAATATTCATTGGCATTCTTTTTCGTTTCTTTACAGATGATAACTTTTTCATGAACATCACATTTATCCTTAGGTTGCGTGCCTTTTGCAAAATATTCCGTTCGAACCGTTGAACCTCCTACATAGTGGTCACATAGACCATCAACTGCCAGTTTACCGCTTTTAGTACAGATTTTAGCAGTAACTATGGAATCTGGTTTTGTAAAAGATACTGTTTCCAGCTTATAATGTTTATGAATTCGTTCCATAACATCACGCCATATAATCTTTTGATAACTTTTTTCCCTCTGGGTCTTATTCGTGTCAAAGCCAGACCAGATGGAAGCTGTATAGTATGGGGTATACCCGGAAAACCAAAGATCAAAATCATCAGAGGTAGTGCCGGTTTTACCAGCAATTGGCATCTTCGTATTTAAAAAGTTAACAGAACGTCCGGTTCCGTTACTTTTGGTTACAACATCCTCCATAGCACTAGTTAGTAGGAAAGCAGTGGATTCTTTCATGACTTGCTTTTGTACAGGATCAGTTTCTAATAATACTTTATTGTCATGATCTAATATCTTTGTATAAAAAGTTGGCTCGTTGTAAATACCACTATTCGCTATAGCAGCAAAAGCAGAGGTTAACTCAAGATTTGAAACACCCTTGGTCAAACCGCCTAAGGCCATGGGTAGATTTATATCTGAGAATACTTTTCCCTTATCGTCGGTCATAGATTCTACCAAAGAGGTAATACCAAGCTTGGTAAGATAATCATAACCTACTTGTGGTGTAACCTTTTCTAAAGTCTTAACAGTTACTACATTCATAGATTCTGTTATAGCCTGGCGTAGAGTAGTAAGACCTTTATAGACGCCGTTATTCCAATTGTTAACGTATTTGTCTGAGCCAGGATATTTATAGGCGGCATCATCTATAACAGTAGCAAGAGTCATTCCTGCTGAATCAAGTGCGGGCAGATAGGTGGATAAAACTTTAAAAGTTGAACCCGGCTGTCTAAAGGTATTTGTAGCGCGGTTTAAAGTACGGTTACCAGTCTTTTCGCCTCTGCCGCCAATTAATCCGACAACCTGGCCGGTTTTTTGGTTAATGATAACCATGGAAGATTGAGGCTGTAAAATCAGACTGGTATTCTCACCCAGAATGTTATCACCTTTCTTAATCTTTGCGGCTTTAAATTCTTCAATCAGTGCAAGAGCATCCTCTTTCTTAGAAAAATAAGTGGAAAAGGAAGAATCCGGTTCGAAGAAATCAGCAAGGTCTTTGGTGTGGTAGTGGATTGTAGTACCATCTTTTTTCTCAATTGACAAAGCATACGTAAGTTCCCAATAAGAATAAGTACCTACCTTAGGGAAGTAATCTTCATTGGAGTATACATCATCAAGAATTGCCTGAATATTGGAATCTAATGTTGTATAAATACTTAATCCACTGCTATACAAGGCTTTACTTGCCTGAGTATAAGTATATCCTTTTTCTGACTGTAAATCTTCTATTACCTGTTCGATTAATTCATCTACGAAGTAACTGTAATAAGAAGTTACGGACTGTTCCTCATTCACTGATTGGATTCTGGAATACACATCATCGTTAACGGCAACCTGGTATTCCTCCTCTGTACATAAGCCCTGTTTTTTCATATAATCCAAAATAAAGGAACGTCTTTTGGCATTATTATCAGGGTGATTAATTGGATTCAAATTAGTCGGAGATTGAGCAATCGCGGCAATAACTGCTGCTTCAGATAGATTCAATTCTCGTACATCTTTGTTAAAATAGCGTTTTGATGCGGTCTGAACACCATGAGTACCGGCACCAAGGTTAATCGTATTTAAGTAATACTCTAAAATGTCGTCTTTACTTAGTTGACTTTCAAGCTGTATGGCAAGGTATTGCTCCTGTATTTTACGAATAATACGATCTGTAAAATTATCTTCAGCACCGCCTTCAAATACTTGATTCTTTATCAACTGCTGGGTAATTGTACTGGCTCCCTCGTCAAAATTACCACCTTGGCTAAGACCGACGAAAAAGGCACGGAAAATACCGCGCATGTCTATACCGTTATGTTCATAAAAACGTTCGTCTTCTATACTAATAAAACAATTTTGTAAAACCTTCGGTATAGCGTCTATAGTTACATAAACTCGATTGGATTCGGCATCACTTAAGGTCTGTATTAAATTACCATCTCTATCATATATATTGGTTTTGAAGCCGTTTGGGGCAAGGTCCAACTGATTAACACTAGGTGCACCATCAGCGAGTCCCTTCAGAAGTCCAAAGCCGGCAAATGAACCTACGATAGCTACAAAAACAATTCCTACTAATAGCAACCGGAAAAGAGAAACTCTGGCTTTTGAGGCAACTTTTCTGGCGGTAGACTTTATCTGTTGTTGTTTTTTTGCAGTACCACTCTTACTAAAGTCCATAATAAACCTCCTTCATCCTGTTATTATATCAAATAGTACAAGCAAAATAAAGATAATTTTTGGAATACAGCATTCTTAGGGCATGTCTGAAAGCTACCTAATTAGGGATATTGAGTTTTCAGAGATGACATAGAGAGAACCGAGTGCTATTTATAAATGGGCAACAAAATGTTGCATGATAAAATTGTAAGTAATTGTCACTGATTTCACAATTGCGAATATTATAGATGGGAAAATTCATGTAATTTTTTCTTATTGTGAAATAATAGTTAGACGTGTCGAAATATGTCTATTAATGCGCAATATTGGTCTTTTCATC
Source organism: Anaerocolumna cellulosilytica (assembly GCF_014218335.1). GTDB lineage: Bacteria > Bacillota > Clostridia > Lachnospirales > Lachnospiraceae > Anaerocolumna > Anaerocolumna cellulosilytica. Next base: position 4,459,062 of record NZ_AP023367.1, on the reverse strand, counting down.
ATTTATTTCGGCAGATATAATATAAATAGAATTAATCCTGCTGTGAAACTACGATGTAAAAAATTTATATGACGGACGTTAGGGAGGGGCTATGAGAAAATTATACTTAGAGGGTACGAAAACAATTGTACTGGAGGATAATAAAGAAGTTAAATTCGATTATTATCTGGTAGAAGATTACAGAAATCGTGGACAAGACATCATGTTATATGGAATTAAAATAGTACAACACATGGAAAATCATCTGGTGACGGAATACACAGAGCCAATTTCATACTCGAGGGATGTTGTTAAGAATATGGTACATACATTGTGGAACAATGAAGTAACTTTGGTAACCATGCTGGAAATAGTGGACGATCTGGTATCGGATTGTGTATTATAGAGTTAATCTTATCAGCATAGTGGGATGAAGTACTTGGCAGAAAGCCGAAAGTAAAAAATCTTTTAAGGAAACTTAAGGATTTTTTACTTTTTTGTATGCTCAAATTGATAGGATAACCGCTGGTTCTCCCTCTTAAGCAGTTGTCCTATCAAAAAGCATAATTTCCCCGGATACCTTAGCATAATAAAGGTCTTCTTCATGATTTAAAATCACCTTTCCGCCTGTAGTATCCAGTATAAGAGCTGAAAACTCATTATATATTTCATTGGGAATTAATAGATGCAAGGTAACAGAATCTGCATAATTGCTGTCAAGTATATGAACACCATGTCCTCCAATCAGATATTGAAGCTTTCCAAGACAGGTATAATCAGTAGTCAGGAACGCTTTCTTTCCTGGTATTTTTTCGATAATAACGGATTCTTTTAGACCTTCCTTCGCTGCGTCCTGATAAGCACGTACCAATCCTCCCGTACCTAAGAGTGTTCCGCCAAAATATCTGGTAACTATAATTAAAACATTATGGATTTGTTCTCCTATGATAATATCAAGTATTGGTCTTCCGGCTGTTTTTGCCGGTTCGCCATCGTCACTGCATCGCTGTATTTCATCTTTAAATCCAAGGACATATGCATAGCAATTGTGACTGGCATCCCAATATTTTTTTCTAGCAGCTTCGATTTGCAACAGAGCTGTTTCTTCTGAGTCTATCGGCCATACAGTGGCAATAAATCTTGATTTTTTTTCTATTATTTCACCAACGCCTCCGGTATGGACACTTTTAATAATATCTGGCATAACATACTCCTTATTTGAATTGGTTTAATTCTGCATTGTATTCATAATCGATTGCTTTTAATTGATTGCGGAGTTCTTTTTCATCGAGGTTCAGGGTTTGACATAATTCAGTCAAATTAGGGTAGAAGTCTCTTAACTGGGTGTTAATATAGCTTAATAAAATAATAGGATCTTGAGGTATTGACATGAGTATCTCCTTTTATGTTATTATTTGTGAAAGGGCTTTTTAACCCATACTTATTATATTCCCTACAGAAGTATTGTGCTTATTGTAACAATAGGGTGAATAGAAATCAAGTGGTTTATAGAGTAAACATAACAATACACGGGTTGTTGACGGATACTGTTATTTCAGATAAAATAAAGTAGAGTTTTATATTATAGAACGAAAATCCTTTCAGTAAGGAGAGCGAGATATGGATTTATTTGAATATATGAGAACCAGCAATCTTGAAAAGGATTCTCCCTTAGCCTCCAGGCTGCGTCCAAAAACTTTAGAGGAAGTGGTAGGGCAGAGTCATATTATAGGGAAGGACAAATTACTTTATAGAGCCATAAAAGCAGATAAAATCAGCTCAATTATATTTTATGGACCTCCTGGTACCGGTAAGACAACCCTTGCAAGGGTAATTGCCAATACGACCAGTGCTTCCTTTACACAGATTAATGCTACAATCGCCGGTAAGAAAGATATGGAAGAGGTTATAGTCAAGGCAAAGGAAAACAGCGGGATGTATGGAAAGAAGACAATTTTGTTCATCGATGAAATACATCGTTTTAACAAAAGTCAGCAAGATTATCTTTTGCCCTTTGTAGAAGACGGCACGATTATACTTATTGGCGCTACAACAGAAAATCCGTACTTTGAAGTGAATGGAGCACTTTTGTCAAGATCTGTGGTTTTTGAATTGAAACCTCTTGAAAAAGCGGATATAAAGGAGTTATTAAAGCGGGCAGTTTACGATACGGATAAGGGTATGGGCAGTTATAAGGCTATTATTGATGAGGATGCACTGGAGTTTTTGGCAGATATCTCAGGAGGGGATGCCAGAGCGGCTTTAAATGCCATAGAGCTTGGTATCCTAACTACGGAGAGGGAGAAGGATGACAATATTCATATTACCTTAGAAGTAGCAAGTGAGTGTATTCAGAAGAGAGCAGTCCGTTATGATAAAACCGGAGATAATCATTATGATACTATTTCGGCATTTATAAAGAGCATGAGAGGTTCTGACCCGGATGCCGCAATATACTATCTTGCCAGAATGTTATATGCCGGAGAAAGTATAACCTTTATTGCCAGAAGAATTATGATATGTGCTTCCGAAGATGTTTCGAATGCAGATCCGCAAGCATTGGTGGTTGCCACTGCTGCTGCTCAGGCAGTTGAACGGCTTGGCATGCCGGAAGCCAGGATTGTCCTTGCTCAGGCAGTTGCATATGTGGCTTGTGCCCCTAAAAGTAATTCCTCCGTCTGCGCCATTGATGCAGCTATGGAGGCGGTGCGGACAGAGAGGATCAAATCAATACCGGTTCATCTGATGGATGCCCATTATAAAGGTGCCGGAAAGTTAGGGCATGGTACTGGTTATAAGTATGCACATGATTATAAGAATCATTATGTAAAACAGCAATATTTACCGGATGAATTAGATGGCAGAGTTTTTTATGAACTATCCGGTGAAGGATACGAAAAAAAGTTAAAAGAGCATATGAAGAGAATCAAGGAAGAGGCTTAACAGGACAAAAAAGTGGCAGTTGCAAAATGCAACGCGCCACTTTTTTATTTGGGCCACCGTTTATTAATCCCTATTATATTCCATGAGTTAGGGTATGAACTTATTTTTTATTTCACACTATCGTCTTCTGATTTACCTTTGACAAGACGATGAACTAATAAATAACCATACATCATAATAGGAATAGTAACGGTACAAAAAATACTGGCCTTAAAAAGGGTATTGGAGCTAGGTGAGGAAATAAATGCAGCAACTAATGTCACAATATATAAGGAAACAAGTATTATTACCGCAGTCAAGGCAAGGATACGCTTTAGCTTTTTCAAATTAACTCCTATCTGTGCATTTTAGCACATAAAATATTAATTGTATTCGTTCATACATTTAAGCAACGATGCGTTTGTCAATAACAGTATATCGAAAGCATTACCGAAAATCAATTGATAATCGCAAAGAAAAATTATCTTTTCATTTAATGGAAAATATTGTATAATTAAAGTGCTGTATGTATAGATAAACCCCGGCCAGGACTAGTTTATCTATGAAGCAGAAGTTACAGAGAGGTATATAGTTATATTAAATTAGGAGGTGGTTGTATGAAAAGCAAAAAGATAGCAGCAATACTGGTAATTTTAGCAATACTAGTAACCGGGACAAGCTTTTATGTACCGAACTTAGGAGTTGCTGCATACGGAAACTTAATACTTGATGATTTCGAGAACGGTTTAAATGGCTGGGGACCCAGAGGAATTGAAGCTGAAATGGTAAGCTTAAGTACGGAGCAAGCGCATTCAGGTATGAATAGCATTAAGGTCAGTAACCGTACGGCGACTTGGCATGGAGCAACCAGTGACAAAACGCAGGACCTTACGCTGGGAGAAACTTATGTATTTGGAATTTGGATTAAATATGTGGGGAGTTCTTATTCTAATACTCAAAAATTCAGCTTACAGCTTCAATACAATGATGGCGTAAGCGACCAGTATAAGAACATTAAAACTGCGTCTGTTACAAAAGACAATTGGACACATTTAGAGGGAGAATATACAATTCCTACCGATGCTACCAATGTCTACATTTATGTGGAGACAGAATATAAGTCATCACCGTCCTCACAAGATTTTTTGGATTTTTATCTGGATGATTTTACTGCAACACCCGCAGATTTGCCAGATATTGAGGATAACATTCCAAGCCTGAAAGAGGTTTATGCACCTTATTTTAACATAGGTGGTGCTGCCACTGCCAATGAATTGGCACCGGCGCCGGGGAAGGCTCTTGTGAAGAAACATTATAATTTATTAACCCCGGGAAATGAATTAAAACCGGACGCTGTACTTGATTATAATGCCACCATAGCATATATGGAGGATAACTCTGGTGACCAGGTAAATCCTCAGGTTAACATAAGAGCAGCCAGGACACTATTAGAATATGCAAGAAATAATAATATACCGGTAAGAGGACATACACTGGTATGGCATTCTCAGACACCGGATTGGTTCTTTAAAGAAAACTATTCCACAGACTCCAATGCGCCATGGGCATCTAAGGCGGTAATGTTACAAAGACTTGAGAATTATATTAAAAACCTGATGGAATTAATTAGTACAGCCTACCCGACGGTAGAATTCTATGCATGGGATGTAGTTAATGAAGCAGTGGACCCAAATACTGCAACGGGTATGAGAAATCCGGGTTCTAATAATACAACACCTGGGAACTCTCTTTGGATGTTGACGGTAGGAAGCGATTTTATTGAAAAAGCGTTTGAATATGCAAGAAAATACGCACCGGAAGGTTGTAAGCTCTTTTATAACGACTATAATGAATATGAAAGTAAGAAAAGCTCCTTTATCTATGAGATTTTGTCAGATTTAAAAAAGAAGAACCTGATTGATGGTATGGGGATGCAATCCCACTGGACTATGGATTATCCAAGTCTTAGTATGTTTGAAACAGCAGCCAGAAAATACAACACTCTGGGGCTTGAACTTCAGCTTACAGAATTGGATATAAAACAGCCGGATGGCAGCAGCAGTGCCCTGGCTTCCCAGGCAAGCCGCTATAAAATGTTGATGAATAAAGTAGTAAGTCTGAAAAAAGAAGGTATTAATTTTACAGCTGTAATCTTTTGGGGAGTAACGGATGCGACAAGCTGGTTAGGAGGGTATCCTCTGCTCTTTGATGCAGAGTACAAAGCAAAACCTGCGTACTATGCTATCATTGAAGGAATGAATCCGACAGGCACGCCAACACCGACCAAAGTACCTACTGCAACGCCTACAATAACGCCAACGGTTAGCCCCACCCCAACGGTATCCCCGTCAGTGACCCCAACAGTAACCCCTACGCTGACACCAACAAGCAGTCCAACGCCCACGGGCAACCCAGTAGAAGGGATTCCAGCAGTAACAGTTACGACTAAAAATAGTGGCAATTCCATTGGGCAGAAGTATACAGTAACGGCAGTGGGAGGAACCATTGATTTATCCAAAGTGACTATAACCTTTACAGGAGAAGGAATGAGCAGTGCTGCGCAAAATGTATGGTGTGACCAGGCGGCTCTACAGACTACCTATCCTCCGTACTATGCTTCCTTAAGTGACTTTGTTTCAGGTGCTGTTCATGACAAAATATTGACGCTTACTGTTAGTAAAAGCGCTGAATTAACAGCCGGAAGCGGAAGTTTTGTTATGGATATCCGTTTTGCCAAGACAGATTGGTCTGCTTACGGTACCATATCAAATCCTGTAGTAAAAGTATATTATGACGGAGTTTTAGTAGACTAATACAATAAAGGGAACTGACAAATAAAGAACCACGTAATTACTGCTTATGCAAATATGGCAGTTGCTATGTGGTTCTTCCTTCTTAATTAAACAACTAATTTTATAGGTTGCAACTTATGTCATATTCCAAATGAAAAGAAGGATGATAAAAAAAATCAATATAACTGATTAAATTTATCACTGGTTTTACAAAAAAATATCTGCTATAGTATAGAAAATGAAATGCAGTGAAAAGGAATAGTAATGATAAACCTGATTTCAGAAAGCTGTTGGCTGATGGGAAACAGTATCCGGTCTATGATGAACTCACCTTGGAGCAGCTCGTTGAACAATAAGTAGACGAAGCCGGAACAACCTCCGTTATAAGGTTTAAGTATAAGGCATTTAGCCCGTGCTTGTAAGTGCATGATTTATCATGAAGTAGAGTGGTACCGCGCAAGATTTCATCTTTCGTCTCTAGTTAAGTGTTCGCATTTATTAGGAGACGAAAGATTTTTTTATATTTGTACAATTCCATGTTTTTAGTAAAAAACCACCTCCTGTGGGAGGGTATAATAAAGATGGAAAATATGAACTAATAGCGTTCCTGATAGATAAATGAAAACATATCAATTGAAAAAGTCAACATCTTGATTTAAGAGTGTGCAAGCGTCAATACGTTAGAACACACAGATGGGAGTTTATTATGGAATTTAAAAAATATGAGAAAGCTTATTTTATGCCTCCGGTTCTATCTTATGATTGGGTAACAAAAGATTACATTGATAAAGCACCTTATTGGTGCAGTGTTGACTTAAGAGATGGTAACCAGGCATTGGTAGAACCTATGAGTTTGGAAGAAAAAATAGAGTTTTTTCAATTGCTGGTTGATATCGGTTTTAAAGAAATAGAAGTAGGATTTCCGGCGGCTTCTGAGACGGAGTATAATTTTATCCGTACTATTATTGAGAAAAATATGATACCAGAAGATGTTACCATCCAAGTACTTACCCAGGCAAGAGAACATATTATTAAGCGGACTTTTGAAGCGTTAAAAGGAGCACCTCATGCAGTCGTCCATCTTTATAATTCTACATCTGTAGCACAGAGAGAGCAGGTCTTTGGCAAAAGTAAAGAGGAAATCAAACAACTTGCAATCTCTGGAGCGAAGTTATTAAAAGAGCTTGGTGATAAAACAGACGGTAATTTTTCTTTTCAGTACAGCCCTGAGAGTTTTCCGGGAACGGAGGTTGACTTTGCACTGGAAATATGCAATGCCGTATTAGATATATGGAAACCGACACAAGATAAGAAAGCAATTATCAACATTCCTACAACAGTAGAAAATGCAATGCCTCACGTCTTTGCAAGTCAGGTCGAATATATTAGTAAAAACTTAAAGTACAGAGAGAATGTGGTAATATCCATACACCCTCATAATGACAGAGGAAGTGGTGTATGTGATGCAGAATTAAGTCTGCTCGCCGGGGCAGACCGTATTGAAGGTACCTTATTTGGGAACGGAGAACGTACAGGAAACGTTGATATAATTACAGTAGCTATGAATATGTATTCCCATGGTGTTGACCCAAAACTTGATTTTGGGAATATGCCAAAGATATGTGAAACCTATGAAAGACTTACAAGAATGAGGGTTTACGAGCGCTCTCCCTATGCCGGTGAACTGGTATTTACAGCCTTTTCAGGTTCTCACCAGGATGCCATAGCAAAAGGAATGAAGTGGAGAGAAGAAAAAGGAGAGAGAATCTGGAGTGTACCTTATCTGCCTATTGATCCAAAGGATATCGGAAGAGAATACGAATCCGATGTAATCCGTATCAACAGCCAATCCGGTAAAGGCGGCGTAAGCTATATCTTGAAACAGAATTTTGGTTTATCCCTTCCTGAAAAGATGAAGGAAGAAGTAGGATACTTTATCAAAAATGTTTCAGATAGAGAACACAAAGAATTGTCTCCAGGATTAATATATCAGGTGTTTGAAGAAAAGTATGTGCATAATGCACAACAATTCCAGATAAAAGAATTCCATTTTAAACAGGCAGAAGGAATTTTAGCGGAGCTAACTATCTGTGAAGAAGGCAAAGAGTTTGTAATAAGTTCAAGTGGTAACGGACGCTTAGATGCTATTAGTAATGCAATCAGACAGTATTTTGGAATTAATTATGAATTAATGATCTATGAAGAGCATGCCTTGTCAAAGGGAACTTCTTCAAAAGCGGTTTCTTATATTGGTCTTAGCTATAAGAATAAACTGTATTGGGGTGTTGGCTTTGACGAAGATATTATAAAGTCCTCTATTATGGCTCTAGCAGTAGCTGCAAATCAGCTGGTGGAAGCAGAAGGCACGCAGTCCCGAAGAGACGGAAGAATGGTTGAAATCCTGAACTTTATACATCGCAACTATAAAAGTGTAACCTTAGAGGACTTGTCAGAAGAATTTTATTTATCAAAGCCGTATCTTTCAAAATACATCAAAGAAAATACTGGAAAGACTTTTGGGGATATTGTAAAGGAAATACGGATATCCAAAGCAGAAGTATTGTTAAAAAGCAATGGTATGACTGTAGATTCCATTGCAGATAGAGTGGGCTATCAGAATGTGGAGCACTTCAACCGTCTTTTTAAAAAAGTGCATGGTATGACCCCTGTACAGTTTCGGAATCAAAAAAACGGATAGTATTTTTAATATCTCATAAAACTGTTGTAATGTATGTGCTGTACGAGTCTGCAGATACGTTACAGCAGTTTTTTTGTCTTGCAAGGCATGGCTTTATATGGTTTGCTGTGCAAAGCATATAAAAAATAATTAATTTTAACCAAGATATTCAGAATTATCACAATTGACTAAGAATAAGAAAAGGATTACTATTTCATCGTAGACATCATATATCCATAATGGATAATGAATATCGTTAAAGGAGATGAGAAAATGAAATTAACGAAAGGCATTGAGCAGGCCATCTGCATAATAACTTTGCTGGCGACACAGGATCCGGATATCCCAGTAGCTTCCTTAGAGATTCATACGCGCCTCAAAGGTTCATTGACCTATACAAAAAAAATAATACGTAAGTTGGTTGTGGCAGGTTTAGTAGATTCTGTATCCGGAAATAACGGCGGATTTACCCTTGCCCGTAATTGTGCAGATATTAACCTGCTTCAAATCGTTGAAGCTTTGGAAGGAACGATAGAGACCTATCCGGATACCGGTTTAATTGACGAGGTATTTAAGGATAAACAAGCCATCGCCAATCAAGGAACAATTGCTTTACGAAATGCCTTTTCAAAAGCTGATGTATTGTGGAGAGAGGCTCTTAAAACCATTACAGTACAACAGTTATTAGAGGAAGCACTGGGGAAAAAAGAAATCCTGCCTATTAACTGGAATCATTCAGAACGACGGGAATTGTTGATTCGAAAGGTGATGAAAAATATTTATGGAAATGATTAAATCAGAATGGAAAAAGATATTCAGCAATAAAATCCTGTTAATTTCTTTTATCGTAATGTGTTTTATACCAATACTGTATGCTTCTTTTTTCTTGAAATCTGTATGGGATCCCTATGGAATGACGGAAAATCTTCCAATAGCAGTTGTAAATGAAGACAAAGAAGTTGCGTTTGAAGGTAAGACACTTTCCATTGGAAGGGATGTAGTAAAAGAGTTGCAAGAGGATAGTACACTGGAATGGCATTTTGTAAGCAAAGCAGAAGCAAAAGAAGGACTAAAAAATAAAGATTTTTATATGATTCTTACATTGCCGGATAATTTCTCTGCCAATGCAGCCACCGTGTTATCAGATAACCCTCAAAAAATGAGTATTGAGTATGAAACGAATGGTGCCTTAAATTACTTTGGTGAAGTAATCGGTGACCAGGCCGCAAAAGAGTTAAAAAGCAAGGTTTCAGAAAAAGTTACAAAAGCTTATGTAGATTCAATTGTAGGTCAGTTATCAAAAGTAGCAGATGGGTTTACAACCGCAGCAGATGGTTCAACAAAACTAAAAGATGGTATTGATAAAGTAAAAGATGGTAATGAAACAATTTTTGAAAATTTAAACAAATTAAAAGATGCCAGCCTTACATTCAGTGACGGTACAGATTCCATAAGTTTAGGTCTAAGCCGTTACATAGGAGGTGTTGAGCAGGCAAGAGACGGTGCAAAAGATTTACAAACAGGTTTAGGAACTTTAGCAAAAGGTATTACCGCGTATACACAAGGTGTCAGTTCTGCATATGCAGGCATTGCACAGTTAAACGGTAACTCCAAAGCCTTAAATGATGGCATGAAGCAGGTGGCTGACGGAGTTGCCATGATACCGGAACAATTAGGCAGTAAACTTGCCGGACTTTCTGAAAATAGCGAGAAAATCACGCAATTGGCAACGGGTATGTCTGCTGTAGATACGGCAATTAATCAACTTAAAGATGGGGCAGATAAAACAGCGGCGGCCATACCTGACGAGGAAAGTATTGATGCTTTAACAAAATACTTAAGCCCCGAAGTCTTTAAAAATCTGCCGGCAGAACAACAGGCTGTTATACTTGAAAAAGTAACTGCATCACTAAATGGTTATAAGACCTTAAAGCAGGCTGTCCAGGGTGTGGCAGGAGGACTTGAAAGCCTTTCCAAACAGACACCTGTGCTTGTTAAAGGAACGCAGACATTATCTGACCAGATTACTACGTTGGCCGGCAGTACACCTGCGTTAATGGAAAAGCTGACGACACTTAATGAAGGTGCAAAAGAGTTAGAAAAAGGGTTAAAAACCTATACAGCAGGTGTTGGTAAGCTGGATAGTGGATTAGGTATGTTAAATACAAAAGCAGAGGATTTAAACCTAGGTGCTAAAAAAGCAGAGAAAGGCTCAATGGCACTCTACGATGGTTTAACTCAAATAACTGCAAACGATGCAGCGTTAACAGAAGGTGTAACAAAACTAGCAGACGGAGCTAATAAAATCTATGATGGTACATCACAATTAGCAGACGGCTCTGAAAAGCTAGACACTGGTTTAACGGAACTGGCAGCTGGTGCAGGGGACTTAGAAGCTGGTCTGTCAGAAGGCAAGGAAAAAGTTAGCGCAGTAGAGATATCAGAGGCATCTGTAGACATGATAGCCTCACCAGATACTTTAAATAAAACGAAATATAGTGAAGTACCGAATTATGGTCATGCTCTGGCACCATATGTCATGTCCTTAGCCCTTTATGTAGGCTGTATGATATTTAACTTTATCTATCCAATCCGTAAAGTAGCTAAAAGTGGAAAATCAGCCTTTCAATGGTGGGTTAGTAAACTATCTGTAGGGTTTGTTGCAGCCACTGCAATGGCTTTATTAGAAACTATCATTATGAAAGTACTAGGAATCACAACTAGTAATTTTGGCGAATACATTGTAATGGCTCTCATTACGGCTTATGCATATATGTTCTTTATTATGCTGCTTGCTATGGCATTTGATAATCCAGGTCGCTTTGTTGCAATGGTATTATTGGTTCTTCAGTTGGCTGGTGCGGGGGGAACTTTCCCGATGCAGTTAACCTCTGAGTTCTTTAATAAGATACATGCATTGTTGCCAATGAGCTATTCTATCATGGGATTTCGGCAGGCAATCAGCGGAGGACTTGGTGGTGCAACCTTTACCCACAATATGGCAGTGCTTGCCTGCCTGGCAATTATAAGTATTGCTTTATTATTAGTGGCAATGGAGCTGCTTCAAAAACATAATAAAGCAGGAGTATCTCAACTTGATAATAACCAGAAGCTGTTTGATACGGACTATGACTATGCTGAGTCTAATATGTAAACATTTAAGTAGTGCAAAATAAAATATTCGTAACAGGTGCTTTGGCATTCTCTAATTTACGGATACATTTTAGAAATATATTTTAGATATATATCTGACCTTCAAACGTATATGGCAAGATTTAAAAGGAGAAATTTTCTGCTCTTACAGCAGAGATTTCTTCTTTTTATATACAATCTTATTTATTTCTTTACAACCATTAAATCAGAATTCGCAACCAGATTTAAGAATAAAAGCGGTAAAGGAAGATGGGGAAAATTATTCGGTGTGGTTTTCTTATCCTGAAAAATACGGGCATAATTATGATTATATTCTATACATTAATGGATCTGTTATATACAGTAATCATGAAAACAATAACTCTGGTAACAGGATATATTATGAAGATAATGGTTTCCTTAATTTGTTACAGCAAATTATACCATTATATGGTTCATAAAATTAGTAAAACATCCGATAGAATAAATAGGTAAATAAAAGATGAACGGACATAAAATTTCCGATTAACAAAAACCTTGTTACAAATTAATAGAAAGGAATCAGGATTTCAATTCTATGAAAGTGAATATAACGCACCTTTCATAGAATGGTTATTGGTGGACATATGAATTTACAAAAGAAAGTTTTGCTTTTCATAAGCATTTGGAGTATGGCAGCAGTATTTTTGTTTTCTCACCAGACAGCAGGGGCATCTACTACACCAGCACCGGTAAAGGTCACTTTTGATGCCAATGGCGGGGATACAATAGCTGAAACGAAAGAGTTGACAGTAGGGGGTACCTATGGTAAATTACCGGTTCCTAAGAGAAAAAATTACACCTTTAAAGGCTGGTACACCTTTAAGAACAATGGCACTAAGGTAACAGATGCCAGCACTGTAAAAATAAAGACTTCACACACGCTGTATGCCCGATGGTTAGGAAACGAAAAAACAATAACTTTAAACGCTGGCGGCGGTAAGGTATCCTCCAATAAAGTTACTGTTTATTTTGGAAGTAAGTATGAAAACCTTCTGCCAACGCCTACTAGGGACAACTATACCTTTGATGGATGGTACACAGCCGCAAAGGCAGGGGATAAAATAGCAAAAAGTGATGTCTTTGATGAAAGTTCAAAAACCAAGCTTTATGCTCATTGGAAGATTAAAACTCTTAAAATTAACTTTATAACGTATAATGACGATACCTATGAAAAGGAAGTACAAGTCGGTAAGAAATATGGTAAATTACCGGCACCAAAGAAAACAGGTCATGTTTTTGGCGGCTGGTATACTTGGGACGATTATTCAAACAGCGATGCAGAAGCAGTTACGGCATCAACTGTTGCCAAAAAAGCAGGTGAACTGAATCTATTTGCTCGTTGGTATTTAAAAGAAGAAAAGTCAGAATAGCTTTTCCAAAATAAAATTATACGAAGAATCATAAACAATTCTGTCATGTTTTTGAACTTGCTGTTTCTTAATTTTCTGGTATAATAAAACAATGTATAGAATGAAATTAATGGAATTATATGAGAGTGGTGAAACTCATTATTAGGTAACAGGCAGGGATATTTTTGCTTGTATCAAAATTGTAAACCCAATTATTTAATGCTTAAAAATAGAAAGGAAATCCTTATGAAGTCAATTTCTGCAATCGATCGAAAACTTATCTCCGCGCAAAGACCACAAAAATTATAGTCGGCGATGCTTTGCTCGGAGTCTGAATCAAGTAGCTGGTGTTGAAATACAGTTTTTAATTGTCCTTTTGTTCTATAAAGGATTAATTTGGGTACTCTGTTTTCAGCATTTGCTTTTAAGGATTCAGATAAGGATTTTTAAAATAAATTTAACTGCAGCAGGTTTCCTGACTGCAGTTTTTTTAATATAAAAAAATATTGGTGGTCTTTGCTTTATCTAAAACATGAATTTAAACTATTTTAGAGAAGCAGGGAGCAGATATGAAATATATAAAAGCAGAAAATATTTTACCGGAAAGTTTAGTAAAGCAGTTGCAGGAATATGTCAACGGAGATTATATATATGTACCTAGAAAAGAAGGAGAGCAGAGAGCCTGGGGAGAAAAAAGTGGAACCAGGGCGTATCTGAAAGAAAGAAATCAGGAGATATTCAATAAGTATCAAGAAGGAGAAACTTTGCAAAAGTTATGTGAAGATTACTATTTATCAGAGCAGAGTATACGGAGAATTCTAAGAGAAGAAAAGAAAAAATAATCAAGTTTGGTACAGAAGTATCTATGAATTAGCAATTTCTTATTTAAGGGGTTATAGTAAAAGGGCAGTGGTTATATTTTCTTGTGATAACCAAGAGTGAATTTTGTATGATAGAAGGGAATGATTTTAATGGCTTTAAAACCTCATAGGGGAAAAACATTACGTAACCTGCCCTCCCGCGGGAGAGGAACTTGCCCGGTATGCAAGACAAAAAGGATAAAAGTATTATATCCGCTTATAGCCGGAGATGGTGGTAAAACGACAGTTTGTAAAAGATGCCGCAATAAAAAGATAGACACAGTAGAAAGCTTATAAGAGAATTGAAAGACAACATCCGTCAGGTGTTGTCTTTTTTGTAAGCGCCATATTCCTGATGTGCTATAGCAAATCAGGTTATTCGTTAAAAAAGTTACAATTAGGTCAAAATGCCAGTAGTCAAAATAATCAAAGTGGTATACAATATGTATAGCCGTAATAAGATTATATATACTATATGTTGTATTAAATGTATTCAGGAGGATTACTTGAATGGATATTATGATAAGAAAGCGTAATGGCAGGCGGGAACCATTATGTGTTGAGAAAACTAAGAAAATGGCAGCCTATGCCTGCCGGGGTTTAGCAGGATGTGACCCAGTTGAACTAGAGATGGATTCAAAGCTTCAGTTCACAGATAACATGAGTACCAAGGAAATTCAAAAAATTTTGATTCAGACGGCCATTGAGAAAATGATACAAACTACAAGAGATTCTTTTGGCAATGAAACCAAAAAAACCAATATAGACTGGCAGTATGCGGCAGCAAGGCTTCTCATGGCAGACTTGTATAAAGAAGCGGCAATAAACAGAGGCTATGACGCTTTCGGATATGGAGATTTTTATGAGCTGGTAATCAAATTGACAGAGTTAAACTACTACGGTTTCTTTCTTATAGAAGAATATACGGTGCAGGAAATCAAGGAGCTTGGCAATTATATAAAGACAGAAAGAGATTTTTTATTTAACTATGAAGGATTAAAGCTTCTGTCAGACAGGTATTTAATTAAAGGATTTGAGAAAGAGGTTTATGAACTGCCCCAAGAGCGTTTTATGGCTATTGCCATGCATCTGGCAATACCGGAAGGAGAACAGAAGTTAGAATATGCTAAAAAGTTTTATGATATCTTGAGTGAATTGAAAATGACAGTGGCAACACCCACACTGGCAGCGGCAGGAACACCTTTTCACCAGTTAAGCAGCTGTTTTATCTCTACCGTTGGGGACAACCTTTGGTCAATCTATGATGTGAACTCAAAGTTTGCCAGTGTTTCAAAGCATGGAGGAGCCCTTGGAATCTATGTAGGTAAGGTCAGGGCCTTAAATAGTGAAATCAGAGGCTATAAGAATACTTCCGGGGGAGTAGTGCCCTGGATACGACTTTACAATGATACGGCTGTGGCAGTGGACCAGTTAGGAAGAAGAAAAGGAGGAGCTTCCATAACACTGGATGTATGGCATCAGGATTTGTATGAATTCTTGGATTTAAAGACCAACAACGGGGATGACAGAAGAAAAGCCCATGATATTTTTACTTCTATAAGTATACCAGACTTATTTATGAAACGCTTGGGTGAGAGAGGGCAATGGTCTTTATTTGATCCTTACGAGGTACATAAGCAAATGGGATTTTACCTAGAGGATTGTTATGATGAGGAAGAGAATGGTGAATTTACCAGACGTTATCTTGCCTGCGAAGCCAACAGTGTTTTAAATCGGACAACGGTGCAGGCTCTTGATATTATGAAGAAGGTAATGAAATCCGCCGTAGAAACCGGAACACCTTTTATCTTTTTCAGGGATACGGTTAACCGGACAAATCCTAACAAACATGCTGGTATGATTTATGCCTCCAACCTGTGTCATGAGATTGCCCAGAATATGAGTGAGTCTTCCTTTGTGGAAGAAGTTATTCAAAATAATGAAGGGAATAAGGAGGTCATCACCAGAGTTAAGGCGGGTGATATGGTGACTTGTAATTTAAATTCTGTGAATCTTGGAAGAGTGGGCAAGGAAGAATTAAAGGATGTTATACCCTTACAGATAAGAATGCTTGACAACGTGATTACCTTAAACCAGACGCCTGTAGTAGAGGCAAGAATAACCAGTGATAAATACCGTGCAATTGGACTTGGAACCAGCGGTTACCATCATTATCTTGTAAACCACCATATTCCTTGGGAAAGTGAGGAACACTTAAAAGAAGCAGATTCTTTGTTTGAAGAAATTGCATATCAGGCGATAAAAGCCTCCTGTGATATTGCAAAGGAAAAGGGTGCGTATCCGGCTTTTTCCGGTTCCCAGTGGGAGAGCGGGGCGTATTTTGAAGCCAGAGGCTATATAAGTGAAAGGTGGCGCGTGCTAAAAGAAGAGGTTCAAAAGTATGGGCTTCGAAACGGGTATCTAACAGCAGTGGCACCAACTGGAAGCACCTCAAATATCGCCGGAACCACAGCGGGTATTGATCCCATTTTTCGCAAATTTTTTATAGAAGAGAAAAAGGGCAGCTTTACTCCAAAGGCTGCACCGGATTTGACAGAGGAGAACTTTTGGCTATACAAAGAGGCTCATCATATAAATCAGTTATACAGCATAAAGGCTTGCGGTATCAGACAGAGACATATCGACCAGTCTCAGTCTTTTAACTTGTATATTACACCTGAGGTAAAGGCAAAGGATATCCTGAATTTGTATGTAGAATCTTGGAAAAATGGTGTAAAAACTATATACTATGTACGAAACCAGTCCTTAGAGATGGATGAATGCACAAGCTGTTCCAGCTAAAAATAATATATACCATTGGTAATTATGCAACAGTTTTTGAATGTGATGAAAGTGGAGACAAGTCACTGTTTCTATAGTTAGGAGAGAATACCATGATTAAGAAGAAAATATTTAATGAAGGCGGAATTAGGGGTACGGAGAAACTGATTGAGGGAAATACTACAAATTTAAGGGAGTGGAACCGCATAAAGTATACCTGGGCAAAGACTTTTTACCGCACTATGCTGAATAATTTTTGGATTCCTGAGGAAATATCTTTAAATGAGGATATCAAACAATTTCCTCTTTTGACCAACGGAGAAAGGAATGCCTTTGATAAGATTATATCCTTCCTGAATTTTTTAGATTCGATTCAGAGTGAAAACCTGCCAAATTTATCTCGATATGTGACTGCTCCGGAGATATCCTCGCTCCTAAATATCCAGGCATTTCAGGAGGAAATTCATGCCCAGAGCTATTCTTATATTTTGGATACGGTAACAAACCCTATAACAAGAGATAAGATTTACGATGAATGGAGGGAGGATAAACAACTCCTTGCCAGAAATAGATATATAGCCAATATCTATCAGGAGTTTAATGAGAACCCATCCACAGAGAATTTTATACGGACAGTAACAGCCAATTATATTCTGGAAGGTATATATTTTTATTCCGGTTTCAGCTTTTTTTATACGCTGGCTAGGCAGGGAAAAATGACGGCTACCAGTACTATATTTAAATATATTAACCGGGATGAGATAACTCATCTGGTACTTTTTCAAAATATAATTAAGGAACTGCGTGGTGAAAAACCTGAGATATTTTCACCGAAGCTGTTGGATGAAATTCGGGAAATGATGCGGACAGGTGTAGAAATGGAGATAACCTGGGGACAATACGTTACCAACAATGAAATTTTGGGGATAAATAATTCCCTGATTGAAAAATATATTAAATATCTCGGAAATCAAAGGTTAAAGGCCATTGGACTTGAAGTGTTGTATCCTGAAATAACGGAAAATCCTATGGCATGGATTGATGGATTTTCAAGTCTTAATCAGACAAAGACCGATTTCTTTGAAGCCAAGGTTACGAATTATACCAAGGCGGCAGCGTATGACTTCGATGATTTGGAGTAATCAAAGCGAATTCAAGTAGCGGAAGGAATGAAATAAGAAGGACAAAACTAGAAGGTTAAAATAACAATACAAATCTAATAACTAGACTAATAACAAGTAATGAGAATGGAAGGTTTTTATATGATAAAAGTTTTATTTGTCTGTCTGGGGAACATATGCCGTTCTCCTATGGCTGAATATGTATTCCGGGACATGGTAGAAAAAAGAGGTTTATCAGATAGAATTTATACGGCTTCAGCCGCCACCAGCGGAGAAGAAGTAGGAAACGGAGTACATGCCGGAACAAGAAAAATACTATCAGATTTAGGAATTGATTCCTCCAAAAAGAGAGCAGTAAGGCTTATAAGAGAGGACTATGAACGTTATGATTACATTATCGGAATGGAAATGAGAAACCTGGCCTCTATGGAGCGGATATTTGGAGGAGATAAGAATAAAAAAATCATGAGACTACTAGAGATGTCCCCTAATCCAAGGGATATTGCAGATCCCTGGTACACAGGCGATTTTGATAAAACCTATAAAGACATATATGAGGGCTGTTCTTTACTGCTTGATTACCTTTGCAGGAAAGGCTAATTGCTCGTATTACATAATGAGCCTCCCATCGGATAAAATGCAGTTATCTGATGGGGGGCATCCTTATAAAAATAGCAAAGATGTTATAGCCTGTTAGCTGAAGCTATGTTTAATATTTACCTAATTTCATATGTCCTGCTAGTTCTGTTTTACATCTTTGTTTGATTACCCAAGCTTCATCCTTGGCCTGTGTAAAAGCAGCCAGACATTTAGGATCTAAATTATCTTCGATACCCTCCTGACTTAAAGCAATAATCTTATCTGCCAATGTAATAACTTCCATATGAATAGCGTTAGTGCGGTCGGAACGGTAGATTTTTTCAGCATCTTCAGCATTGAGTTCCTCAAATTTTTCAGCACCCATTTTACATTTTGGACATTCGTTAGGAGCAGTCTCTCCTTCGTGCACATAACCGCACACGGAACATTTGAATAGTTTTTTCTTCATAATAAAATGCCTCCTGTATTAATATTTTCCATTATACTAAACAAATTTAGTATCCCACAATATGGTATATACGTCAATGGCTTAAGCAGTATTTAGAGTAATTCCCTATAAAAGGGTAACCCTTAGTTAATGTTTCTTTACTTGACTTCCCTAAAGGATAGGATTATAATAGTTGCTGTTGCAATTAATGCACATGCAATTATTGTAATGACAACAATTAGGAGAGCTCAATCATATGAAGAAATTTTTAGCCTATGCCAGAGACTATAAAAAAGAATTGATTCTGGCCATTAGTTGTATTGAAGCAGAAACACTATTTGAACTGATAATTCCTATCATGATGGCAGATATCATTGATGTAGGTATTGTTAATGGAGATAAATCTTATATTCTTTTAAAAGGGTTTCAAATGGTAGTCTGTGCAATCATCTCATTAGTTCTGGGAAATTTATGTGCAAGGTTTACCGCAGCTTGTGGTAATGGAATAGGGGCATCCATCCGGGCAGCAGAGTTTCAGAAAATGCAGACCTATTCATTTTCCAACACAGATAAATTTAGCACTCCATCGCTTGTTACACGACTAACCAGTGATGTAACAACCATTCAAAATTCTATAACGAATGGTTTGAGACCAGGCTTTCGCTCACCGGTAATGCTGTTTGTTGCGATTTTTTTATCCTTTCGAATCAATGCAGCTCTTGCAGTAGTTTTTTTAATTGCAGCACCGGTTCTTGGAATTGTTCTATTTATAATTGTAAAAAATGTCCGTCCTTTATATGCCAAGATGCAGAATGCCGTTGACTACGTCAATCGCATCATTCAAGAGAATCTGACAGCCATCAGAGTGGTAAAGGCCTACGTCAGAGAAGACCATGAAATAGCAAAATTTGAAGAAGTAAACCAAAATCTGAAAAAGAATTCCGAAAGGGCATTTTCTCTGGCGGTACTTAATATGCCTGCCTTTCAATTCGTTATGTACGGAACAATATTAAGTATTCTTTGGTTTGGCGGAAAACTTGTGTGGGTAGGAGATATGAAGGTGGGAAGCCTTACCAGTTTCTTAAGCTATGTTTTGCAGGTACTTAATTCCCTCATGATGTTTTCTAATGTATTTCTGCTATTTACGCGTTCGCTAACTTCTTGGAAGCGTATTCTAGAAGTCATGGAGGAAGAACCGGCTATTACCGACGACCGGGCTATCAATGATGACTGGGCCACCATAGAAGAAGGGGTCATTACAGAAGAACATGGTTTAGGTAAGGATAAGGCCATTTCTAATAATTTAACAAAAGAGCTTAGAATAAAAAGCGGAAACATTTCATTTGAACAAGTATACTTTAAATACAAAGATAATGCCAAGGAGTATGTATTATCTGATATATCCATTGAGATAAAGTCCGGGCAGACCGTTGGTATTATCGGGCCTACCGGTTCTGCCAAAAGTACTTTGGTTCAGTTAATTCCAAGACTTTATGAGGCAACCTCCGGCAATATATCTATAGACGGACATCCAATTTATGAATACACACAAAAGCATTTAAGAGATTCCATTGCAATGGTGCTCCAAAAAAACATACTTTTTTCCGGTACGGTGAAGGAAAATCTTTTATGGGGCAAAGAAGACGCCACTATGGAAGAAATCGAACGTGCCTGCCATATTGCTTGTGTTGATGAATTTATTGACCGGCTGAATAAAGGGTATGATACGGAACTTGGACAGGGAGGTGTCAATGTCTCCGGTGGGCAGAAGCAGCGACTATGTATTGCCAGAGCTATCCTAAAAGCACCCAAAATACTCATTCTTGATGATTCCACCAGTGCCGTAGACACAGCAACGGAAGCAAAGATTAAGGAGGGGTTGGCAAAGGAACTGCCGGGTATGACAAAAATAATTGTTGCACAGCGTATTACCTCAATTATGGATGCCGATCAGATATTGATATTAGAAGATGGAAAAATAAATGCGATTGGTACCCATAACTCCCTGCTAGAAGAAAATGAAATCTATCAAGATATCTATTATTCCCAACAGCAAGGAGGTAGCTTATAATGGCAAGAATGACATCTGGTGCAAAACCGAAAAATACGAAAAAG
Organism: Anaerocolumna cellulosilytica; assembly: GCF_014218335.1. Taxonomy (GTDB): domain Bacteria; phylum Bacillota; class Clostridia; order Lachnospirales; family Lachnospiraceae; genus Anaerocolumna; species Anaerocolumna cellulosilytica. The sequence goes on along the minus strand of NZ_AP023367.1, from coordinate 4,438,265 downwards.
ACCTTGCAGCAATTACTTCGCTATTTAGGGAAGCATAAAATCGCCTTATTTTTTATTACCATATTTGTATGTATAAGCGCAGCGTCCGGTATTGTAGGAACATATCTTTTGAAAGAAGTAGTAAACAAATACATAATTCCCGGAGATATACCAGGACTTATAAAGATGATTATTAGTATGGGAATTATATATGCAGCAGGGGTTGTAGCATGTTTTTTCTATAATAAACTCATGGTTCATACTTCGCAAAAGGTGGTATCGGAGATTCGAAGTGATTTATTTGAACATACAGAACAGCTTCCTATAAATTACTTTGATACACATACCCATGGCGAATTAATGAGTCATTTTACAAATGATGTGGATACTATTTCAGAAGCGTTAAATAATAGTTTTACCCTGCTAATTCAAAGTTTTATAACTTCTGTGGGAACCGTTATAATGCTGCTTATTTTAAGCTGGCAGTTATCCATTATTGTAATAATATTTCTACTTCTCATGCTTATGTACATCCGGTACAACGGAAAAATGAGTAAAAAGTATTTTACAGCACAGCAAAAGAATCTTGGAGCTATTAATGGTTATGTTGAAGAGATGGTTGCTGGGCAGAAAGTGGAGAAAATTTTTAACCATGAAGCGCAAGATTATAAGAAGTTCTGTGAGTTGAATGAGAAGTTAAGAGAAGCTTCCACCAAAGCTAATACTTATACAGCGATGACAATACCAACCATTGTATCCTTATCCTATATTAATTATGCTATTTCTGCTTGTGTTGGAGGACTATTTGCCTTATCTGGCCTGACGGATATTGGTACATTGGCTTCTTATCTGGTGTATGTCAGACAAAGTGCAATGCCCATGAATCAGTTTACGATACAGATTAATTTCTTAATGGTAGCTTTAGCCAGTGCAGAGAAGATATTTGCAATGATGGAAGAAGAACATGAAGTTGACGAAGGTCAGATAACTTTAAAGAAAGTCAAGAGAGAAGCAGATGGTACTCTTTCAGAAAGTGATACTTACACAGGTGAATTCGCATGGAACATTCCGAATGGAACGGATGGCTCTACCTATGTTCCCTTAAGAGGAGAGGTACATTTTCATGATGTTGTATTTGGATACACAAAAGAGCATACTATCTTAAATGGCATTAATTTATTTGCAAAACCCGGTCAGAAGATTGCATTTGTAGGTTCCACTGGTGCAGGTAAAACTACGATTATCAATCTGATTAACCGTTTTTACGAAATAACAGAAGGTCAGATTACCTATGATGGAATTGACATTAGAGATATTAAGAAAGCCGACTTAAGACGTTCTATTTCCTTTATCATTCAGGATACACATTTGTTTACCGGAACCATAGCCGATAATATCCGTTACGGAAGACTTCAGGCAAGTGATGAAGACGTAGTGAAGGCTGCCAAACTAGCCAATGCCCACTCCTTTATTAAAAGGCTGCCAAATGGATATGATACTCTTTTAGAAAGTGACGGGGCTAACTTATCGCAGGGACAAAGACAGCTTTTAGCCATTGCAAGAGCAGCTATTTCTCAGCCTCCTGTACTTGTGATGGATGAAGCCACAAGTTCTATTGATACCCGAACGGAGAAATTAATTGAAAAGGGTATGGATACCTTAATGGAAAACCGTACAGTATTCGTTATCGCACATAGATTATCCACCGTCCGTAACTCCAAAGCAATTTTAGTTTTGGAACAGGGAAAAGTGATGGAGAGAGGAGATCACGAAGAACTGTTGACACAAGAGGGTCTATACTATAAACTTTACACAGGACAATTTGAACTGGATTAAATGGTTTCAATAGAAAAGGAGTAAACACAATGAAAAGTAATTTGAGAGAACTTTTTATCCGTTCAGAACGGGCAAGAAAACAGCTGCTTTCACCAGTGCTGTCGGCCAATGGGTTGACTCCCGGACAAGGACAGGCCGGAATCTTAAATACTCTTTTAAAAGAAGACCGATTAAACCAGAAAGAGCTTTCCTGCCGCTGTCATATGGATACTACCACTATGTCACGAAATATTGATAATCTGGAAAAACTGGGGTTGCTAAGACGGGAAGTGAACCCGGAAAACAGACGCTCCATAACGATTTGTCTGACGGACAAAGGCAGAGAAAAGGCTTTAAATGTTCGTGAGATGTTTACTCAGTTTGAAAGCATTTTAATAAAGGATATCTCTGAAGAAGATATAGAAGTCTTCAAACGCATACTTTCTAAAATATGTGAGAATCTTGAGGAAAGACTCCCCCAGGAGGGGCGTTGTAAAATAGACCAGTAGATTATATATAGAGCAAATGGATAGAGAAAATAAGGTGTACGCGTATTGTGTTGCATTGCAGTTGAAAGCAGGCTTTTATACAGGGACAGCCATTTCCATAGGGAGATGGCTGTCTTTTTCTTTGTTCTAAAGATCTTTCATTTCATAAATTTTTTGAAGCATGTTTAAGTAATGGTCTTTGTCACTGGCTGTTTTGGCAAATTTAAAGTCCTCTACAAGCCTGTATCCGAACATAAGTAGAATCAACTCATAGATACAAGGATTGGAAGATTGAGAGATATCCGCATATTCCGAAAACCCTGCGTAATAAGCCGGGACACATCGAGTATAGTATTCTAACATGTGATTGACATCTGCCTCATCCGCAAGCAAGCTGGCTATATCCTCGCCTAAGTAACCCCAACCGGCGGTATCCCAGTCAATGAGTGCGATTTTATCATCATAGGAAAATATGTTTGCCACCCAAAAATCCCTATGGCATAAAACGATGGGCAGTTTTGCAATACGGGCAAATATTTCGTCGGAATGTTCATCAATAGCAATAAGCATGTCACACAAATGTTTTGGTATAGGGCAGTCATTGGAACGTATGTAATCATAGACTTCATTCCATGATCTATAGTGCAGATAAAAATTCTTCATGTTATCCACCTTGCTTAGATTCGTAAGTGTCTGCAATATAACTGGTTGTTCTGCATATAACCTACCTTGGAACCGTCCCAATTCCTTGGCGGTGCGTTCATACATATCACCGGTCAGGTTTAAGCCGGATATGCCATTGATATATTCCATCCAGATTTGAATCTCGTCGCCGTTCATCTCTGCGTGATAACAATCTGGCCAGCGAAGAGACTCGGTGAACAACTTACCAAAATCAGAAGTATATAGGTCATATTCCCGCCGCCAGGAATCAGGGTCGCCGTAGCGTTCCCATTTTTTCTGCTTCTTCAAAACAATACTGTAGGGTAGTTTCTTGCCGTCTGTGGTTTCGGCTGTACCTGTGACAAGCTGTACATCACCCAGAGTGCCGCCATGCAATTGAGTGGTTTTATAATCAGCATGTAGTATGCCAGTATCAAACATGTTGCTTAAAACATAGGTCAGTGTTTCGGACTTGATTTGTATTTCGTCCTTTTTATTTTTATTCATATTGATTTTCCTCCTATAAATAATTAAAATTTTATTTTTGGATACAAAAATGCCGTGAATTAAGCAGCCTCTAAAGAAGCAGCTGTTTCACGGCATAAAAAAAGATACGCCTTCATCGTATCTCACTAACAGCAGTATTCACGAAAGGTTACTAACTAGGCGTCCAAAAGACACTTCTGTCTAAGGAACGCTCTGGCATAAGCAAATTTAATAGGACGAAACCCATTATCTCTACATATACCTCAATATTTAATTTAGAATCACCAATACCATATTCTTCATTATTTACCATCTCCTTTCGGAAGTATAAATTTCCCACATGGGATATAGATATTGTATAGTGTTGTGGGGGCAATGTCAATCAATTTATACAGAAATCAATCATCCAATACATAAAGAAGTAAAATCATTTAAGTCATTGTGGGTATTACTAAAAATTTAAGCTATGTATAAGTTGCGTATAAGATATTTTTATGATAAAATACTCTCTGTGCCATAAAGAATAAAAAACACTGAAAGCCTCTATTCATAAGGGTTTCATAAAATACAACCCCCATGTTACCTTTGCCATAAAAAGCAAACAACCCACTACGCCTTTGCAGTGAGTTGTTGCTAAAAAGGGGAGGATAAGTATTTAACTTTTCTTTGGTGTTGGTTGTGCATGAAATATGCACATTGCGTACATCCTAATGTTGGAGGGGGGATCCAACATGAATGAGATAACGCATCCGTGTAATCTAAATCATCTAAGAATTAGATTAACTATAGTATGATACAGATATTTCCGTATTATACATAAAAAATAAAAAAATTATTACAAAATGAATTGATTTATAATATGAATCAGTCCACAGAAAGGAAAAAGAGATGAGTTTATTAACTGAATGGAGAGACTTTGCTTACTCTCTTGATACAAACCAAAAAGAAGGACAAATGTTTTGGGCAAATTATTTTAATGTAGAACAAGGTATCTACGAGCAAATTCTTGCAGAGCCTGAGGTAGTAGTAGAGGGTACGGTTGAAGAATTAGCAGTAAAATATAACACTACCTTATCTTTAATGGTAGGTTTTCTGGATGGTATCAATGAAAGTCTTGTAAAAGAAAATCCGATTGAAGAAATGGAAGCTAACACAGTTGTAAACCTTGGATACGATAAAGAAAAGTTATACCGCAACATGGTGGAAGCTAAAGCGGAATGGTTATATGATTTACCTGTTTGGGATACTCTTTTAACAGAAGAAAAAAGAAAAGAATTATATTTGGAACAGAAAAAATCCAAAACAATTGTTAAAGAGAAGAAAGTTGGCAGAAATGATCCCTGTCCTTGCGGAAGTGGCAAAAAATATAAAAAGTGCTGTGGAAATGCTTAACTAATATATGATGTAATTTTTCGTACTTTGTTCACGGTTTGTCCACGCTTATGTTAAGGCGTGGACAAAATATTTCTAGCTTCCCTTTTTCTCTTCTCTTCTGATGCGGCTCCATTTTTTTCGAATAATTTTATTTGCTGTAAGTGTGCCGTTATCTAAATCGATAATATTCCATGTAGGCCGAAGACTTCGCCTACTCTCAACCCAGCATAATACGCAGTAAGAACACTGAACTCGTTTTCCGTCTACAAAAGAAATGATTATTAATACCAAAGTAGATGGATTGAAACAGATTGGTAGCCCGATTGGAACAAAAAGGGATACGAAGGAGAATAATGTGAATACAAAATATAAAGAAGATATAAAAGAGTACTATAAGTTTGCACAAAAGGTCTTAAAAGAATATGAAATTTGTTATGATGATATTTCTTTCTTACAACAAAGTGAGAATATTACATTTTGTATTGAAAAGAAGAGTAGTGAAGAAAAGTACTTAGTTAGGATTCACAAATCCATTGATGAGGGTGATGAGTATCAAAATAATATTAGTATGATAAATTCGGAATTACTATTACTTGAAAAACTTAATGCTTGTGAGTTATTTACAGTACAAGCACCAGTAAAAAATAGATACAATAGTTTTGTAACAAGAGTTTTCAATGAATCATTAGGTAAGGATTTAAATGTTACAGTACTTAGATGGATTGATGGAGATACGATTGATATAAATAATGAGAAATATAATGGATTGGCCCTTAAATTAGGTGAGGAAATGGCTAAATTACACAAATATTCAAATCAATGTGAAACATCCGAGGAATTTATTAGAATAGAACATGACTTAGAAACTAGCAAGACTAATTTATTAAAATTAGATAAACTTGTAGATATTAATATTCTATCCAAGATGAAATTCGATGAGATTTATAAATGTGCTATAAATATTATCGAATTTATTAAGAAAAACTTATCTAAGAATGAAAACTGGGGGCTAATACATGGAGATCTAAATGAGTGTAATTATATTGTTAATGGTAATGAAATTTTTTTAATAGATTTTTCAAGATGTGGATTTGGTTATTACTTATATGATATAGCACTAACATTAATGCACCTTAGTAATGAAAATCGTAGACTCTTCATAAAAGGATATAAAAATATTTCCCTATTACCAAATGATTATGAAAAAATGATTGAAAGTTTTTTTGTGTTATCAGTAATTGATAATATGCTGTTTTTATCCTCTAACCCAGAAGAGTATGATTACATAAAAAACATGGTAAATTATTTATGTGATTATGTAATTAGGAAATACAAGAATAACGACAGATTTATATTTGTAAATAATTGATAGATAATAAAAAAGGGGACAGATATTTAACTGCCCCTTTTGTTGGAGGTTTTTTATGCTATAGACGCTCAAATATAAGTGTAGCTTGTATTCTGTCTCCGCCTAAGAAGCCTTTACTTCCGGCAGCGGCTGTAGATATTGTATGTAATCTGTAACCCTTTGCTGCTTGAGTATTAATTACGCCTTCTAGTTCTGTTAAATTTCCTGACCCCGTTCCAATAAACTTTTCTTTTAATGTTACTTGTAATACTACATATTGTTGCATAATGCCCACCCTTTCGCTAATTGATAAATACATATTATCACATATGCACAATAAATGATAGGATTTTTTGTAAAAATATAAAATTTGTTGTAATATGTATTCTTTATTATATGAAAGAACTCTGGAATTTCTATTAAGAATATTCTGGTAATCAGAGACTGTGGAATACTATAAAATAAAAAATAAGTGTCTTACAGTTAGCGTAAAATTGTAAGACACTTACTAATTATTGGGATAAGTATTGTTTTGTATGTAATCATTTTTTGTACAATTTAATTTATTCATCTATCCTATTCTTTCTCATGGATTATTTTCTTTTAAGCTTTGGGCTAATTTCTCCTGCTTATAGAGCAGATACCTGGCATAATTCCTAATTTCAGAGGTATTAAGGTTATTTAATCGTCGGTATAGAATAAAGAAATCAGCAGTTTCATCATCCAAATCATCACTTCCTACTCTCAAAGAATTGTCAGTAATTCCTAACATATAGTCACAAGATACGTTAAAGTAATCAGATAAGGAAATTAACTTCTCAAGAGAAGGTTCATTGCGCTTTGATTCATAATTAGAAATTGCAGTAGACTTTAAACCGATGACTGCTGCTAACTCTCCTTGCGTCAGTTTGTGTTTCTGTCTTAAGTATTTTAACCGATTGCTAAAATCCATGAATAATCCTCCTATTAGACATCATCAACCAAATGAGAATAGTATAAAATAATTATATAACAGTAATTAAGATAGTGTCAATAAAAAAGTATATTTTAGAACCATTTATAGCCAAATGCTTGTAAAATATGAATAAATGTAACCGAATCATTTCGTAAAGCATATACGATTCTACGAATGTTATCCATATGAACATGTATTATAATAGAAATAGTGATTTTTTATTTATAGTATAATTGAAATAATTAATAGTAATAGAACATTTTTTGAATAAATATACCTTCTTATATAGTTATTAAATTGGTTTAATCAGTAAAATATGTAAATATAAAGAAAAACTTAATTTGACTTGTATGATACTTTCGGGTGATAATAAGAAATGAATGAAAAAAAATAATTTATATGCAAGATATATATAAATTAGGTGTATATGTATTAGAGCGCAGAGGAAGGAGGCTTCTAACTTGAAAGATGAAGCAATAATAAACCTTATCTATAACAAAGATGAGACAGGTTTATTAAAGTTAGCTGATAAGTACGAAAAGTTGTTAGTTCATATAGCTGTGGGCATTCTTGGCAGCCGCTCAAGAGACATCGAAGAATGCGTGAATGATACTTATTTAAAGCTATGGAACCATATAGAGCAATACGATATGGAGAAGGCTTCTTTAAAAACTTATCTTAAAGTTATTGTTAGAAATACGGCTATTAATAAACTTCGTGATTTAAGCAAAAGAGAAGACCGTGAGCTTCCTGAGGATATATCTGATATTGCAAAATATTATGTTGACCAAAGGCAAAGTGTAGAAGGGCAGGTGTTCCGCAAACAAGATATTCATTTGCTGAACGCAATTATCAGCAATTTAAATAAAAAAGACCATGAACTGGTTATTAGGAAATATTTTTATCTGCAATCCTCTAAGGATATTGCAGCTTCTATGAAGATGACGGTAACTGCTGTTGACAGCAGACTTTCAAGACTTAGAGGTAAAATGAAGCAGGAATACGAAAAAGAGAAACATACTAATTTTTGTATGTAGATTTGCTGATTTCACGCACTAACTAATTTGCTGAAATGATAAGCAAGACATACAAGTTGCCTGATTGAAAGAAAATATAATGAGAAAGGAAGCCGCAGTTGATTCTTTCAGTCCTACTGACAAGTGGCATGGGTAAAAACTATGAATGAACTATTGTTAATTGATATGCTGAGTGAACTGAATCCGGAATTACTCCAGGATAATTATATGGAAAGAGATTTAAAAGGTGGCGTATTCTCTTTCTTAAAGAAACTATTTTCATTAAAAAAAACCACAGAGCAATCTGAAGAAACCTTTATGCAGGAGGAATCATCAGAAGCTTCTGAGTTGATATATAGTGATTATTCTTATAAGGAAGAACAGCCTATGGAAGCAATAACAAATGAGCTAAAAGAGTGTGAAAGTAAAACCTCAGGATTCGGTTTTAGCATACACATTTTCCAGAAAAAAATAAATATATTTGTTAAGATTGTATCAGGTATCACAGCAACTCTTGTGCTGGTAATAGGAATTCTCCTCTTTTTTATTACCAAAAATAAAGGAAGTTTTTTATTAAAAAGGAATAAAGCAGCTTTAAATTAAGTCATTTTTGTCATAAATTAAGCTGTTTTCATATATTATAAAAATTATTTGAATTTAAGGAGAAAGAACATGATAGAAAAATTAAAAGAAATTATTGCAAATCAATTAACGGTAGAAATAAGTGAGATTAAAGAAGAATCATCCTTTAAAGAGGATTTTGGAGCAGACTCTCTGGACTTATTCGAATTAGTAATGGCATTGGAGGAAGAATTCGATGTGGAGATTCCTTCTGAAGATTTAAATAGCATTGGTACAGTTGAAGATGTCATTAATTACCTAAAGAATAAAGGCGTGGAATAAGTCTGTAAGAAAAGGTGAGGAAGATTCATGAGAACAAGAATTAGCGAATTGCTAAATATAGAATATCCGATTATTCAGGGGGGGATGGCCTGGGTAGCGGAACATCATCTGGCGGCGGCAGTATCAAACGCCGGGGGACTTGGAATCATTGCAGCCGGTAATGCACCGGCTGAAGTGGTAAGGGAAGAGATTAGAAAAGCAAGAGAACTGACAGATAAGCCCTTTGGTGTTAATATCATGCTCCTTAGCCCTTTTGCCCCTGAAGTTGCAAAGGTGGTTGTAGAAGAAAAGGTTCCGGTAGTTACTACCGGGGCAGGTAATCCGGAGAGCTATATACCTATGTGGAAAGAAGCAGGTATAAAAATAATTCCGGTGGTTGCTTCCGTAGCCCTTGCAAAGCGTATGGAGAAGTATGGTGCTGACGCAGTAGTGGCAGAGGGTTGTGAAGCCGGTGGTCATATTGGAGAACTTACGACAATGGCGCTAATTCCCCAGATTGTTGATGCTGTTACTATTCCTGTTATAGCTGCTGGCGGTATTGGTGACGGCAGAGGCCTTGCTGCTGTATTTTTACTTGGGGCGGAAGGTGGCCAGGTGGGTACCCGTTTTGTGGTTTCCCACGAATCCATAGTACATGAAAATTATAAGAAAAGGGTTATTACATCAAGGGATATCGATTCTGCTGTAACCGGAAGATCAACAGGGCACCCTGTAAGATCCATTCGTAACCAGATGACCAGGAATTACGCCAAATTAGAGCAAGAGGGAAAAAGCTTTGAGGAGCTTGAGCTTCTGACTTTAGGGTCTTTGCGTAAGGCTGTGATGGAAGGCGATGTGGTGAATGGTTCTGTTATGGCCGGACAGATAGCCGGTTTGGTTTCAAAGGAACAGTCCTGTAAAGAAATAATTGAGGAAATAGTGGACGAAATGAAGCATCTGATTCAAAACTTCCATTTTTAAGTTAGTTGATAGAATGATTCGTAGATTCAAATATATTAGTTTTATTTACAAAAGGTGCTCTGTGCACAGATTGGAGTTTAAAATATGGGAAAAACCGCATTTATCTTTCCCGGTCAGGGAGCGCAGTACATCGGAATGGGTAAAGAATTTTATGATACCTTTGAAAGCTCTCGGGAGATATTTCACAAAGCCAGTGTATTATTAGGAATTGACATGATGGAGCTAGTCTTTGAAGAAAATGACATGCTTAATATTACAGAATATACCCAGATAGCCATGGTTACTACTTGTATGGCAATCTATAGCCAAGTGAAAACGTTAGGATTTGAACCCTTTGTGTGTGCAGGCCTAAGTCTTGGAGAATACCCCGCACTAATGGCAAGCGGTGTCCTTGACTTTTCTGAGGGGATTCAGGTTGTAAGAGAACGGGGAAAATTAATGCAAAATGCAGTAAAGCCGGGAATTGGTGCTATGGCTGCGGTAATAGGTCTTGAAAAGGAAAAGATTGAAGAAATTTGTGAAGAGATATCTGGAATTGTTGGTATAGCCAATTATAACTGTCCCGGGCAGATAGTAATAACCGGCGAGAAGGAAGCGGTCGAAACAGCCGGTGAGGAATTGACAAAGCAGGGGGCAAGGAAAGTAATCGCCTTAAATGTTAGCGGACCTTTTCACTCCCCAATGCTTAAAGAAGCAGGAGAATCCTTATCAAAGGTACTTGAAACCGTTGAAATCAATATACCTATGATACCATACGTCTCCAATGTAACTGCCGAATTTATCAGAGACAAATCACCAATAAAGGGATTGCTATCCGCTCAGGTGGCATCTCCGGTAAAATGGCAGCAGAGTGTAGAAAACATGATAAAGGCAGGAGTGGATACCTTTGTTGAAATAGGACCAGGAAAAACCTTGACTGCCTTTATTAAAAAGATAGATAGAAGTTGTAAGATACTAAATATTGAGAAGCCGGCAGACTTAGAAAAACTAAAGGAGGTAATGAAATGTTAACGAATAGGATTGCATTAGTTACCGGTGCCAGCAGGGGAATCGGAAGAGCAATTGCAATTACCCTGGCAGGTTATGGGGCAACGGTTATTGTAAATTATAACGGCTCTAAAGAAAAAGCAGATGAAGTAGTAGAAGAGATAGTGAAAAATGGTGGTAAAGCGTTGGCTTATCAGGCTGATGTAGCCGATTTTTCAGCAGTCCAGAACATGTTTGCTGATTTGGTAAAGCAGTTGGGAAGAATTGATATTCTTATTAATAATGCTGGTATTACAAGAGATAACCTGATATTAAAAATGTCCGAAGAAGAATTTGATCAGGTTATAGATACCAATCTAAAGGGAGTCTTTAACTGCTTAAAGCAGGCGGCAAGACTTATGCTGAAACAAAAACAGGGAAGGATAGTAAATATATCCTCCATCTCAGGCGTAATGGGCAATGCAGGTCAGATTAATTACAGTGCATCAAAAGCTGGGGTTATAGGTATGACAAAATCCCTTGCAAAAGAATTAGGTTCAAGGGGAATTACTGTGAATGCCATTGCACCGGGATATATTAAAACAGATATGACGGCGGTTTTAAAAGAAGACCTAAAAGAGAAGGTAATGGATGCTATACCCCTAAGGCGTTTAGGAGAAGCAGAGGAAATAGCAGAAGCAGCCGCTTTTTTAGTATCTGATAAGGCGGCTTATATTACCGGGCAGACCATACAGATTGATGGTGGGCTTGGAATCTAACTCATTCTTGTGTCCTGTATAGGCAGCTTGGGGAGAAATTAGGTTGTATTGCAATTCGTTAAGAGGGGATTTAAAATATGAGGCGAGGGAGTTGTCTTGGCTACTAATTAGGTGAAAGAAAATATCAATAGAGAAAGGATGCCACAGTTAATTCTTAACCTAAAAAAGTTTAATGTATGTGGTAGTGTATTATATCAAAGGTGAATATTTGGAATAACATTTCGTTTAGTGACTTCAGTAAGGTGAAATTGTACTAGGATGAAATGCTTATCTAAAGTGAAAGATTTCATCTTCATGAAGATATGATATACATTGGGTATAAAACATGAAAAGAGTAGTTGTAACGGGAATGGGAGTTATTTCTCCTATCGGAAATGATATCGATACCTTTTGGGAAAGTGTAAAAGAACAAAAGACAAATTTTAAACCAATATCCTATTTTAATACGGATGAATATAAAGTAAAACTAGCAGCTCAGGTGGAAGATTTCCAAGCTGAGAAATATATGGATGCCAAAGCAGCCAGGAGAATGGAAGCGTTTTGCCAGTATGCTGTAGCAGCTTCTGCTCAGGCAATACAGAATTCAGGTCTTGATATGGAGAAAGAAGACTTGACAAGAATTGGTGTCTCTGTAGGTTCCGGTATCGGAAGTCTCCAATCCATCGAAAGAGAGCATCAAAAGCTGTTGGAAAAAGGTCCGAAAAGGACGGCTACTTTGCTGGTACCTCTTATGATATCTAATATGGCAGCAGGAAATGTAGCTATAGCATTTGGTTTAAAAGGTAAATGTACCAATATAGTAACTGCTTGTGCTACAGGAACCCACTCAATTGGAGATGCTTGCCGTTACATCCAGTGTAATGAAGCAGATGTTATGGTAGCCGGTGGTACGGAAGCAGCTATAACTCCCTTAGGTATTGCCGGATTTAGTGCTTTGACTGCTTTATCAACCGAAACCAATCCCGAAAGAGCCTCTATTCCATTTGACAAGGAAAGAAGTGGATTTGTAATGGGTGAAGGTGCAGGAGTTGTTGTACTTGAATCTTATGAGCATGCAGTTGCAAGGGGTGCCACTATATTAGCAGAAATTGTAGGTTATGGAGCGACTTGTGATGCTTTTCATATTACATCTCCATCAGAGGACGGAGAAGGGGCAGCACGTGCCATGCTGTTAGCCATTAATGAAGCAGGAATAAAGCCGGAAGAGGTTGATTATATCAATGCCCACGGAACCAGTACCCATCATAACGACCTTTTTGAAACCTTATCCATTAAGAAGGCATTTGGGGATTACGCTTATAAATTAAAGATAAGCTCTACCAAATCAATGACGGGTCATCTTCTTGGAGCAGCAGGTGCCGTAGAATTTATAACTTGTGTAAAATCAGTTATGGAGGATTATATCCATCCAACCGTAGGCTATCAGATACCCGATGAAGATTTAGACTTAGATTATACTAAGGAACCTGTTACCGATAAAACAATAACCTATGCCTTAAGTAATTCCATGGGTTTTGGTGGTCATAACGGCAGTTTACTGGTTAAAAAATTTGTAGGATAGGAGTGGTCATATGGAATTTGAGAATATCATAAAGTTGATAAAGACAGTTTCTGAATCAAATCTGACTTCATTTACCTACGCGGAAGGAGATTTAAGTCTTTCCTTTCAAAAAGAGCATGGTGCGTTAAGTACTGTTGCAGGTTCTATACCTATAACAAGTTCGGTTACAAAGGAAGAGGCAGTTGAAGAAGAAACACATAAGTTTTCTATTAAATCACCTATGGTGGGAACCTTTTATTCTGCCAAAACAGAAGGCGGCGAGCCTTATATTTCAATAGGTGATAAAGTAAAAAAAGGTCAGGTCATCGGTATTGTGGAAGCAATGAAGTTGATGAATGAAATAGAGTCTTCTTATGATGGAATCGTAGAAGAAATATTAGTTGAAAATAAAAATATGGTTGAATATGGTCAGCCTCTTGTTCATATCAGACCGCTTTAACAGAAAATAAAGTAATAATAGTAACTTAAAAATAAACCGCAGGACGTAAGGCGGTCACTATATAGGTAGATATTAATTCAACTTATATAACAGGAAGCAGGAGTAAGAAAATGCTAAGTATAAATGAAATCAAAAAAATCATACCTCAAAGAAGTCCCTTTCTATTAATTGACCGGATTGATGAATTAATTCCCGGAGTTCGTGCTGTAGGTCGCAAATGTGTATCCTATAATGAATTATTTTTTACCGGGCATTTTCCCGAAGAGCCTGTTATGCCGGGAGTACTTGTAATTGAAGCCTTAGCTCAGGTAGGAGCGGTATTATGCCTTTCTTTAGACGAAAATAAGGGAAAAAACTCCTATTTTGGAGGAATTAACAAAGCTAGATTCCGTAATAAGATTTTTCCGGGAGATGTGCTGACACTTGAAGTGGAGTTAATTAAGAAAAAAGGAAATGTAGGTGTTGCAGCTGCGAAAGCCTATGACGAGAATAAAGTATTTGCAGAGGCTGAACTTACCTTTGTAATCGGCTAAATAGGGTGGTGTGTATAGGTTGATAGAAAATAAGAATAGGATAAAGAAAGTCCTCATTGCCAATCGTGGTGAAATTGCGGTGCGTATTATTCGTGCCTGCCGTGAAATGGGTATCAGCACTGTAGCCATATGTTCGGAGGCTGATAAAGATGCTCTCCATGCTCAGCTAGCAGATGAAACCGTATGTATAGGTCCTGCACCGGCAAAGGACAGTTATTTGAAAATGGATAGAATTATCAGTGCAACCTGTGCAACCGGAGCAGATGCAATACATCCGGGATTTGGATTTTTGTCTGAAAACAGTAAGTTCGCAGATCTGTGCAGGAAGTGTAACATAACCTTTATAGGCCCTTCACCAGAAGTAATAGATAAGATGGGGAACAAGGCCGAAGCCAGAAAAACCATGATGGATGCCGGTGTACCTGTAGTACCGGGGACGAAAGAGCCTGTCTATACAGCAGAGGATGGTAAAAAGCTTGCAGATAACATGGGCTATCCGGTTATAATTAAAGCCAGTGCAGGCGGTGGTGGTAAAGGAATGCGTATTGTTGAAAGAGAAGAAGATTTTAACAAGCATTTTGAAACGGCCAGCCAGGAAGCTAAGAATGCGTTTGGGGATGATACTATGTATATTGAAAAGTATATCCCAAGAGCGAGGCATATCGAATTTCAGATTCTTGCAGATAACTATGGTAATGTTATACACCTTGGTGAAAGGGATTGCTCCATACAACGAAGACATCAAAAGATGATTGAAGAAGCACCTTCCTTTGCAATCAGTGAAGTACTAAGAAAGGAAATGGGCGAGGTAGCAGTAAGAGCAGCAAAGGCAGCAAAGTATACCAATGCCGGAACCATTGAATTTATCTTAGATCAGGAAGATAACTATTATTTTATCGAAATGAATACCAGAATCCAGGTAGAGCATGGTGTGACAGAATTAATTACAGGCATTGACCTGATTAAAGAGCAGTTAAAAGTAGCTTCCGGAGAACCTATAAGTATAACCCAGGAGAAAGTAAAGATAAGAGGCCATGCCATTGAGTGCCGTATTAATGCAGAAAACCCGATGAATAATTTTCTTCCTTCTCCAGGGCTCATTACCAGTCTGCATTTTCCCGGTGGGAACGGAGTCAGGATTGATTCAGCTCTTTATAGCGGTTATAAAATACCGGCTGTCTATGATTCTCTCATTGTGAAACTTATGGTGCATGATGCAAACCGCGACTTGGCAATTCAGAAGATGCGGGGCGTGTTAGGTGAGCTGGTAATTGAAGGTATTGATACCAATATAGATTTTCAGTACCAGATTATCAATCACGAGGATTATAAAAAAGGTAATATTGATACGGGCTTTATTGAAAGACTCCTAAATAAGAAAGAATAGTAGTGGAAAAACATCTTAAGAGGAGGTGTGACTTAAGTAGCATGTTAAAGGAAATGTTTAAAAAGAACGACTTAACCAGTGCTGGAAGAAAGCAGGTACACCTTGGCGGAAAAGTAAAAGAATCCCTAGATGAGGCTCAGATTCCGGACGGGTTATTCGAAAAATGTGATAAGTGTAATGAAATCGTATATAGTGAAGATGTGGTGGCTAATTATTACATCTGTCCAAACTGTGGTATGTATTTTAGAATCAGCCCCAGAACCAGATTAAGCATGATACTGGATAAAGAAAGTTTTCAGGAGTGGGATAAAGAACTACCGGTTAGTGATCCCTTAAATTTTCCCGGGTATAAGCAGAAACTAGAGCATTTAAAGGTAGTCACAAATCTGGATGAGGCAGTTATTACAGGAGAAGGTAAAATCAACGATACATCCGTAGCAATCGGAATTATGGCCTCTAACTTTCTTATGGGAAGTATGGGAGAGGTAGTTGGTGAAAAACTGACCAGATTGGTAGAAAAGGCAACGAAAAGAAAGCTTCCGGTTATTATTTTCTGTTGTTCAGGTGGGGCCAGAATGCAGGAAGGCATTATTTCTTTGATGCAGATGGCAAAGACGGCACAGGCTTTAAAGAGGCATGATGAAGCAGGTTTGCTATATGTATCTGTTTTAACTGACCCTACTACCGGTGGCGTTATGGCAAGTTTTGCTATGCTTGGGGATGTCATATTAGCAGAACCCGGAGCTTTGATTGGCTTTGCGGGTCCAAGAGTAATTGAACAGACCATAGGACAGCGTTTGCCGGAGGGTTTTCAAAAGGCGGAATTTTTATTAGAGCATGGGTTTGTTGATAAAATCGTAAAACGTAATAAGTTAAAGCAGACCTTATCTATGCTGGTAAAAAGCTGCTAGTTATTTTTACTGCATTTAAGTAGAAGAGTGTAACAGGATTGATGGAAAAATGCAAGAAAGGAAGCCACACATATCTTTCAATCATAATTATAGTGGTGGTAACATATTTAGAAGTATGTGTTTGCCAGGGTTTCTATATGTCAGCAGAATTAACAGCCTGGGAACGGGTAAAAACTGCAAGAAGCGTAACAAGACCTACCAGTCTTGATTTTATCAGTGCAATATTTAATAAATTTATGGAACTGCATGGAGACAGAGTATGCCGGGATGACGGAGCGATTATAGCGGGTCTTGCAACCATAGATGATAGTACGGTAACTGTAATCGGTCAGCAAAAAGGCCGTACTCTAAAGCAAAATGCCAAGAGAAATTATGGTATGCCTAATCCGGACGGATATAGGAAGGCATTGCGTCTCATGAAGCAGGCTGAAAAATTTAACCGCCCTGTTATCTGTTTCATTGATACACCTGGTGCCTATTGTGGAATAGAAGCAGAGGAAAGAGGGCAGGGAGAAGCTATAGCAAGGAATCTATTTGAAATGTCAAGTCTTAAAGTGCCGGTGCTTTCTATTGTAATAGGAGAGGGCGGCAGTGGAGGTGCATTAGCCTTAGGCGTGGCTAATGAGGTATGGATGCTTGAAAATGCCACCTATTCCATTCTATCACCAGAAGGTTTTGCAACGATTCTTTGGAAAGACAGCAAACGAGCTGACGAAGCAGCAGAAGTTATGAAAATTACCGCTTCTGATTTAAAGGAACTAGGTATGATTGAGCGTATTATTCCTGAAAATGAAAACTTAAGTGTAGAGAATATTGGAGAGGTGTCATGTACGCTGCGTCAGGACATTCTTGAATTTATTAATGAATACAAAAAGATGTCTGTAGATGAGATTACAGAACAAAGATATGCCAGGTTTCGAAATATGTAGTCGTTTTTGTTATTTGAGAATGTAAAATTTGTTTTATGCACTATTTGTGGATTTGCAAAATAAAATGGGAATAATATCTAATTTCTATTTACTTCCAATTCATTTTTTGATATACTAGGAATTGTTAGACAAGGGTAACTTTTATGCATGCTATTAGTCTTCTCTTGTTTAGAAGAATAGATTAAGAAAGGGGAAATAATGAGTGAAACAGATTTATAAAATATGTTTTACAATTATATTAGCAATATCAACAACATTGAGTATTGGAACTACTAATATAAATGCAAAGGAAGTGGGGAAAACTGTCACTATTGAAGCAGATATTTTGAATCCAAAATCATATGAATCTACAGTAACACAATTATTATCTTATGATTCAGTAAATGAAGTCATTGTTATTGATAATAAATTGAATAATAAGTTCATCGAGAATGGAGAAATATTTGAACAACCTATATTAACACCTGATGCAGTTACTACATATCGATATAGAATTACAAATGTAATGAGTGGTAGTGATTATGTTGGGAGTGGTAGTATAGCTATTGCAACAGGAGAACCAGGTTCAACAATTTCAATATCAAAAACGAGTTCAGTAAGTAATACCTATAGTCTGAGTGCCAGTGTTGTAAGTGCAAGTACGGTTACAACTGCAGTAGGTTTTAGTGTTACCAGCAGTGAATCTATATCCATATCAGCAAGTGATAGTGTTCCAAGCACCCACAATGGGAGACAAGTAAAATCTATGTCATTAAATGCATTTCCAGTATATAAAACTAAATCATTTACAATAGAGAGGCATAAGTCTGTTGGGGGAGTGAACTATGGATGGTCAGATTATGGTTCCGGTACTGCAAGTCAAGCTTATGGCATATCGTTTATAAAAACATATGTATATAAATAAAGGAAAATGTCTGGGCGATTTAATCGCCGGCTTGATTTTGTATTTTGGAACAAAGATTCCTTATATATTTGATAATGCATTTACTTACTACAATGGTGATAAAGGATTATTTTACGTTGTGCAATATGGATTGACTTGCTTGTTTTGGTTTGTGTTTTTACTCTATATCGTTTCCAGAATAATTATTTTATTTAACGGAAAATACATGCAAAAAGATAGGAAACAATAATTTTTAACTGTATAAAATATATAAGCATGTATATGAATATTCGCTATTGTTAAGGGCGAAAATAAAAAAGAATTAAAAATGCCAATAGCATTTTTAATTCTTTTTTATTTTACCATGCATTATGAATTTTTTTTATAAAACTAATCCATAATAAATATAAAGCAGGAAGGAGAAAGTTATGGAGAAAAAAATAAATAATAACCTGGACAGTGTAGAAGGCAGGATTAAAGAATTTGCCGGCAAACTTTTGGATGATGAAGACCTAGAGTTTAAAGGAAAAATACAATCCATAAAAGGTGATATTGCCGGTAAAGGAGAAGCCTTAAAACATAAGGCACAAGGCAAAGTAAATGATTTTATAGATAACAGTTTTATTCATAAAATCAGAGAAGATTCCTGCAAAAAAGATTAGAAAAGGAGTAAAACAGTATGCCAGAAATCAGCAATATAATCATTTGGGTAATACTTGGAGGTATATCCGGTTGGATAGCTAGTAAAATTACAGGAAAGGACAGTCAGATGGGGGCTGGAATGAACATCTTAGTTGGTGTGATTGGTGCCTTTATCGGCGGCTGGGTAGCCGGAATTTTTGGATGGGGTCCTGCAACAGGATTAAATATCTGGAGCTTTATTGTGTCCATTGTTGGTGCAGTTATATTATTATGGATTATAAGTTTGTTCAAGCAGAAAAGTTGAGTAAAGTAATCATTAAATTACATGAGCTGTTGTAAATTGGAGTTTCCTGATTTACAACAGCATTTTTTTGATAAATAGACTAAAAGTTCGTTAAAAGAACCGTTTCTGCTGTGATAAGCTATAAGTAATAAAACAAAAATACATGTTTATTGACAAAGTTATATCAATCCTTTACAATACAGTTAACTAAATTAAAGTAAATATTACTTAAAAAATATTGGTAGAGGGTAAAATGGAGAAAAAAGTTAAAATGGCTGATATAGCCAATGAACTTAAAGTCAGTATTGTAACAATATCCAAGGCTTTGTCCGGGCAAAAAGGTGTCAGTGAAGAAATGCGTAAAAAGATAGTAGTCCTTGCAGAACAGATGGGCTATAAGCAGTACGCTCCTGACAAAAACAAAGCAGATAAAAGCTATAATCTTGGTATTTTGGTACCTGGCAGATATTTTGGTAAATATGTTTCCTTTTATTGGCAGTTATATCAGGAAGTTGCCACAAAAGCAGTACAGAAACAGTGTTTTACCATGTTAGAGGTAATCAGCACAGAAGATGAAGAAAACTCCCAGATTCCTCTGCTGGTAAAAGAGCAGAAGGTAGACGGTATCATCCTTATGGGACAGCCGGAACAGTCTTACTTAAAGAACTTAATAGCAGAAAGCAATATACCTTTGGTATGTCTTGATTTCTTTGATCAGGCAGCGCCCTGTGATGCGGTTATATCTGATGGATTCTATGGTACTTATATGCTGACCAATCACCTGTTTCAGGAAGGACATAAAGAGATTGCCTATGTGGGAACTCTAATGTACTCAAGTAGTATCACTGACAGATACTTGGGTTATTACAAGGCCATGATGGAGCACGGCAGGAAGGTGACGGAAGACTGTGTATTCAATGATAGAGACTGGGAGACAGGGGATGTGGAAGGATATCAAATGAAATTCCCAGATAAGATGCCTACTGCTTTTGTCTGCAACAGTGATCTTGCCGCCTTCGTATTAATAAAGGCATTACGGTTGAGAGGATACCGGGTGCCGGAGGATGTATCAGTAGTTGGCTTTGATAATTATTTATATCCGGGTATTTGTGATGTGGGTATCACAAGCTATGATGTCAATGTGAAAGAGATGGCTGACAGAAGTTTAGAACTTATTATAGATAGAATCGGTAACAAAACAGTAAAATACAGTGTTAATGTAATTTCAGGTAATCCGGTTTATAAAGATAGCGTAGCCAAACTTAATAAACCGGTACCGGAGGGAAATGGTTTACATCTGTAAACGTATTTCAGCTTTTCGATAATTTAGAGGGGTTACACCTGTTTTTTGTTTAAACAGACGGATGAAATGATTGGTGTTGTCAAATCCGGTGGATCTCCCGATTTCATTAATCCTTTTGTCTGTATAGACCAAAGCTTCTTTAGCGGCATTAATTCTTACCGTGTTTAGGTAATGGATGGGAGATACACCGTAAGCCGCAGTGAATTCCCGGCATAGCTGGAACTTGCTGATATGAAAGGTCTCTTCCAGAGAATCCAGGGAATATTTAGTGTTGTAATTTTCATCGAAGCACTGTTTTATCTTAATCAGATATTCCGGCAGGTGGGCGCTTTGCTCCTCTGCCTGTTTTTTTTCTAAGATAGTCTCTAATAAAATATCCAGCAAAAATTTGGAGTGTAAAAAGTAATTTGCATTCCCGGAGTCCAGTAAACCATATAATTTCAGCAATTTGTTGGGTACGGATGAGACGGGTTTAAAGGAATAAACAGGGTTTCCCTCTGATGTGATGGCTTTGTACAGGTAAGGCAGAGGCTGTCCGGACATAAAATAAACCCGGTACTGCCAGGGAGACTGCTTAATTTCAATTCGATGCTTTTGCTGACAATTAATAAAGACCAAGGAACCGGTGGAAAGAGAATAACTGTTATTGTCGATGGTGTATAAACCTGTACCGCTTTCTGTATATATGAGACAATAAGCTTTTAGACCTGCAAGTTCATAATAGTAAGGAAAGCTGGTTTTTATATAACCATAGCCCAGTAAAAAAGGCAGATATTCCTCTGCCTCTTCCGGTAATTTTACAGAAACCGGAAGATAATCTTCCATGGAGATTGACCTTGCCAGAGAAAGCCCTGTCTGGAGAGAATGAATAAAACTGTCTTTAAAATCCATAGTTCTGTACTTCTTTCTAATCGTTATAACATCATAGTATAATATATTCCTGTTTTTGGCAAGAATGTACTTTTGAAAACAATTATATTTAGGTAAAATATGAGGGTAAATATTCATATTTAATCATTTGTTTAAGTGCGTGTTTGTAAGAAAATGCAAAATAAGTGTAGAATATGCACAAAAATTAATAAAATAGTTGTTATAAAAGTGAAAATTGCATAATTTTAGCAAGAATGGTATATTATATGCAAATATTATAGATGACTAAAATGTAAATTAAATATATAATTGAATTAAGTTATTTTTAAGTAATATAACGGGAGGATAAGGACATGAAATTAAAAAAAGTATTA
The DNA here is from genome assembly GCF_014218335.1 of Anaerocolumna cellulosilytica. GTDB lineage: Bacteria > Bacillota > Clostridia > Lachnospirales > Lachnospiraceae > Anaerocolumna > Anaerocolumna cellulosilytica. The sequence goes on along the minus strand of NZ_AP023367.1, from coordinate 4,416,418 downwards.
GCAATTGGTTTAGCTGCTGTTATGACTTTTTCTCTGGCAGGCTGCGGCGGCCAAGAAAAAACTAACACAGATGTTACAGGCTCAGGTAATAACACTGCTGCTACAAAGGGAGCAGAATCCACAGGAGAGAGTGATCTATCATCACTAAAAGGAAGTACCATAAGTGTCTATACACATGGTGGAAACCGAGTGCTTGGGGAAGAAAAGAAAGATAAGGATGGCAATACATACCGTGATGAATCATCAGCCTATCTAAAACATCTGGCTGAAAAGTTTACAAAAGAAACAGGTATTAATGTAACTCTAAATGTTGTCACCAATGAAGAGGAATTAAGACCTCTCTTTCAGGTTCAGGATGATTCTGTAGACATTTACACAGCACCTAACTGGAGTCTTGAGGAATGGGCACAATATGCAGAACCCTATTCCACAGTAGCAGATGCACAGGCGTTATATGGTGATTATGCACTGGCAATGCCAAATGACGGTGCACAAATATTTAGTATAATGCCTGGCCGGGCTTACAATCAGGCAGTTGTTTATAATGAAGAGGTAATAAAAGCAGCAGGCTATAATGAAATCCCTGCTTCGCTGGAGGAGTTTAATAAGATGTGTGAAGCGATTAAGGCAAACGGAGTAACACCTATAGCTATGCATCGTATTGAAAACTGGCCTTTAGCGACGGTTCAGGATTTTGCTTCTTACGTTGCAGGTAATGCCAATGTATTTGCTGAAATGCTAAAAACTGAAAATCCATTTTCTGAAACAGCACCGTTTGGTAAAACTGTTAAGATGTATACCCAGTGGAAAGCAAATGGTTATTTTGAACCAGAAGTTTATACTGATTTTGGTGTTGCAATGGATAATGTAGCTTATGGAAAAGCAGGAATGATGTTATTTGGTTCATGGGTTGTTCCACAGATACAGGGACGTGTTCCGGAAGGAAAAGACCCCTCCATTATTAAATTTGCACCGGCTCCTGATTTTGGTGCAGGCAGATATGTATTGGCTGCACCTGCTGATAACTGGGCAATAAGTAAGTTCTCAAAGAATAAGGAAGCTGCCAGAGCTTTTATAGAATATGTCTCTGAGGATGCACAGTTCATTGCCGACAGTGGCTTTATAGCCAACAAGAAGGGTATAGACCCTATTGTTCCTGCGTTATATTCTATTATTGATGAAATGGTGGATTCAGGGGCTTGTAAGGTATTATTATCCGCTCCCACAGATGAGAACACGTTAGCGAACCAAGATGTGTTAACGGAGGCCGGGTTATATGCTGATTACAAATATGTCGGACTGTTATTTGATGCACTTGACACAACCAAACCCGATGATTGGGCGGCATACAATAAACAAGTGGATACACAAAATAAAGCTTATGCTGATTATAAAGACGAACTAGGGCTTGAATGGGTAGATTAATTTCTACACACATGCTATAAAAAGGGCTGTTGCAATAGATAGTTACTAACCTGCAAAAGGGCGGTGCAACTTTAAGCACAGAATTCTGCAAGTGAGTAGACCGATGTTGCAGCAGCCCCTTACAACCTAATAACAAAAAATAGGAGTAGTGTGTCAAAAATCCTCATTAACACACTACTCTTATACGAACAATAATAAATGACAGGAGCGGAAACTGTGAAAAAGACAAAAAGCAGCAGAATAATCATTGTTTTGTTTTTATTAATACCAGTTATTCAACTACTAGTATTCTCCTATATCCCAATACTCAGTAACATTTATTTAAGCTTCACCAATTACAAAGGCGTTGGGATTCCAAAATGGATTGGTCTTAAAAACTATGAAAGACTTTTTACAGATCCCCAGTACATAATGGTATTTAAAAATTGCCTTTGGTATATGCTTGTAGCCATACCCCAATTAGTATTTGCTTTTGTCCTGGCTATTTTCGTAAATGGAAAGTTCAGGGGATTAAATCTTTTTAAAGGAGTTTTAATTATTCCTTACTTACTGAACGGGGTAATCGTTTCAACCATATTTATTATATTTTTTAACAATTCCGGTACGCTGAATCTACTATTAGAAACGGTTGGATTGGGGCAATTTAAGCAGCAATGGCTGCAAAATTTAAAGCTTGTAAACCCTTCAATAGCATCCATCAGCATATGGCGTTATTACGGAATGAACTTTATTATGTTTTTTGGTGCACTACAAACTATACCGGGGGATTTATTTGAAGCTGCTGCCGTTGATGGCTGCACCAAGTGGCAGGAAATCAAATACATATCTATTCCTTCAATAAGAAAAGTATTATTCATCAACATTTTATTAAGTGTCTCTGGTTCCATTCAGGTATTCGAAATTCCCTATATTATGATGAATGGTGCCAATGGAACTGTAACACCGGTTATTCAGATTCAGCAGAGTGCTTTTTCAGAAAATAGGGTTGGTTTTGCAGCAGCTTTATCTATTTTGGTATTTGTAATTGTTGTAATAGCCGTGGGTCTGCAAAGTATATTTAATAAGAAGGGAGAGAGTTAAATATGATTAAGGAAGGCAAGTTTTATAAAATACTCCGGTATCTGTTTTTATTCGGAGCCTGTATTTTTGTAATTATTCCTATTGTGCCACTTATTTATATGGCTTTTAAAACGGGAGCAGAATATTCTTCTACCAACGTACTTACTCCTCCGAAGAATTGGTTTAATTCCTATAATTTTCTCTATGCAATTAGAGTAGGGGGATTGGGGAAAGCATTAATTAATACTGCGGTTATATTATCTATCTCCCTGACTCTTCAAATACTATTTACAACCATGGTTTCTTATGTGCTTCACCGTTTTGATTTTAGAGGCAGGAAATTAATTATGACTTTATTTACCCTTACCATGTTTATTCCAGTCGTAACCACCCAGACAGTAGTCTTTCAGATTATCTATAGAATGGGATTAGTCAATAAAATGGCAAGTGTAATTATTTTATACTCAGGGGTAGGAATTATAGGAATCTATATTATGTTTAATCTGTTAGATTCAATCTCTAAAGAACTTGACCAATCTGCCCTAATAGATGGAGCCAGTTATTTTACCATTTACAGACGAATTATACTGCCGTTGTTAAAACCGGCATGTACAACTCTTCTTATACTAAATGGTATTGGTTATTATAATGATTTTTATATTCCGAATTTGTATCTGCGTAAGGATGTGCAGACCTTCACTGTAGCTTTGTATAAATTCTTTGGTAATATGTCAACACCCTTTGAAATAGTATCTGCAGCAATTCTTTTGGGTATTATACCAATTGGACTTGTGTATATATTCTTACAAAAATACATCTACTATGGTTTGGCAGGAGCGATAAAATCATGACCAGGGAATCTTTATTCTATAAAATCCTATCAGGAATACATATTGTGTTTTTTGCAAGTATATTAAGTTTTTTGACGGTAGTATTATCCGGTACACTTATGCTTTTGCCCGTACTTGGAGCAGTTTTTTTTATTGGAAAGGATAGTATATATAAGAGAATTAATGTTAATGACAGCGTAATAGCTACCTTTTTTAAGTACCTAAAAAAATCTTTAACGCTTCTTAGATTTATTCCCTTGTATTTTATGATGATATTAAATGTAGCGGGGATGATAGTAGCTGCAAAGAACGGCAATCTTACCTATTCAATTATATGCTTGTCAATTATCTCTATGCTGCTTGTAATAATGTTTTATTTGGCTGGGTATTTCGTATTTGTAATGCATGCAGATGAAAAAGAAGATAAACACAAAGCTTCCGGAAAAGAAAAAATACTTAAGGGGAAGAGTGTAGTCATGGAAGTGATTGCACTTATGCTTTTAAAGCCACAGTTTGTAATACCTATTTTTGCGGGAATAGTTTTGTGTGTTTTTTTCTTTTCCACTACGCTTCTTATAATCCTGTGTTTTTTAGGTACTTTTTTTCTGACAGCTCTGGAAGCAGTTATCTTTATTCAGATACTTTGGTATAAAAAGTTAATTGGGATTTTAGATGAAGAGGAAGAATATGCTTATTTGGTTGATGGAAGTATAAAAAAAGGAATTACAAAGGGACGAAATATTTGATAAAGCTTTGGAATAGTAGGATTAAAATAAAAGGGTTATACAAAGGTTTAATAGAATGAAACCTTTGTACAACCCTTTTGAAGGCTTTACTTGAAACACCTTTATAAAACTTTATCTGTCTGATAGATTTTTATACTCTTTACGAGAAGATACGCTCTTATAAGCCGGACGGATGATTTTATTTGCATTAAACAACTCTTCAATTCTATGAGCGCTCCAGCCAGATATTCTGGCGATTGCAAAGATAGGAGTATAAAGTTCTATTGGCAAATCAAGCATGCTGTAAACAAAACCACTGTAAAAATCCACATTGGCACTTACTCCTTTGTACATCTTTCTCTCCTTGGCAATAACTTGGGGAGCCAGACTTTCTACAAGGTTATATAGCTTAAATTCAGCGACTCTGTCCTTTTCAACCGATAATTTGTTAACAAAGCCTTTGAAAATATTTGCTCTCGGGTCAGAGATGGAATATACCGCATGCCCGATTCCATATATTAAGCCAGCATTGTCAAAAGCTCTTTTTTGAAGAAGGGCACTTAGATAATTACGTACCTCGTCTTCATCCTCCCAGTCTTTAATGGTATTTTTCATATCTTCAAACATCTGTACCACCTTTAAGTTGGCGCCACCATGCTTTGGTCCTTTTAAGGAGCCAAGAGATGCGGCAACAGAGGAATAGGTATCGGTACCGGCTGAGGATACTACGTGAGTCGTAAAGGTTGAGTTGTTACCACCGCCATGTTCCGCATGAAGCACCAGAGCTACGTCAAGGATTTTAGCTTCTAATGGTGTATACTTACTGTCTGGTCTTAGCAGATGTAAAATAAGTTCTGCGGTAGATAAGGAAGGGTCAGGAGTATGAATAAACAGACTCTGCCCATCATGATAATGACGAAATGCCTGATAACCATAGACCGAAAGTAGTGGAAATAAAGAAATAAGCTGTAAGGACTGTCTCATAACGTTAGGCAGGGAGATGTCATCTGCCTGGTCATCATAGGAATAAAGAGTTAGGACGCTTCTGGCAAGGGTATTCATCATATCCCTGCTGGGTGCCTTCATAATAATATCTCTTACAAAAGAAGTAGGAAGAGAGCGGTATTCTTCTAATAATTTCGTAAAATTATTTAAGGCCTCCTTATCCGGAAGTTCACCAAATAGCAATAAATACGTAACTTCTTCAAAACCGTAACGGTCTTCCTCAATAAAGCCTTCTACAATCTGTTCTACATCGATACCACGGTAAAATAACTTACCTTCACAAGGGACATATTCGGAATCCACAATAATGTGGGAACGAACCTCTGCTATTTCGGTAAGTCCGGTTAATACACCTTTACCGCTGACATCTCTTAAACCGCGTTTCACATCATATTTAGTATAAAGATAAGGGTCAATTGCACTATTTTTAGCACATAAGTTGGACAATGCCAATACTTCAGGGGTAATGTTGGAAAAAATGTTATTCATAGAAACCTCCTTTTTTAGTTCGTGGGTTACAATTTCCCGATGTCTGTAGGCTAATAAATAATCATGAAGAAATTTGTATTAATTTGCACTAATTTCTACCAGACAGTAAACGAAAATATGTAAGTATGCTCGAAATCGTAACCGGAGTGGTTTATACTTGTATATTTTAACATAGACAAGGCATGATAACAAGAAAATTTATTAAGGGTTTTACTGTTTGTATGGATTTTAAGAAGAGTAGTTTGTTAATTGAATGCTTATAATTATACATCGTCCGAAAAATAATCTATTAGTTAATTTGGTATTTACGGAGTAACTTACTATATAATTCATGGAGTTTTTCATTGCATTTTTTTGCTAAAGCAAGTATGATGATAGTATCATAAGGTATATACTTATATGATGAAATGTTAAATCCATGTGTGGATGTATTATAATAGCGATTCAGGTGGAAGAAGCATAAACAGCAAAGGAGAAGGCATTATGTTATTAGATGATTTTATTTATTTTCAGATTGGTAAGAAAAAGAACATAGCACTCATTGCTCATGACGGAAAGAAGCAGGAGTTGGTTCGATGGGCAGATAAACATAAAGATGTTTTAAAAAATCATTTTCTTTGCGGTACAGGAACAACAGCAAGATTAATTTCTGAGAAGACAGGACTTCCGGTAAAAGGCTATAACAGCGGACCTTTAGGCGGTGACCAGCAGATTGGCTCAAGAATCGTAGAGGGAAATATTGATTTTGTGGTATTTTTATGGGATCCTTTGGAATCACAGCCTCATGATCCGGACGTAAAAGCATTACTTCGTATCGCAGTAGTTTATGATATTCCGGTAGCAAATAATCTGGCTACAGCGGACTTTTTACTGGCTTCTAAGTTTATGGATGAGGAATATGACCGAAAGGTTGAGAATTTTAACAAGACAATGCTTACAAGAATAGAAAAATTTTCTCAGCCTGAATAAATCCGAATAAAGTTAATCTATATAATAGTATTTTGGGATATGCTTGAAACCCAGACACCCTGTTTTACGACGGTTTTGACCGTTAACGGCAACAACTGTTAACTGGAACGAGCTGGTTGAAAGGAGGATACTATGAATAAGATTTGTTTTTTTGATACAAAACCTTATGATAAGGTATATTTTGATACATTTAAAGAAAAGTTTGATATAGAAATAGATTATTTTGAATCAAAACTAAATGTGGATACTGCGGTTATGGCAAACGGCTATGAGGCGGTGGTAGCCTTTGTGAACGATACTATTGATACAAAAACCATTGATATCCTGTATAAGGGTGGTGTACGTATCATTGCCATGAGGTGTGCCGGTTATAATAACATTGATTTTAAGGCAGCTTATGATAGGATACACGTAGTAAGAGTTCCGGCCTACTCACCCTATGCAGTAGCGGAACATGCCATGGCACTGCTGCTTACTTTAAACCGTAAAATACACAGAGCTTATAACCGTACGAAAGAGCATAATTTCAGTCTGGTAGGATTGACAGGTTTTGACCTTCATGGTAAGACGATGGGTGTAGTAGGAACCGGTAAGATAGGAAGAATTTTTATTGACATCTGTAAAGGATTTGGTATGGAGGTTATCGCCTATGATCCATATCCAGCTAAGGATACGGATATTCAGTATGTATCCTTTGAAGAATTATGCAAACGTTCAGATATCATTTCCCTTCACTGCCCGCTGACAAAAGATACCCATCATCTCATTCAAAAAGATGCGCTTACAATAATGAAACCCGGGGTAGTTATAATTAATACCTCCAGAGGTGCATTAATAAACAGTGAAGATCTTCTAAATGCAATAAAAGAAGAGAAGGTTGGCGGAGCAGGGCTTGATGTATACGAAGAAGAAACGGAATTCTTTTATGAAGATTTGTCGTATTCCATTATGCGGGATGACATACTATCAGGCCTGATTTCCATGCCAAATGTAATTGTGACATCTCATCAGGCGTTCTTGACCAAAGAAGCTTTGAGTAATATAGCAGAAGTTACTTTGCAGAATCTAAAGGATTATTTTGATGGAAATGGTTTAGAGAATGAAATCTGTTATCAATGCACCAAACAGAATCATTGCGATAAAAACCCTCATAATCGCTGCTTTTAGTGTGTATGATTGAAACCATACATCACACTATGTTTGGAATGCAAGTTGGGTTAGTAATTAAGCAAGACTCAGAACTGGAATAGATTAACATCCAGTCTGGGTCTTTCGGCTTAATCTCGCTGATTTTTCTACGAAATATTTCTGCAAGAGTTGATATAATTACCTTAATATGCTATAATATAGATATCTTTATCCCAATGAAGATAATATCATTATTAGGAGGTATAAGCTATGAAATATGAGTGTCCTTGCGGTTATGTTTATGATCCTGAGATAGGTGATCCAGATAGTGGAATAGCACCTGGCACAGCTTGGGAAGATATTCCTGATGATTGGACTTGCCCTGTTTGCGGATTAGACAAAGATTCATTTACAGAAGTTTAATAATACATAAAAAGGGAGCGTGTGCTTTTATTAGCGCGTGCTCTTTTTTTCTCTTATGTATGGAAAGGAAATGTAATGAAGGAATTAAAAGGTACAAAAACGGAAGCTAACTTAAAAGCAGCTTTTGCTGGTGAGTCAGAAGCCAGAAACAAGTACACCTATTATGCTTCCAAGGCAAAAAAAGAAGGATTTGAACAAATTGCAGAGCTGTTTTTGGAAACAGCTAATAATGAGAAAGAACATGCTAAAATCTGGTTTAAACTGCTTCATGACGGTATCCCTGATACAAAGACAAATCTGTTAGAAGCCGCTTCTGGTGAACATTATGAATGGACTGAGATGTATGCTGAGTTTGCAAAAGTAGCAAAAGAAGAAGGTTTTGATCAGATTGCCAGATTATTTGAAGGTGTTGCTAAAATAGAAAAAGAGCATGAAGAAAGATACAAAAAATTATTAGAAAACGTTGAAGGTGAACTGGTATTTACCAAAGATGGAGATATGATATGGCAGTGCAGTAACTGCGGACATATTCAGATTGGGAAGAAAGCACCGTTAAAATGTCCGGTCTGTGACCATCCACAAGCATATTTCCGTATTTTGGCCACAAACTATTAATGTGAAATAGAAAGGGAGAATCAACATGAAAAGAGAACCTAAATTTTTTAAATGTAAACATTGTGGAAATATTATTACTTTAATTCATGAATCAGGAGCACCACTTGTCTGTTGTGGAGAACCGATTGCCGAATTATTTGCGAATACGACAGAAGCAGCTACAGAAAAGCATCTTCCGGTTGTAACGGTTGAAGGAAGTACAGTTACTGTTGCGGTTGGCAGCGTTGATCATCCTATGCTGGAAGAACACTATATACAGTGGGTATATCTTGAAACAGATAAGGGCCTTCAGGTGAAATACTTAGAGCCGGGGGAAAAACCAACAGCTGTTTTTGAATTAAAGGATGAAAAACCGGTAGCAGCTTATGAATACTGTAACCTTCATGGTTTATGGAAAACTTCTATCTAAAATAGTCATATAAAAGTAGATGCAGCACGTAATGGAGCTGGTATAATATGAAAAATAATCTATATACTGAATTGATATGGCAAAACTATCTAGGTATGCTGTGCAATAGTATGTAGATTATTTTTTTATGGAACAGTTTGCTCAACCCGTGCACAACAAACCCTGCGTGTCTCTTGTAAAAAGTTTCGTTCATGTTATAATTAATATAGCTATTGCAAAAGGAGGAATTTATGTTATCAGAACAGGATTTAACTTATATACCTCAGGTGCTGACCTTTTGGGATAAATTGAGCCAAACACAAAAGAATCAGATATTAAAAAACATCACACCAGTACACTATGAAAAAGGAAGCAGAATCCACAGCGGAGGCAGTGATTGCATTGGAGTTCTACTTATTAAGAAAGGAAATCTCAGGGTATATATTCTGTCAGAGGATGGAAAAGAAATCACGTTATACCGTTTAAGAGATGGGAATATATGTATATTATCAGCTTCTTGTATACTTGAGAATATAACGTTTGATGTTCATATAGATGCAGAAAGTGATTGTGAAGTATTATTGATTGATGCCATAACGTATCAGCAGCTCTGTGCTTCTAACATATATGCTGAGAATTTCGCCAACAAGCTTGTAATCGATGCTTTTTCAGATGTTATGTGGGCAATGGAGCAGGTATTGTTTATGAGTTTTGATAAGAGATTAGCTATCTTTTTATCAGATGAAATAGCCAGAAACCAATCCGATATATTAGAACTAACCCATGAACAGATTGCAAAATATGTTGGCAGTGCCAGAGAGGTAGTGTCAAGAATGTTAAAATACTTTGCCCAGGAAGGGATTGTGGAACTTTCCAGAGGAGGGGTAAAGGTAATTGACAAGAAAAAACTCAGGGAGTTGGTTATATAATTGAGGTAGTATCCCTGAGAGCGCTAGGTCATACCGTTGTTTTGGGGAGTTGGCCAAAACAAGATTGATGAGGTGGTTAAAACGGTTAATATATTTTTGGTTTTATTTATTGATATATAGATTGAGATTCTTAAGTATATTAGCCTAAGAAGCCAGTTGAGAAAGTAATATCATTCTCAACTGGCTTCTTAGGAATTCTTTAACAATATAAAATTTATATAATCTTATAAGCCACTTAGCATTAATCCAAAAGCTTTAAGATGTTTTGTTTGGATTGAACACCAACCGTTGTATTATGAACCTTGCCATCTTTAATTACTACCAGGGTAGGAATGGACATTACCTTAAAATCACCTGCAAGTTCAGATTCTTCGTCAACGTTTACCTTTCCAACTTTAATATCTGAATTTTCTTTTGCAATCTCGTCTATGATAGGAGATACCATCTTACAGGGACCGCACCAGGATGCCCAGAAATCTAAGAGGACTGGTTGGGAGGAATTCTTAACCTCAGCATCAAAATTATTTTTTGTAATTGTTAGTACACTCATATATTTCATCTCCTTTGTATTGTTATTGATTGTCCCAAGTATAACTGATTTGAATCCTTGTTTCTGTGATTAAGTTACATAATCAGGAAAGTGGTCTGGATTTACTTAGCAGCTTCAAACAGTTCCTTTATTTTCTCTTTTCCAATGGCACCTTCATTAAATTTAGTACCCTCTAAATAAAAGGTGGGTACATAATAATAATCATATTGGTTTGCCACTTCTGTCTCTAATTCTTCATCAATTATCTGAATCTTAAGGTTACGATAGTTTGGATTCTCCTCATATAATTCTTCCATAAAAAGACGTGCCTTTTGACAATAGGGACACCAGCTGGTAACAAACATTTTTATTTCCTTCATAATAAAATCCCTCTTTTCTCTGGTTGTATGTTAAATAGTATGTCAGCGTGTTACGAATGGTATTCAAAAGAAATACTTATTCCATTATGACGGATACAAAGGAAAGTTACAATTCTTTTTTTACAAGTTATAGTTTTTCAGGTTGTTATATCATAGAATTTGCATTAATTGTACTTATACTTGATACCGTTTCTAATTGCATATTGGACAATATAAGAGTTCTTTTTGCATAAAATGGTTACCTGTTTGTAACATCTCATAAAAACACCATCCCCCATTGTTCTTACAGAACTGGGAATTACTATGGATTTTAAGCTAGTGCAGTCAGAAAAAGCCGCATACCCGATACTGGTAACTTTACTCGGAATCGTAATACTGGCTAAGCTGCTGCAACCGGAAAAAGCAAAACTTTCAATGCTTTTTAATGCTTTTGGAAGCTTTATTAAGGTTAAGCTGCTACAGTTAGAAAAGGAACTAGAGCCAATATTGGTTACCGTATCCGGAATGGTTATACTCTTTAATTTCGTGCAGTTGGAGAAGGTATATTTTTCAATGGTTTTTAAGTTTTTAGGGAGTATAATACCAGTCATTTTTTCTTGACGACTAAAGGCTTCTTCAGCGATGGATATTACAGTATCAGGAATACGTATGCTGCCGGTTATATCAGCCGCTCCAATTAATACACCATTTATAACAACGAATGTATCTTTCTTCTTTCTTTCCTTAAGCCAGGGTGTACCTGTAAATACAGAACCTTTAAAAGTATTTACGGAGGAGGGAATAGTAATGGTCTTTAAGCTGGTGCAGTCATAAAATGCGCTATCTTCAATTGCTGTAACAGAATTAGGCAGGTTGATACTTTTAAGACGGCTGCAAAACTGAAATGCATTGGAAGGAATGGTTTTTACCTTCTCTGGAATGTTTATTTCTTTCAGGTTGGCGCAGGAAGAAAAAGCCCCGGAACCTATTTCGGTAAGAGAGGAGGGTAGCACAAGACTTTTTATTTTGTTGCATTCGTAGAAGGCCTCGCTACCAATAGTCTTTATATTTTCCGGCAAGTGAATCGATTGTAATGATTTACAATACTTAAAAACACCGTTTTCAATTGCAGTCAGATTGTCTGAAAGTTTTACTTTTTCTAAGTTAGTGCATCCTGAAAAAGCGTCATCCCCTATTTTTTTTACACTATTTGGAAGAGTTACGGCGGAAATTTTTGTGTTCTCCCAAAAAGCTCTAGGAGCAATAGTAGTTATCGTACTTGGTATGGTAAGCTCTCCTACTGCATTACTACCATCAATTAATATACTACCAAAAGTAACCAACGGGTTTTCCTTTTGGCGTTCCTTTAACCAGCTAGTATTATAAAAGGCAGAATAACCGATTTTTGTTATAGAAGCTGGGATCGTTATCTCCGTTAGAGAGGTACACCCCCAAAAAGCACTATCTCCGATTGAGGTGATTGAATCGGGCAGGTAAACAGAAACAAGTTGTTTACAGTGCGCAAAGGCTCCTGTGCCAATGAAAGTAACGGTATCTGGTACCATAATACGCTCAATACTGCTGTCACTAAAGGCATACTCTGTGATTTCCTTAAGGGAGGGAGGAAGGGAAATATCCTTTAAGTTATAGCAGTATGCAAACGTATTTTTGATAATTTTCTCCAAGCTTTTTGATAAGGTAATCTTAGTAAGATTCCTGCAATCCTTAAAAGCAGCACCACCTAGATAGGTAACAGAATCGGGAAGAGTGATTTCGTTTAGATTACTACAGCCTATAAAAGCAGCACCACTAATAGTAGTTAAGGTTTCCGGCAGAAGGATTTCTGTTAAGGAGGTGCAGTGCTCGAAGGTATTTAACTCGATGGTTTTGATTGGGCCTTCTATGGATATTTTCTGTAGACTGTCACATAAAGAGAAAGCTTGTCTTCCTATCTCAATGACAGATTCAGGTACTTTAACATGTGTAATCGCATCGTTTGATGAGAAGGCTTTTGCGCCGATTATAGTTACATTCGGTGGAATCGTTATATTTCCTTTTGCATATTTGCCGCTGATTAGAATGTGGTCGATGATTACGAAGGAACTTTCTTTTTGCTCCGATTCTAACCAAGGAGTCCCATCAAAGGCATCTATTCCAATTGTTTTGATAGAAGTAGGCTGTGAGATACTTTTCAAACTTTCACATTTACCAAAGGCGTTTTCTCCAATAGAAATAAGGGTCTTCGGAAGTTTTATGCTTTTAATGGATGGGCATTGGTAGAACGCCTCTTTCCCGATTTCTTTTACCGTGTCAGGTATAGAAACGGTCTGCAGATTTTTGCATTCCATAAAGGCTTTGTCGCCTATACTTGTGACCGTTTTAGGAATAACTAAGTTTTTCAAAGTTCTGACATCGTAAAAGGCAGAATTGCCAATGGTTGTTACGGAATTTGGAATAGTAACTTTTTCCTCAGTACCGTAATATTTTATCAGCACGCCATCTTTAATTTTAAAACCAGCATCCGTATTCTTTGCCTGTGCCTGTGTTGAATAATTAAAATAAATTAACGGTATAACAATAGCAAATAAAACAAGAAATATGTTGTGATTTGGTAATGTTTTACTCCTCATGAAAACCTCCATATTACTATAGTATTTAATAACATTATTTAATTCCTAACAAATGGCAATTATGTGGCAAAATATGTAATACTAATATTATTTAGGCAGGTTACAATAAAAAAGCATTAAGAAAAAAGTAATGAATAGCATCCTATTTTTAAACGGATAAGACCGGTATGAAAAATTCTTTCTATATATTTGGTTGACGTAGGGGTTAAATAAAGATAAAATGAGAATAATATATCGAAGGAGGACTAAATATGCAGGTAAATAATATAGCTAAGGAAACCTATCAGCTTTCTGTTAATGTAGAGAATATATTATTTGAAGGTTTATGGGAAATGCCAAATGGAGTATCCTTAAACTCATATATCATAAAAGGTGAAAAAACAGCAATTGTTGATGGTGTGTGTGGTTGGGACGGGGTTCCGGAAAGCTTGTTTGCCTTATTGGACAAATTAAATATTAATCCAAAGGATATTGAATACTTAATTGTTAACCATGTGGAGCCAGACCATTCCGGTTGGATTGAAGCTTTTAAAAAGATAAATAAGAATTTTCAGGTTGTTTGCAGTAAAAAAGGTAAGGAATTACTTAGCGCATTCTATGGACAGACAGAAAACATTACAGTAGTAGGTGAGAAGGATACGCTTGACTTAGGAAACGGACATGTGATAACCTTTACCGAAATTCCCAATGTGCACTGGCCGGATACCATTGCAGCATTTGATACTCTTACAGGTACTTTATTCTCTTGTGACGCTTTTGGTTCTTTTGGAAAATTAGAGGACAAGATTTATGCAGACCAGTTTAGTGAAGAAGAGCTGAAAGAATATGAGAAGGATACAGTAAGGTATTATTCCAATATCGTAGCCCACTTTTCGCCTCAGGTTAAAAAAGCAGTGGCAAAATGCAGAGAATTACCGGTTAAGCAGATTGCCCCGGGACATGGTCTGATATGGAGAGAGCCGGCGAAGATTATGGATGCCTATTCTGATTACGCAGATTATCAGAAAGGACCTGCCAGAAAAGAAATTACTTTTATCTGGGGTTCTATGTATGGTATGACGGAAACAGCCGTAAAGCATGCCATAAAAATGTTAGAGAAGAAGGACATTACACTTCATGTACATCAGGTGCCTAAAGATTCCTGGGGAACTGTATTAACCTCAGCCTGGACATCAACAGGAATTATTGTAGCAATGCCTACCTATGAATTTAAGATGTTCCCTCCAATGGGAGCTGTGTTAGAAGAATTAGGTAAGAAAAAAGTATTTAATCGTAAAGCATTCCGCTTCGGTTCTTATGGTTGGTCTGGTGGTGCTCAAAGAGAACTTGATGAGATAACCACAAGGCTTGGTATGAACTGGGAGTTTGTTGAACCTGTCGAATTCCTTGGTAAATCGGATGAAGAGGTACTGTCAAAAATCAGTGAACAGATTGATAAACTGGTTAGTCTGGTAGAAGAAGCAGTAAAATAATGAACATTTTTAGTCTGCCTTAGGGCAGGCTATTTTTGTGAAAAACTTAACATGGAAATGATTTACTTATATCTTTTCTGCTGAACTATTTTATGCTATACTAAAGTAGTAAATATTTGGTTGGACTGATGGAGAAGGTTGACCATTATGTTACATAACATTTTAACGATTTTAAACCCAAGGAGAGGTTTAAAATTCATCAAATGAAAGGGGTATAGTAATGAGGAAAAGAAAAAGAAGTATCGCTATGTTTATGACCTGCATCATGTTGGCTAGTTTGTTGTTTGTTAATGCTCATCTGGCAAAAGCTGCAACCACCTACTATTATGTTTCTGTAAGTGGAAATGATTCCAACGATGGCTTATCAAAAGACAAGCCCTTTAAGACTTTAACAAAAGCACTGACAAAGGCAAGTGCCGGAACTACCATATTTGTAATGAATGGTACATACAGCTCTTCCACCACCTTTAAACTAACTGCAAATGGCTCCAGTGGTTCAGAAATCAAGATATTAAATTATAGCGGACATGCTCCGGTAATTGATTTTTCCAGTCAGCCTTATGCGGACAGCTCCAGAGGTTTTCAGATAGCAGGAAATTACTGGATTATAGCAGGGCTCACGATAAAAAATGCAGGAGACAATGGGATACATATCAGTGGGAATAATAACCGTGTACAGGATTGCTTCATTACCGGCTGCGGAGATACGGGACTTCAGATGAGTAATGGAGCTTCTAATAACCGTATTACCAGAGTAACTTCTACTTATAATTATGACTCCAAAACAAATGGAGAGAATGCGGACGGATTTGCTGCAAAGCTGAATGTGGGACCTGGTAATATCTTTGAAAATTGTACGGCATTGTATAATTCAGATGATGGATTTGACTTTTACCAGGCTGGTAATGCTGTGAAGGTTTATAACAGTGAAGCATCTTACAATGGAGTTTCAGATGGGAATGGTCAGGGATTTAAAGTAGGCGGTAATTATACTGCTGACAACCATTATCTTGAGAATTGCAAAGCCATAGGAAACAGGTCGAGGGGGTTTGACCTTAACAATAATACGGGTGCTATAACACTTGTAAAATGCACCGGTACAAGTAATAATGTAAACTTTAATTTCCCGAAGGCACCTTCCTCAGGAAAACACAAATTTACAGATTGTATCTCGAGCAATGGAAAAAATAAAGATGTTATTGTAGGAGCAACAGTAGTTAATTGTTCCTTTAAACAATAAAATACTGCCATTGCAATTTAGAATATATAGATAGAAGAAGCTCTATGGCTTTCCTTCACAAAAACTGGATTCAAGACATATCTTCAATTTATAAACAATAAAAAAGAGATAGCTTCGATGTAAAATCGGTGCTGTCTCTTTTTGCGTTTATGAGCGTATAGAGCTAAAAACGTTTTTATAATATATTATGTATAATAATTCATACAATGGAATTAAAAATAAAATATTTATTGCAATTTTAAAATTAAGAAATAAAAATTCATATAATTTGCACTAAAAAGTGTAAATATCAAAAGAATTCATTAGATATACGCAATAAAAACGTTTTTATTCTTGCATAATAGATTTGGTGATTATATAATAACAATAAGAGTTAATAAAAGGATATGATAGAATTATGTAGGTAAAGACATATAGCAGGAGGTAACATGGTAACGATTAAAGATGTGGCAAGGGAATCAGGAGTAGCAATTTCCACTGTTTCCAATGTGCTGAATCATGTAGATGTTGTAAGTGAAGAAACAAAAAGAAAGGTTTTAGAGGCAGCCCATAAGCTAAATTATGTACCAAACATGAATGCGAAGTTCTTAAAGACCAACAAAAAAAACACCGTTGGCCTGTTTTTGCCTAGTATTCAAGGAGATTTTTATAAAATGCTGATGCAGGCAGTTCACTTGCGGTGTAAGTTACAAGGATATTTACTTAATATATATGTAAGTAATGAAAATACCAGTGAAGAAATCTACAGTATGATTATCTCATCTGGAGTCGAGGGAGCCATTGTTTTAAATGAAGGGTTGTCAGACCAGTTTATTGAAAGAATTAGACTGACAGGGCTTCCGGTGGTATTTATAGACAGGGAAATAGAAGGTAAGGGTATCTCCAGTGTTATTATTGATAATACAGTGGGCGCAGCACTTGCTATGGAATACTTAATAAAACAGGGACATCGACGAATCGGATATATACATGGAATTCATAATTATGATGATGAAGCCAGATTTGGGACTTATGTTAACGTACTTAACAAGTATTCACTGCCAGTGGATGAAGCAATCATTTTAAGAGGCTATTTTGAGGAGGCAGTAGCCTATAGTGAGATGAGAGTACTGTTATTAAAGAAGATTCCGCTGCCGGATGCAGTGTTTTGTGCCAATGATGAAATGGCTTGGGGGTGTATACGGGCACTGACAGAGGCCGGTATACGGGTGCCGGAAGCGGTTAGTGTTATGGGCTTTGACGACAATACACTGGCAGCATATTACAAGCCGGCTTTAACTACCGTACACAGTCCGGTCACGGAACTTGGTAACATAAGTGCGGAGGAAATTATTAGACTCATGAAAGGGCATGAAGGAATTAAGGGAACAATCCACAGACTGAATCCAGAGCTTATACTACGGGAATCCTGTGCAATTAAATTATAATAAAGAAGAGGTACCAAACGCAAATTTGTGCCTGTAACTTAAAGGTTGCAGGTATGGGAAAGGGCATGATAATAATTATGAGAAGATATTTTTTAGAGGGTGAAACTTATGTTATGGAGGATTACGATAAATTACCGGCTTTTTCTAGTTTTCTGCCGGGACTTGCAGGAATTCGGGGGATTCCTGTATGGGTCTATTATACCAACCGGGGACAGGGTATTAACAGTTTTGGAGTACATAATAAAAGTAATGCCATTATGGAGTTTAATCCTGCCAATACCGCTTATGAGAATACCGCTGTAAAAGGTTTTCGTACCTTTATTCGCTGTAACGGGGTTTTTTATGAACCATTTTTTCCAAGTTTACTAAAGACAGAACGCACTATGTACATGAACAAGAATAGCTTTAAGATTCAGGAGACAAATGCAGATTACGGTTTGAGAATAACCATTACATATTATGTCTTACCAGAAGAGCCAGTGGGGGGACTGGTAAGGAAGGTAGAGCTTGAAAATATCAGTGAGGAAGAAAAGGACATTGAACTCCTTGACGGACTTCCTAAAATTATTCCATACGGGATTAAAAATGGGGATTTTAAAGAAATGTCCAATCTGCTAAAGAGCTGGACGGAGATTAAACATAGAGATACAATTCCTTACTATACACTACGTGCAACCAGTGACGATTCTGCTAAAGTGGATGAAATAGAGGGAGGCTATTATTATCTGACGGTGAAAGAGGGCAGTATTTTACCTGTTATTTATGATGGGGAAGTTATCTTTGGACAAGAAACTTCTTTGCTTTATCCTGTATGCTTTTTAGAAGAGGGATTAGCAGGCGTATTAAAACAGGAACAGTGCTATGCTAATAAGATACCTTGTGGTTTTACGCCGGTGAAGACTTCGTTAAAACCCGGTGAGATTTGTCGTTTCTCTACCTTGACAGGCTATTCTCGTACACCGGAACAGATTATAAAGAACAGCATCCATTTTTGTATTGACGGATACTTTGATGAAAAGGAACAAAGAGCAGAGGAGATTGTTAAAGAACTTACGCAGGATGTAGATACCCATACGGCAGTTTCTGTATTTGACCAATATGTAAAACAATGTTATCTTGACAACTTTTTAAGAGGCGGATATCCTTATATATTTAAAGAGGGAGATACTAAAGCAGTTATCCATCTATTTAGCAGAAAGCATGGAGACCCGGAACGGGATTATAACTTTTTTTCCATAGCTGGTGAATATTATTCCCAAGGGAACGGCAACTTCAGAGATGTCTGCCAGAACCGAAGAAATGATGTATTCTTTCATAAGGATATGGACAGCTTTAATATAAAAACCTTCTACAACCTGCTTCAGATAGATGGGTATAACCCATTGGAAGTAAGGCCTTCCACGTTTCAAATAAGAGAAGAAACAAGGGAGGCAGCAGAAGAGTTTATAACCTCCAATGTAATTCAGGGTATTGACAAAATGAAGGCTTTTCTAGAACAGCCGTTTACGCCCGGGCAAGCAGCAGCCTATCTTGCAGATAAGCAAGTACGCTTAGGTGTTAGTGATGACGAATTTATAGCAAAGCTCATTACCTTTTGTAATCAGAATATAGAGGCAGGTTTTGGAGAGGGCTATTGGAGCGATCATTGGAATTATACCTTGGATTTAATTGAAGACTATCAAAAAATATATCCTGACAAAATGATTGCGCTTTTATTTCAGGATAACACCTATCGTTTTTACGACAGTGGTGCTTATGTACTGCCCAGAAGTGAAAAGTATGTAATCTATAAAGAACAGGTAAGGCAATACGGTGCCGTAATTCATGGCGAGGAAAAGTTTAATACACCAGATTTTAATAAGAACGGTACGAATTGGTTAAAGGATGAAAAGGGCAATATTATAGAAACTACCTTAATGGTTAAACTAGTAACGTTAGCCCTGGTTAAATTCACCACCCTTGACCCGGAAGGGATGGGAATTGAGATGGAGGGCGGAAAGCCCGGTTGGAACGATGCTATGAATGGTCTGCCGGGACTGATTGGAAGTGGAATGCCGGAAACGTTTGAATTAAAACGTCTCCTTATATTCATTCGTACCTGGATACAGAAAGAATCTTCCTTGCCGCTTCCGCTTGAGATTCATGAGTTTCTTATAAAGACAATGGAGGCACTTGAAAGTTTGGAGGAGTTTGCCTATTGGGATAAAATGACGTCCTTGCGGGAAGAGTTCCGTGAAAAGGTAAGATTCAGATTAAAAGGAGAAACCTGCATAGCGGATACCAGTCTCCTTTCCGCCGTTTTTAATCGTTTTCTGAACAAAGTACAGATGGGAATAGATAAGGCATGCACTTACGGAAAGGGTATTGTTCCCACGTATTTTACCTACGAAGCCGTAGAATTTTCATCGGTACTCAACCATAAAAAGGAGCCGGTTCTTGGCTATAACGGATTCGTAAAAGCAAAGGTAAAAGCATTTAGGCTAAAGGTATTACCAGTATTTTTAGAAGGACCTGCAAAGCTGCTGGCTGGATTAGAGGATAAGGATTTGGCAAGGGAACTACATTATAAGGTGAAAACCAGTGACCTATATGACAAAAAACTAAAAATGTATAAAACCTCAGTGTCTCTTGAGAATATCTCCATGGAGAATGGAAGAATCAGAGCTTTTACTCCGGGATGGCTGGAACGGGAGAGCATCTTTTTGCACATGGAGTATAAATACCTTTTGGCACTGTTAAAAGCAGGCTTATATAAGGAATATTTTGAGGAAATTAAGACCACACTAATTCCATTTTTACCACCTATGCAATATGGAAGAAGCATATTGGAGAATTCCTCCTTTATAGCCTCCAGTGCCAATCCTGATACGAAAGTACATGGCAGAGGTTATGTAGCCAGACTTAGCGGTTCTACTACTGAACTTCTTTCTATGTGGATTGAGCTATTTGCCGGTAACCAGATATTTACATTAGAAAATGGTGAGTTGGTCTTGCATCTTAAACCGCGTCTGCCGGACTGGATGTTTGATGAACGGGGAGAAGTCTCCTTTATATTGTTTTCTGGTTGCAAAGTAACTTACCAGAATAAAGGGAGAAAGGCGACCTTTGGAGCAGATAAAGCCGTTATTAAGAGAATTCTTCTGCCGGAAGGTGAATGTGTAAGAGGAAAGGTTTTGACAGGAGAGAGAGCGTTAAAGGTTAGAGATGGAAGGATAAGAGAACTAATGGTTATATTAGAATAAAACAGTTACTAAATTGTAGTAATTCATAATAAAAGGGGGTTGCATACTATGGGTGCAGCAATGGAATTTTTTATAACGACGTATGAAGGGAATAAAAAAGTAACAAAGAAGCAGACAATACCTCTTACAGTTGATAAAGGTGCGGCAATGAACGTTGTTAATGTGTATACGGAACGTACTTACCAGACTATGTTAGGGTTTGGTGGTGCTGTTACAGAAGCCGCCGGGTATGCTTTTTCAAAGCTTTCACAGGAAAAGCAGTCAGAGGTTATAAAACTGTATTTTGGAGTAGAGGGTAATCGCTATTCTATGATACGCACGCATCTTGATAGCTGTGACTTTTCCCTAAAGAATTATAGTGCCATGGAGAACGCAGAGGATAAGGAGATGAAGTCTTTTTCCTTACAGCAGGAGGAAGAATATATCCTGCCTCTGTTAAGGGCTGCAAGAGAGGAACGAGGAGAAGCGTTTGACTTAATGCTATCCCCTTGGTCGCCACCAGCTTTTATGAAAACCAATGAAGACAGGAACCATGGGGGAAAATTAAAGGAGGAATACAAGGAATTTTGGGCAGAGTATATCTGCCGTTATATAAAAGAATACGAGAAAAAAGGTTTTTTAGTAAACCGTATTACCATTCAAAACGAGCCGGAGGCAGTCCAGACCTGGGATTCCTGCATTTATTCTGGTGAGGAGGAAAAGGAGTTCTTAAGGGATTACTTATATAAAGCGTTGAAAAAGCATCATTTGAACCGGATAAAGATAAATATCTGGGATCACAATAAAGAACGGTTGTATGAACGGGCGATGGCAGTCATAGATAAGGATACGGAACCAATGATTGATGGAATTGCTTTTCACTGGTACACCGGGGATCATTTTGAAGCAATTGGCTTAACAAAGGAAGCATTTCCTGAAAAAGAGCTGATTTTTACGGAAGGTTGTGTGGAGTATAGCCGCTTTGACAAAGACCAATTAAGAAATGCGCAGATGTATGCCCATGATATGATCGGAAATATCAATGCCGGTATGACTGGCTTTATGGACTGGAATATTTTTTTGGATGAAAAGGGCGGTCCCAATCATGTTAATAATTTTTGTGATGCACCTATTATGATAGATACGAATAATGACAAGTATGAAATTAAGCTATCCTTTGATTACATTGGACATTTTAGCAAGTATATTAAAAAAAATGCAAAACGGATTGCGCATACGAGTTATACAGATAAATTAGAACTGACTGCTTTTAAAAATCCAGATGATTCAATTGTAGTAGTATTGTTAAACCGAACCAATGAAGATATACCGGTCTGTCTTAGAATGAAAGGCTGCAACACAGAGATAGTAGTTACTAAGAATTCCATTGCAACAGGAGTTATAGTGTGGGAAAGCTAGGGAAATATGGAGAGATCGGATTTGAGGGCTGGCAGAACGTATACAGAGAATGGAGAGGTAGAAGAACTAGAGGGTACAGATTTTTATAGGATAGGAAAAGAAGCTGTATACGAGATATGACATAATACCTAAGGATTTTTACTTGCACTCTTTGCCCTGTATAGGTTATAATACTTTTATGAATTGTTCTTAAACTTGCGAAAAACCTTGTATTCCTGTGCATATCGGCTCTGGGAGTACAGTCAAGAACCTAAGGAGAAAAAGATGTCAGCAATCAACGGGATAAGTAATGTAAACAAGAATAATGCCATAAGTGTAAATACGGAGCAAAAAAATAAGAGCGCAAAGGGAGATTTTGCATCCTATTTAGGTGAAACCAAATCCATGGATCAAATCTTTGCAGAAGCAGCTAAAAAATACAATGTATCAGAAAATCTGCTAAAAGCCATTGGCAAAGCTGAATCAGGCTATAATGCCAATGCAGTATCAAGAAGCGGAGCACAGGGAGTTATGCAGCTTATGCCTGCAACCGCAGAATATCTTGGTGTAACGGACTCATTTGATGCAGAGCAGAATATTATGGGCGGTGCCAAATATATTTCTGAATTACTGAATAAATACAACGGTAATACCAGTCTGGCTCTTGCTGCATATAACGCAGGTATGGGAAATGTATCAAAATACGGTGGTATTCCGCCTTTTGAGGAAACTCAAAATTATGTTAAGAAGGTTACAGGCTATATGAATCAAGGAGTAAGTGCCGGAAATGTTACGGTAGCAGTCGGAAATTATTCCGCCACCTTACAAAGCACTGCCCAAATTAAAAGCAATCTGATTACCGGAACTTCTGAAACTGAAACAGAGACTACACAAGCAGACCTGATAGAGTTATTTACCTACGATGATTATCTGAAATTTTTAGAAACCTTCTTCGAAGATAAGGAAGAAGAGGAGAAGGAAGATAATTCTAATTATTTCGGTTCAAAGGCAATCAGCTATAACATACCGGTAAATAATTTGTTTAAGTAAATAGTATGGGTTTGTAGTAACAGTATCAAGTTGGTTGGCAGGCATATATCGGAAAGGGCATAGTTATTTATATGAAGAAAATAGGAAAAGTAATAGAAGCAATGATAGAATACTACACCGGTGATATCCGCCGGATAAACCATTTTCTTAAAGTGTATGCTTATGCAAAAACCATAGGTGAATTGGAACAGCTAGAAGAAACTATGCAGGAAATACTTGAAGTTACTGCGGTAGTTCATGATATCGGTATTAAAATCAGTGAAGAAAAATACAACAGCAGTGCAGGAACATATCAGCAGATAGAAGGACCTGGTATTGCAAGACCAATGCTTAAGAGATTGGGGTATGAAGAAGATTTTATTGACCGAGTATGCTTTTTAATTGGACATCATCATACCTATCATACGATAGACGGACTTGATTACCAGATACTTGTAGAAGCAGACTTTTTGGTTAATTTAGACGAAGATAAGTCCTCTGCCGCTGTCATACAGAATGTAAAAGAAAAGATTTTTAAAACCAAAGCAGGTTTTAAGATTCTTGAGCAATGCTTTGGAAAGGCTAGATAAATCATAAATATATAAGGTTATATTATTTTAAAATTGATGTTGGATTGTAAGAATATAAGTCCAGTCATCAAAGCTTTAATATAATATAACCTTTTTTGTTGTCCAATAATACTTATGGCTGAGTCAGTCTGAAAAGTATTTTAGGTTCTAAATAGATTAATAAATATAAGTTGCGCAATTAGTTGCGCAAAAAAATAAATAAAAATATATAATTTGTACAATATTCATGAAAATAATATATAAATTTAGATAATTGAAATAATAATGCATAATGATATAATTATTTTAGAACAAAAGATTGAGCAACTTGACGGAAAGGATTGTGCAATACAGCCGTTAAAAATGGTATTGCAGCAGGTGCATCTATGGTAGAGCAGGATAAAACCAGTAAAAGTACTTTTTCAGCTGGCAGAGCATCAAAAGTAGAAAGGCTTACCATATCGGATATTGCTGAGGAATTGGGGGTATCAAAAACCACCGTATCCAGAGCTATATCTGGAAAGGGACGCATTGGCAGGGAAACGGTACAGCGTGTTATGGAATGCATTGAAAAACATAATTACAACCCCAATTCCTTTCTTAGAGGTTTAGCTAGTTTGAAAACCTACAATGTAGGGGTTGCATTCCCGGCTGATGACAATGTACGTAATACACCGTTTTTTCAACGCTGTCTTCTTGGGGTATGTGAAGTAGCAGCAGCTCTTAATTATGATGTGGTGGTAACTACAGTAAAAGAAAATGATATTAATCTGTTAAAGCGACTGGTGGAAAATAAAAAGGTGGATGGAATTATCCTTACCAGAAACTTAACCAATGACATGGCGACGGCTTACCTTAAGCAAAGAGAGATGCCGTTTTTACTAATTGGTTCCAGTGAAGATGATACTATAGTTCAAATTGATAATAATCATATGGAGGCATGTGAAAAATTAACGTCCCTCCTTTTAGCAGATGGGGTGAAACGAATCGCTTTAATTGCAGGGGATTTAAATCATATGGTTAACCGATTTCGATGTGAGGGATATTTTAATGCATTAAGAAGATACGGAATATCAATTGAACAGGATATGATATTTTCTGATTGTAACAGTGCGGTTTTTGTGGAACAGGCGGTTCGATATATTCTTAAACGCCAATCGGAATGTATTGTTTGTACGGATGATGTCATCTGCGGCAGGGTATTGTCCATGCTTTTGGAGGAAGGGTATGTGATACCTAGAGATATCAAAGTAGCGTCTTTTTACGACAGTATTTATTTAGAGACGAATAATCCACCAGTTACTGCTATTGGTTTTAAAGCGGAAGAACTGGGAACAGTGGCAGGAAAGCGACTCATTGATCTGATAGAAGGAACTAGCAGCAGATATAAAACCATTCTGGATTATGAGATACATTTAAGACGCTCCACTTAGGAAAACTCATTGTTATGAGAAAAAATAGAAAGGACTCTGCAATTATGAAAAGTAAAAACGTCCAACTCTCCGCTTTAAAGGAATCAAATGCAAAAAATACATATACAAAAACAAGAAGAAAGAAACAGAATGGCTTTTGTTATAAGCTGGTGAAATACCGGGTTTTTCTGTTGATGCTGCTTCCGGCTCTATTGTATACCTTAGTATTTAGTTATATTCCAATGGGGGGAGTTATCCTTGCTTTCAAAAAATATAGCTATGCAGGCGGTATATTTAACAGCCCATGGAACGGCTTAAAGAATTTTGAATTCTTCTTTAAATCAGGGCAGGCACTGTTGGTAACAAAAAATACTGTCTTATACAACCTTCTCTTTATTGCTTTTAATACTTGTCTTCAGATAACGGTAGCAGTTCTTTTGACAGAAGTGAAAAATAAACATTTTAAAAAGATATCTCAATCTATAATGTTTCTCCCCTATTTTATATCTTGGGTTATTGTGTCGGTCATTGCTTTTAACTTGCTAAGCTTTGATTATGGGGTAATAAACAGTATTATTGAAAAGCTTGGAGGAGAAAAAATTAATTTCTATACAACAGGAACCGTGTGGCCGATTATTTTAACCTTGTTTGGAGCCTGGAAGGGAGTAGGGTATGGTTCGGTTATGTATCTGGCAGCCATTATGGGGATTGACACTTCAATCTATGAGGCAGCTTCTATAGACGGTGCTAATGTCTTCCAGCGTATTTTTAAAATAACTATACCACTTATGATGCCTACGGTGGTGATACTCTTCTTATTAGCGGTAGGTGGAATTTTTAAAGGTAATTTTGATATGTTTTACAACCTGGTCGGAAATAATGGTGTGCTTTATAATTACACCGATGTTATAGATACTTTAACCTTCCGTGCTTTAATTAGTAATAATGATTTCGGTATGTCTGCCGCTGCCGGTTTATACCAGTCAGTATTGTGTTTTGTAACGATTCTATTAGTAAATAAACTGGTAAGTATCTACAGTAAAGATTATACCCTGTTTTAGGAGGATAAGGACATGAAATTAAAAATAAAAGCAGCATCTTATGAAATAAAAAAGAGCAGTGATGCCAAACTACTTTCTTTTCTTGCTTACTTCATCAATGGGGTCATTGCGCTGTTTTGCCTGATACCTTTTATCATGGTAGTGTCTGCCTCTTTTTCCTCAGAGGAGGCTATTAAAAGATTTGGTTTTAGTCTCTACCCCAGAGAATTTACATTGGAAGCCTATACCACTGTTTTTAAAGAACCCATGGTTGTATTAAGGGCATACGGGGTAACTATAGTCCTAACAATACTTGGCACTTTAGCCGGTTTGTTTTTACAAACCATGACGGCCTATGTCCTGTCCAGAAAAGAGTTTGAATGGCGGAATAAATTTTCATTCTTTTTTTACTTCACCACACTGTTTAGCGGAGGTCTGGTTCCAAGTTATATTTTAATGACCAGATATCTGGGATTAAAGGATAGTTATCTGGCATTATTTTTACCGCTTTTATTCAGTGTTTATAACCTTCTGGTAATGAAGAGCTACATAATGGGATTACCGGAATCTTTAATTGATGCCGCCAAAATAGATGGCTGCGGAGAATTCGGAACGATGGTTAAGGTTGTGATACCTCTATTAAAGCCAGCCATGGCAACAGTTGGTCTATTTATTGCGTTGGCTTATTGGAATGACTGGTATAATGCCATGCTTTACATAGGTAAGGAGT
The DNA here is from genome assembly GCF_014218335.1 of Anaerocolumna cellulosilytica. Classification (GTDB taxonomy): domain Bacteria; phylum Bacillota; class Clostridia; order Lachnospirales; family Lachnospiraceae; genus Anaerocolumna; species Anaerocolumna cellulosilytica. The sequence goes on along the minus strand of NZ_AP023367.1, from coordinate 4,389,377 downwards.
CCATGCATCCTTTACAGTACTTTTTATACAAACAGGTCAATAACATAGAGGCTTATAAAAGAATTATTGAGTCTCAGCAAGTAAGCAGTGAGGCAGCTTCTGCCATGTCCATGCCGACCCAGTCCTTAAAGATGGCACTGACAGTGGTAGTTACCGGTCCAATCATATTGTTATATCCTTTTGTCCAGAAATATTTTGTACAGGGAATTACCATTGGTGCGGTAAAAGGCTAATCATGTTATAAATCTCTGTTTACATATAGGGATTTATATAGAGTACAAATTTTAACAATATTCTTATTAGGTAATTGCGAAACGCTTTGATTCCATTGCTCAAATTAGTCGTTTACAATTGTCTAACTATTATTAAGGAGGAGTTTATGAAAAAAAGGGTTTTATCTATGATTATGATATTTGTTATGCTTACTGTAATATTCACAGGCTGCGGTTCTGGTAGCAAAAATAAGGATAAGGATACCGTATCAGAAGTAACAGAAGGTGGCACAAGGACTTATAACGGAGTAGATATCTCAAAAGAATTAACCTTAAAAATGTATCTTCTGGGTGACCGTTCTAAAGATTTTGACAAGGTTTATACAGAAATAAATAAGATATTAAAGGAAAAGTTAAATACCACGGTTGAAATTGAATTCTTATCCTGGAGTGAGCACGATACGAAATATTCGCTGCTGTTTTCATCAGGAGAGGAATTTGACCTGATATTTACGGCTTCTGGTTGGGGGCACTATGAAGCCACTGCTGCAATGGGAGGGTTTTATGAATTATCAGAAGACTTTATAAAAACCTATGCTCCGGATATATGGAAGGTAGTACCCTCAGCTGCTTGGACGCAGGCATTAATTGACGGTAAGGTGTTTATGGTACCAAACTATCAGAATGAATTTGCTGTTAACGTACTTGCGATACGTGGGGATTTAATGAAGAAATATGGATATGATACTATCGCCAGTTGGGATGACTTGATTGCTTACTATGGGGATATTACAACTGGAGAAGCAGGAATTACGCCTCTTGGCACACAGGGCGGCGGACTATTATATCCGTTTTTGTTACATAAGGGAGTTGATACCATTGGAGGGTCACCTAGCGAGCTTTTTATTTATAATACCTTGACTCCTGAAGATTTATCTATAACCTATGCTCTGGATTGGGAGGGATTTGCAGAATATTGCAAGGCAGTAAAGCAGATGTTTGATGCAGGCTACTGGTCAGCAGATAGTCTGGCCACTACAGAAGAGAGACAGGATGGCCTGCTCAATGGAACCGCCGCTTCTATGGTATGGAATTTAGGTTCTTGTAAGCTCTATGCAGAACAGGCAAATAGAGAGCATCCGGACTGGGAAGTGACTATAGTTGACATTGCATCGGATATATCAAAAGGTGTTAATCCATATATTAATAACGGTGTTGCTATTAATGCAGTCAGCAATCATAAAGAACGTGCCATGATGGTATTAAATGAATTTTATACAAATCCTGCTATATATGACCTTGCCTCTCTTGGAATTGAAGGTACGCATTGGGAAGCGGTTTCAGATGACCAGTATAAGCTGTTAGATGCCAATTCAGATTATGGTGTAGACAATAACTGTAACTGGGGCTGGACGAATGCGGATATCAGAAGAAAACAATACATTGAGAATCCTACGGCTCTTGATAACAAAGCGCAGGAATTACAGGATACTTGGAGTAAAGATATTAAAGCAGACCATATATATGATGGTTTTACATTCGATAACTCTAAGGTTAGTTCAGAAATTGCAGCAGTGGGGACTGTAATTACACAGTACTATACACCGTTAATGTGTGGTATGGCAGGAGACGTGGACAAAGCAATCAATGAGTTGCGCACCCAGTTAGACAATGCCGGCATACAAAATATTTATGATGAGATTCAAAAACAGGCGGCGGCTTTCGTAGAGAGTAAAAAATAACTTATAAAGCGCATTCCTTACCGGGCACTGGCATTTTGAATATGCTCTCTGGACTGTCTGACAAAAGGGTGTCTGGCAGTCCTTTTTCTTTCATAAATAGAAATAGAGCACATAGATGGGAGTTTTTATGAATTTTATAAAAGGTATGGATATATCCTTTCTTACAGAGCTGCTTGATTGTGGGGTCTGCTTTCGGGATAAGGAAGGAAATCGGAGAGAAATATTTGAATTATTAAAGGAAAATGGAGTAAACTCCATCCGTCTTAGATTATGGAATGAACCGGAAAATGTAATAGAGTCAAAGGGATACTGCAATTTAGACCATACAATTGCTATGGCAAAAAGAATCAAAGAAAATCACATGAGTTTTTTCCTGGATTTTCATTATTCTGATTTCTGGGCAGATCCCGGAAAACAAGAGAAACCAAAAGCCTGGAAAGAACTTGATAAGGAGGGGTTAATTCAGGCCGTCTATGAGTATACCAAACAGGTGTTAAACACGTTAAAGAAAGAAGGGGTGCTGCCGGATTTGGTACAGATCGGAAATGAAATTCGAAGCGGTATGCTTTTTCCGGACGGAGAAGTTCCGGATTATCATGGATTGGTACAACTTATTAATGCAGGTATCCGGGCAGTCCGGGAATTTGCCGGCGTACAGGTGGTTATCCATCTAGACCAGGGCGGCAGATACCATTATCTTCGTGACTGGTTTGATGCGGCTATCTCTCAGGGACTAGATGCATTTGATATAATCGGGCTATCATATTACCCGTTCTGGCACGGAACCTTTGCAGATTTGAAGGAAAGTATGGTTAAGCTCGTTAAACGGTACCAAAAGCCAATTATTATTGCAGAAACAGCACACGCATGGAGAAAGACAGAAGATGGATTTATAGGAGAGCAGCAGGAGAAGATAGCAGGGTTTCCGGCAACACCGGAAGGACAGCGTAAGGTATTGGATCTTGTAATGAGTATTACAGCTTCCTTAGAAGATGACATGGGTCTTGGAATCTATTACTGGGAACCGGTCGTAGTTCCAGAGGATGGGGTACCTGGCTGGTCCAGCAATATGGGAATTTTTGATGAAGAGGCTAAGGCATTGCCGGCCCTTGAGAGCTTTCGGTTTACAAAAACGAAGGAAGAAATAATTAACCCTGTAAAAATTTATATGCCGGAACCAATCGTTGTTACAGTAGGAGAGGTTACACCGCTGCCGAAATCAATTCGGGTGTTGTATTCCGATGGAAGTGTAACTAACCTGCCTGTTTGGTGGGAAGAATATGATACCAAACAGGCAGGAGAAATACTTGTGCGAGGCTGGGTTAATGAGATATCTAAGAAGGTTCGTATAACTCTGTCCGTTATGGAGAAGCTTGCAAAGGATTATAATTTTATACCAAATGGCAACTTTGAAAATGGGCTTACAGGTTGGCAGATTCAAAAATCGGATGTTCGTGTATTGACAGAGCTGCGTCCTGATTTTATAGAACCATTTCCGGCACCTCCTAAACATTATGTTTATTTAGAAAGTCCCATGAATTTTCAATTTTGTATGCATCATACCATTGAGGGAATAAAAAATGGGGAATATGTTTTAAAGGTGGAGTATATGGGAAGTAATACTACAGGTGTAGATGTTAAGATTTATGCAAAAACCGATGAAAATAGAGCAAAAGAGGCTATTATTTATCCCACGGATGAAAACTGGGTGACTTATGAGCTATCCAATATTATAATAGAAAAGGGAAAGATAGAAGTAGGCATAAAGCTTACGTCACCCCCAGTCTTTGGAAAGGTAAGAAGGTTTGCCTTAATTAAAATGCCAAATAGTCATGCATGAATTAATTATAATAATTTCAAAAGTATTAAGTGTCTGCTATGAAATTAGCAGATTGAAAGGTTAAAAGAAGGGTGTTAAAATGAACAGAACAGAATATAGTGTAAATGAAAAATATCTGCTAAAGAATGGTCAACCCTGGTTTCCAATGATGGGGGAGATGCACTTTACCAGATATCCGAGACAATATTGGAAAGAGTCTTTATATAAGATGAAAGCCGGAGGAATAGAGATAGTCTCCACCTATGTATTCTGGCTGCATCACGAAGAGATTGAAAAGGAATACGATTTTACCGGACAGAGAGACTTAAGGGCCTTTGTAGAAACGGTAAAGGATTGTGGTATGACTTTGTTTTTAAGAGTCGGACCTTGGTGTCATGGAGAAGCCAGAAACGGCGGAATGCCGGATTGGCTGCTAAAGAAGGAGTATAAGGTACGTACCAATAACGAGGAATATTTTGAAGAAGTAACACGTTATTATAAAAAAGTTGCAGAACAGGTAGAAGGGCTTTATCACAAAGACGATGGTCCTATAATCGGTTTACAGATTGAGAACGAATATGGCCACTGCGGAGGATTGCAGGGAGAAGAGGGAGAAGAGCATATGCGTCGTCTGACGGCTATTGCCAAAGACGCAGGTATGATAGTTCCTTATTATACAGCAACCGGCTGGGGAGGAGCTGTTACTGGCGGGTTAATTCCGGTAATGGGGGGATATTGTGAAGCTCCCTGGGATCAGAGGTTAACAGAGATTGAGCCTAGTGGAAATTATATTTTTACACAGGAAAGAAATGACCATAATATCGGCAGTGATTATGGATTTGGAACGGGAATTACCTTTGATATAACAAAGCATCCGTTCCTTACAGCCGAATTAGGCGGTGGGCTTCAGGTAACCCATCACCGAAGACCAGTAGCATATCCAAAAGATATTGGTGCTATGTCCATGGTAAAGTTAGGCTGTGGTGTTAATCTATTAGGATATTATATGTATCATGGCGGCACCAATCCGGAAGGAAAGCTAACGACCTTACAAGAATCCAGAGCAACCGGATATCCAAATGACCTTCCGATATACAGCTATGATTTCTCAGCGCCAATCAGAGAATATGGACAGATGTCTGGTACTTTAAAGGAAATTAAGCTCCTGTCTATGTTTGTAAAGGATTTCGGCAGTGCTTTATGTGAGATGAAAACAGACATTCCAAAGACCAATCCTTTGTATCAAACAAATCTAAGTGACTTGCGTACATCGGTTAGAAGAAATGGTAATCGTGGATATCTATTTGTTAACAACTACCAAAGAAGATATCAGATGGCAGACCATATGGGAGAACTATTAAAGGTTGAACTTGAGAATGAAGTAATCAGCTATCCTGAACGAAATATTAAGAATGGAGATTTCTTCTTCCTGCCTTTTAATATGAGAGTGGGCGACGGAGAATTAAAGTCTGCCATGGCTACACCTTTATGTATATTAAAAGAAGAGAAGGAAACCTATGTATTTTATACCAATCAGGAACCAAAGTATGATTGGGTAAAGGAACCTGTTCATACAAAGGTGCTTACACTTTCAAGAGAAGACGCACTAAATTCCTGGATAGTCAGCCTAGATAAAGAATATCTTGTTATAACCGCAGGCGAGGTAATTGCGTGTGATACCGGATATGAAATTCTTAACCGAAACAGGGAAGGTTTAAAATCCTACCCTAAGCTGCCGGCTGAACCCGTGGGTTACCGTTATGCCGGGGAAGAAAAAGGATTTTCTCTCTATGAATGTGTGGATACAGTACAAGCGTGTGAAGTATCCTATACATTACTGAAAGAAGAAGAGGATAAAAAGTTGTACGAAATAGAAATTTCTGATGAAGTACAAGGAAATGACTGTTTCCTACGTATTCATTTTGGTGGTGATACCGCTAAACTGTATGTAGAAGATTCCTTAGTGGGTGATTGGTTCTATACAGGGCAGATTTGGGAAATAGGCTTAAAGAGATATGGCTTCCCAAGAAAAGTTAAGATAGAAATTACAGCATTATATAAGGATGCACCCCGTTTTTTAGAAACCTGGCCGGAATGTAAAGATGGTATTGCCTGTGAATTATATAATGCCGAAGCAGTCATTGAGAAGGGTTATCATATTAAAAAATAAAATAGTATAAAAAAGCTCCGTGTTATTTGCTAGCACTGTTTCTTAGATATATTTTGTATCAGGAAACAGATGTATGAGACAGACACGGAGTTTTTTCGTACCTATCACGGCCAGATATATTTATTAGCTTTTGCAATTGTGGAAATTTAGTTTTCACAAAACACAAGAATATGTTATATTATTAGAATAAAGCAAAGGGTGATAACAAATATCCTTAAGAATAGTTTCTTGCATCTTCTCATAATTCCTTAGTCTATAAATTATGAGGTAACTGATTATACGGCAAAGGGGGAAACAATCATGAAGAAAATCATCATAAATGCCATGAAAGCAATGATTCTATACAATAAAAAGGTACTTATTGTAAAAAGGACGGATAATAATCGAATTGGTGGAGGCACATGGGAATTTGCCGGAGGTAAATTAGAATTCGGTGAAGATTTAATATCAGGGCTGAAGCGTGAAATTTTAGAGGAAACAGGACTTGAAGTAACGGTTGATAGATTATTATTTGCAACTACCTTTCAGACGCATGAATACCGTCAGGTAGTTATTATAAATTATTTATGCAAATGTAATACGGATAAGGTAATACTTTCAGAAGAACACACTGAATATGTGTGGGCCGATAAGGAACTTCTAAAAAAACGTCTGGGCAAACGAATGTTAAAAGATTTAGACGATAATAAAGTACTAGAACAACTGGAACTGGAATAAAGAACAAAGGCAGCAGTACTTACTTATATGAATAATATAAGAAAAAGAATGCAGACTAAACACAGAAATAAACTATATATTATAAAGTTAGTCAATGCGAAACTGTTATTTTACCTACTTCTAACCTATGACCTATCGTTTCGCAATCACTTAATGTTATGAAGTATATGTAAGGAGGAATGGGATGGAAGATACAAGATACCGCATAACTACCTGCCTGATTCATTCTGGATTATATTTGGTTGGTATAATACTTCCTTGGCTTTATTTTTTTGAATTGCTGCCCTTAAGTTACCGTGGTTTAACAGTAGCTTGGGAGGCTGTTCTTTATACTGTCTGGGGAATTGTTCTGCTATTGCTAATAATGCAGGCAAGAAAAGATGTTAGACGTTTTAAGGAAACAGAAGCAGAATATGTGAATCGACGAATGTGGAAGGTTACATTTGTAATCCAGATGTTTTTAATGGCTTTTACCTTGGGGTATTTAATACTCGTCTTACTGCTCATAGGTGTCAGCTATTTGTTGTAATGGTTAATACGTGTATTTTACTATCTCTCATTACAAGTATATGCTGTATGTTTTGTTGAAATTGCATAAAATTATCTTTCATACGAAGTAAATTGTTGCCATAATGCAGAAACAGGATTAAAATAGAAGTTAGCAATAAGAGCCGGCATAGGTCAAGAGTCCTAACTATAAGCCGGAACAGGTTGAAGGAAAATACAAATAAAGGAAAGCCACATAGGTATTCTTTCAACTGTTGTATTGTGGCAGGGAGTTTTTTGAATACAGACATTATGATTGGGGATTTACGGATTTAATCAGCAGAAACTCCTTAACAGGTATCGATATGAAAGATAGTAAGAAAAGAGAACTATTGATTTCCGGTTATGGGCCGGATGAGAATAACAAAACGTCTGTAGCGTTGTATGAACTGAACCAGAATAAGGAGGTCGGAAGGAAAATGTGGGCAGATTCCTTGACAGCCCCCTCCTATTTAACTACCTATCGTGATATCTGTTTTATAATTCGGGAAGAAAGTGGCAGTGGCTCCGTGCTTTGTTATCAAAGAGTGGAAGATGAATATATACTAAGAGATGAATTAAAACTCCACGGAGGAGCTTTATGCCATATTATGTATCAGCCGACGGACAAAGTACTTTATTGCTCTTTTTATGAAACCGGACATGTCGCGGCAGTCAAGGTTGAAGATTATCATTTTGTAAAAATTCTAAACTTCTTCCAGATACAGCCGGAACACCCTGGAGAACTTACCAGAGCTCACTGTGCGGTATTAGAACCGGAAGGAACACGAGTCTTTGTTTCGAATATTGCACTCGATAGAGTCTACATATATAATTCCAGGGAAGGGGAACTTAGTCCCGATACTGCATTGGAATATATTCAATTAGAAAAAGGTGCTGGGCCAAGGCACTTAAAGTTTCATCCTCTTTTGAATTATCTCTATGTCATTACAGAATATAGCAATGAAATATATGTCTATTGTTTTGACAGGGAAGATACCACAATACAGGTAAAGCTTATCCAAAAAATCAGTACACTGCCGGAAGGATTTTACGGGGAAAGCAGCGGATCTGCTCTTGAGATTTCAAAAGACGGCAGATTTTTATATGGTGCAAATAGAGGAGCAGACACCATTGCAGTTTTTGACATTACACCATCGGGTACCCTAAAGAAAATACAGGACGTAAAGTGCGGAGGAAGGCATCCAAGGCATATAGCACTTTTAAAGGATGATACGGGGCTGGTTGTGGCAAATCAACATTCGAATGAGGTAGTTATATTTGGTGTGGATGAGAATAGTGGAATCCTTACTGGAATCTTAAGCCGTTATGAATTTTATGCACCTGCTTATGCAGAGGAAGTATAAGTTGAGGGTATTTTAGTAATGGATGCGAAGAAGTTTTCCTGTACTGTTTGATGATAAGGATGTGAAAAATAAGTATAAAGACCTTGCTTTAAGCTGTGGGCTAAGAATAAGTGAAATATGAAAGGAAATGAAAGACTATGATGCAGGAATTGGTGAAAAAGACCCGTTCATATAGAAGATTTTATGGAGAAAAGACTATAACGAAGGAACAACTGGAAAGTCTGATTGCGTTAGCAAGATTAGCACCCAGCGGCGCCAATCGACAACCCTTAAAATATATTCTCGTTCATACGAAAGAGTATAACGATTTAATCTTTGATCATATTGGCTGGGCAGGATATCTAAAGGAATGGGTTGGTCCGCCAGCAGAGGAAAGACCAACTGCTTACATTGTAATGTTAAGGGACACAACAATTAATAAGGTACAGACTATGGACGAAGGAATCGCAGCCCAGACTATATTTTTAGGAGCGTCTGCCCTGGGACTGGGAGGCTGCTTTATTGGAAGTTTTAAAAAAGAAGAGATTAGACAAGGGCTAGGTATTGATGAACAATATGAAATTGCAGTAATTATTGCCCTGGGTCATCCAAAAGAAGAAGTTGTAGTCGAAGAACTATCAAAAGATAACGATGTGAAGTATTGGAGAGATGCAAATCAGGTACATCATGTGCCAAAAAGAAAATTAGAAGATATTATTGTGAAAGAGCTATAAAGATGAACCGCTGGTAAAGAAGAGTTTTGTTTTGTTGCAGAAAAATTGCTATAGACATATCCTACTATAGATTTTTATGAAAATTACGCATATAATTAAGGGCATGGAATTATCATGTAAGTAAGACAGTTCTAAGTTGCACCGTTATTTATTGAATGGTATAATTATCCCCAGAGCTATTGCTTGGCAGTTTTCTGACATAACTGTAATTGTTTAAACTGCGTGAGAATATTACATAAGAACCGGAGGATGTATATGACATCAAGAGAGGCTGTAAAGGATACTTACAATCTAAAAAGAGTACATAAGGTTAACCTGATATTAACATTGGTAATAATCTGTGTTATGGAAGTGCAGTTAATTATATCAAATGGCATAGCAGCAAGTGCAAGTTTTCTTATAGTAGGAGCAATCGTTTTTCTATTAGCTGGAATGAATTATATGTTGCCTGTACATGACTACATAAAAGGAATGTTTTTTGCTCTTTTGCCCTGCGCAAGTATTATTGTTTTGTTTTATATAGAAAAGTATTCTGTAAACAAACATTACTTGATTATTTTAAGTATAATAATGGCAACGATTTATTTCAAGAAGGAATTGGTTGCCATTTTTGGTGTTATCTTAAATATTGTTATGATAAGCACGTATATCATTAACGGAGAGAAGTTTCTTTCCATTAATGCTAACTTGCAGGGGATTATAACAATTATGACAACCTTAAATTCCATTCTGATATTACTTTACCTGTTGACAAAGTGGGGTGAAGAGCTTATATACAACGCGTTCAGAAAGGAAGAGGAGGCCAATCAACTTTTATTACAGCTGCAAGAGACGGTTAAAACCTTAAAACAAGAAACGGTTGCCTTGGATGAGAACATTGGAAGCTGTAATGAAAACATAACTACAATTCACGACCACAGTAACCGGATTGTGGATACAGTAAAACAGATATCCTCTTCTATTGAACAAGAGGCACTTAGTATCCATAATATTAATCATACCATGAACCATACCTTAAAAGAGGTAAATCAAACACTTGCTGTTTCTAAGGAAATCGTACAACATTCAGAAGAGATGAATCATATGGTGGAAAAAAGCTATGATGAGATTACCCAGGTGGATAAATATATGGAGGCAGTGAATTCTGTTATTGGTACAACTGCCACAACTGTTTCAGATCTAGAAAGTAATCTTTTAGTGGTAAATTCCCTACTGGATGGAATTAAGCAGATTGCCGGACAAACGAATCTGTTAGCTTTAAACGCCGCAATCGAATCTGCCAGAGCGGGAGAGCAGGGGAAGGGATTTGCAGTAGTGGCAGAAGAAGTCCGTAAGCTTGCAGAACAGAGCTCCTCCATTGCAGCAGATATTTCACAAGTTACAAGTGAACTATTTGTAAAAGCCAATGAGGCCAGTGTAAAGTCTTCTGAAGGAAGAGAAGCAGTCAGTCAGGTGCAATTAATTGTAAATGGATTGGCAGATTATTTTAGAGAATTTAAAGGCAACTTTAGTTCCAATAATCAGGAATTATCTGAAGGCATGGCTAATATTGAGACTGCCGCAAAGCAGTTTGTACATATTCAAAAAGAAATTGAAACCGTAACCAGCATTGCGGAGGAGAATAATCTATCAACAGAAGAAATCCTTGTAACTCTGGAACATGAGAATACCCTAATTTCTGAAATAAAGGTTGTGGTTACAGAAATGAATCAGTTAAGCGGACACTTAAAGGAATTAGTTAAATAGAGGAAAGAAAAGATGATTGCGCCTTACTTACAGCTTCAAGTTGTAATAAGGTGCAATCACCTTTTTTATAGGAACATAGATTAACTGCCCATTCTTTTAAAGAGTATGACCCGGCAGGTGATGCATATCATTAAAACCTATTAACAGAGGATTTGATGGAGTGACAAATGAAAGTCTTGTAATGGAGGTGTTGCCAAGATAAAAATGATGGTACATCGTTATTTTCCAATCAAATAAACCAATGAGAGCCGCTTTAATAATACCTCCATGGGCAACAATGGCTATTTTTTTACCTTGGTTCGCTTCAACCAGTTTCCGTATAGCCTCGGTAGCTCTGATAATTACCTTTTCTAAGGTTAAATCACCGCCCATAAGTTTACCCTCATCACTTCTAAAGGCGTTAAATTCTTCCGGATATTTTTCCTTAATCTCATGAAAAGTAAAACCTTCCCATGTACCAAAATTAATTTCTTTTATATCATCCTCTATAATTGGAAGAAGACCACCATTACTTTCTCCCAGTATTACCGCTGTGTCATATGCTCGCCTTAATGGACTGGCATATATAACATCAAATTTATGTTTTAGAGCTTCCTTTAAATGATTTGCCTGTTTGATACCATCTTCCGATAAATCAATATCGGTACAGCCTTGGAACCGGCCTGCTTTATTCCATATCGTTTCTCCGTGTCTGATTAAGTATACTTCTGTCGACATAAAACTCCCATCCGTGTGCGAAGCACACATAAAAATAAGGATGTTGAAAATTTTTCAACGTAACTCCCATCCGTGTGCGAAGCACTTGTGTTTTATTACTATTATACCTATCTATTAAAGAAATTCAATCTCTTTCTCGATATTAAATTTTACCAAGGTAGGTTCTATCAATAAATCATATTATTATATAGTGTGAATAAATATTCGGAAGTGCATAATTATAACACTGGTAGATTTATGTAGTATCCTAATTTTAGGAATTTTTACTGATTTGTTTTTATTTTTGTGCAAAAAGATAGGAAGAAGTTATGGATTAATAATAAAATGTGAATTGAATTATAAGATATATATAAAAATATTATAAAAAAGATTGAAAACATGTTTTATTATACCTAATTGTAAGGGAAAAATAAATTGATTTGAGGTTCAAATTAATTTAAAACATAGTAGTTGTATTTTTATGTAGATTATTGTAGAATTGGTTAATCCCAGATGAGAAAATACCGTAAAAATCTGTGAAATAAGAAAGCAATAGAGGGGGAATGCCTATGAAATTAAATAATTTAAAAGTGAAAACCCAGGTTATATTACTTTCCATATTTTTGCTAGTTGTAGCAGTTGTCATTGGCATATTGGCGATGGTAAATCAGCGTAGTGTAATTAATAGAAACTTAGCGGTTTTAGAAGATAGTATACGTAAGGATTATGATGAAAATATTAAGAGTCAGGTTGAGTCTGTGGTTAGTATGCTGCGAATAATTTATGTAGATTATACAGCCGGTGAATATAGTCTTGACGAAGCAAAAGAAATGGGTGCTAAGGTAATAAAGGGGATAACCTATGGCGAAGCCGGATACTTTTGGGCAGATACATATGAAGGTCTTAACGTTGCAATGTATGGAAAAGATATAGTAGGAACAAACCGGATAGAGGAGGTGGATGAGAACGGCTATTCGTATATGAAAGGAATTATTGAAGTCGGAAGAAGTGAAGGCGGGGGTTATACCGAATATTGGTTTCCAAAGCCAAATGAAACAGAAGCCAGCCCTAAAAGAAGCTATAGCCTTGCCTTTGAGCCTTTTGAATGGGTAATAGGAACTGGTAATTATACGGATTATATAGATGATATAATTGAGAATTTAAAGGAAGAGGAGATTGCTAATTCCAATGCTGCAATGCTGCGTTTTCTACTAATTTTTCTCGGAACCTTTGTAGCTTCTGTTCTGGTTATTAGCTACATATCAAGAAATATTAGCAAATCCTTTAAAATGGTAAGTCAGTTCTTAAGTACACTTGCAACTGGTAATTTTAAGACTGCACTTCCAGATAATTATACAAAGCGAACAGATGATTTCGGGTTATTGGCTAAAGATTTAGAAAGTATGAAGGATTCTATTGCTGTACTGGTCAGTAAGACAAAAGACGAAGCTGACAGTATTGTTTATGCTGTTGAAAAATCAGCGGTAATATAAAAGCATTGAATGAGGATATTGAAGATGTATCAGCAACTACGGAAGAATTAGCAGCCGGAATGGAAGAAACAGCTGCATCTGCGCAGGAAATGAGTGCAGTATCCGCAGAGATTGAGTCTGCTGTAAAATCTATTGCTGGCAAAGCCCAGGAGGGAGCACTACAAGCCGTAGAAATCAGCAGCCGTGCTGAGACTACCAGACAAAATGTAGTACAGTTCCAGCAAAAGACAAAAGAGGTACAAAATGAAATACAACAAAAGCTAGAAGATGCGCTGGAACAATCCAAGGTAGTATTACAAATTGAAGTTCTTTCCCAAGCTATTATGGGAATTACGGCACAGACAAATCTACTGGCTTTAAATGCGGCAATCGAAGCCGCCAGAGCAGGGGAGGCCGGCAAAGGGTTTGCAGTGGTGGCAGATGAAATCAGAAAACTTGCGGAGCAGTCCAAAACAATGGTAGAACAGATTCAGCAAGTAACTGGAGAAGTAACGAATTCAGTCATAAATTTATCTGATAATACGAATCTGTTACTTAAATTTGTTTCAACAGATATTGTTGAAAGCTATGGCAGGGTTTTAGAGGTAGTAGATGCCTATAGAAATGATGCAGAGTACATGGACAGTTTAGTGAATGATTTTAGTACGACGGCCGAAAGTCTAGAAGCTTCCATTCAAAGTGTTATTATTGCAGTGAATGAAGTGGCAAGAGCTTCTCAGGAAGGAGCAGCCGGAACCGGTGAAATTGCAGGGAAAGTTATGGAGATTACCTCTAAGTCTTCAGAAGTTTCAGTGTTAATGCAGGCATCAAGAGAGAGTTCAGAACATTTGCAGATAGAAATGAACCGCTTTATCGTCTAAATAGGATTGTATATATATATAAATAAAGAACAAATAAATAAAGACTGTTTCAAACACCAAGTATCGGGCGAATGCCTTAAGATGACTTGTTTTGAAACAGTCTTTTTAGATTATTGTGAGGTGAAGATCTGTACTTCTTTAAATAACGCTATATATACATGATGTCTCAAAGATTAGGGGAATTTTATACTGCGTTATGGCAGAAAGCTGCTATACTGTCGATGGGGATATCACATACAGCACCGATTTCACGGCGTCTGTCTCTATCTCTATCTCTATCCCAGTCATTATTATCACAGCAGTTGTTGTTATAATCATAGTTGTTATTGTTACAATCATGATTACCATTGTTGCCATTATCGAAGTCGCCGCATACAGAACCAACTAGAGGGCAGGAAGGAGCCATTCCTTCACGGGAATCAAGCCTTACGAAATCACAGTTAACGGATAAGATAACACCGGTGAAGCCGCAGCCGGATAGTCCTCCGCTGGTAGTAAAGATAATTACTGTTTCACCTATAAATTTACAAAGATGTCTTGCAAATGTAGCATTGTTGCCACTGTTAAAGCCATTGTTAAAACCATTATTAGACATATAATTTCCCTCCTTTATTAAACTGCATTGTGACAGAAGGCTGCAATTTTATCAAATGGAATATCACATACTGAGCCAACTGCAAATCCATGATTTCTGCGATGGTCATGATTGTTTAAATCCCTGCAGCAAGAACTGTTAGGGCCACCAATAGGATTCGTGGGTGCGGTACCTCTACGGGTTACTAATCGAACGAAATCACAGTTTACTGCTAATACGACACCAGTAAAACCACATCCGGATACACCGCCGCTTTTTGTAAATATAGTAACCGTTTCTCCTACGAATTTGTTCAAATGAGCTGCTAATGTCTGGTTACCGTTAAAGCCATTACATGACATAAATATTTCCTCCTTTTTTTGCATTTAGGTTACTTGCCTGTTGCTGTTTCAGTACTGTTTAGCACTGGTAACCTTTACATTATACTATGTCAAATTTCTAATAAATGTGTCAGCAAATTACAAATAAATTTTATTAAGTATATAAATAAATATTTCATTAGAATTTAGTGTCGAAAAACATATAATATAGAGAGAAACCAAATAATTTCCAATATGGTTCCTTATGTATGTTTCAATCGGCATGCTTCATTGTAAATGAAAGGATGGATGTGAATGAAAGCAATGATTGTATATTCTACAAAAGCAGGCAAGACAGAGAAAGTTGCTAAGGCTATGGGAGAACAATTAGGAATCACTCCTGTAAATGTTATTTATAAACCAATTGTATCAGACATTGATGTACTCTTCGTTGGCAGCGGTATTTACTATGGTACCGTTTCGGA
Organism: Anaerocolumna cellulosilytica; assembly: GCF_014218335.1. Classification (GTDB taxonomy): domain Bacteria; phylum Bacillota; class Clostridia; order Lachnospirales; family Lachnospiraceae; genus Anaerocolumna; species Anaerocolumna cellulosilytica. Next base: position 4,373,938 of record NZ_AP023367.1, on the reverse strand, counting down.
GGAGATTCAATTGTTTTTAGATACTCTTCGAGTAGACGCTGCGAAAAAAATTGTATTATTTTCAACCTCCCAAATTGGAAAAGATGTACTGGTGGAATTACGGGAGGAACTCTTAGACAAAGGTTTCGCTGTTTCTAACAAATCCTTTCACTGTAAGGGAAAATTCATTTATTTTAACTTTGGTCATCCCAATGCAAAAGATTTAAGAAATGCCGCGGATTTTGTAAAAGAAATAACAAATGGCTAAGAACAAGTAGAATTAATTTAGATACTTTGATAAATAGAAACTCTAAGCGTTCCAGATCTATACTGGGAAGTGATAGAGTTTCTTACATAGAGTGGTTGTAAATATTTGTAACTTCATCACAGACTTTATTTCTAAAATACTTATAATAAAGATATAACCAATATAAATTGAATTGAGTTACTCTACCCAAGGAACGTCTTTAAATACTATATAAGAAAGCAATTTACCATGACAAAAAACAAAGTTCAATTTATACAGTAAATAATAAAGGAGATTAATAATATGAGTGCATTAAAAATAACAAGTAAAAATTTTGAAAATGAGGTATTAAAATCTGAGAAACCTGTATTGCTAGATTTTTGGGCTTCCTGGTGCGGTCCTTGTAAGATGGTTGCTCCAATTATTGATGAAATTGCGAAAGAAGCGGAGGGAATTGCAAAAGTAGGGAAAATAAACATAGATGAAGAAGAAGAGCTGGCACAGGCTTTCCATATTATGAGCATACCAACTCTTGTAGTAGTAAAAGATGGAAAGGTTGTGGACAGTTCTGTAGGGGTAAAACCCAAAAAAGCTATCTTATCACTAATCAGTGAATAGTTCCCCCTATCCTTACTAAAGCCTGTAAAGGTTGCTGCTTATGTAACGTTGTAATGTCCTGTCTCGAATCGGAAGTTACAAAGCAGCGGCCTTTTTTATGTGTGGAGATATAGCGTAACGTTAATAAGCAAATTTAAAAAGAAGTATAATCCTGTCCTTTTTCTAATATATTGAAGTATAGTCGGACTATTGTTAGTACGCATTGGAAAGGGCAGGGTTATTATTATGAAGGGAGATTATGGAATCAGAGAGATGGTCGAGCAGTTCCGAGCCGAAATTGCTTATTACAGCAAGATGGAAATAGCCGGAAATACTCCTTATGAAAAAGAATTACATCAAAAACTGATGCAGGAGCGTACGGAAGAATTAATTCATACCATTCAAAAATACATTGTAAAAGCGCAGCAGACCATACCGGAGCAGGAAACTCCGCCAGTGGAAATGAGGACTTTTACCTTGCAGGAACTTGCTGAGTACAATGGCACAGGTGGTAAAGCGGCTTATGTAGCAGTAAATGGAAAGGTTTATGATATGAGTGAAAAAGCTGGCTGGGCCGGGGGGAGTCATTACGGGTTATTTGCCGGTAATGATTTAACCGGTCAATTTATGAGCTGCCACATGGGAATTGAAACCGTTTTAAATCAATTACCTCAGGTAGGTACGTTAATATCAGATGTGTAAGTTATAGAAATGAAGGAGGTATGCTATGCCTGATACAATTCTGCTACAAAAGATTTCGGAAGAGTTGGAAGTGCTAAGTACACAAAAGCACTATAACAAGGTCAACAATCTTATTCTAAGTGTGAATCGAGATAGCTCTATAAGTAAAGAAATTCTTTTTAAACATCTTTGCAGTATAAACAAAAAAAGATATGGTGACTGGACAAAAATACAGATCGAACGAGATGACATATCGGAACAGGCGGTAATCTTTAAAAACCTAGAGGGAGAATAAAAAGCAGTGCACATGTAATGCCTGCCTAAACAGTTAATTTAGGCAGTTGGTAATCCTTGATTAAAATACGATAAGGCTTAAAAGGAGTGTAAGAATGTGCATAGCTGTGCCCGCTAAAATAATTGAGATTGAGACATATATGAAAGATAAAGAGGAGAGATGCGTTTCTGATAAGGTTAAAAGTGTTACTGCTAAGGTGGAGATTCTTGGTATAGTTAGCCGGGTAAATATACAGTTATTAGAGGAGCCTCAGGTCGGTGAGTATGTATTAGTTCATGCAGGCTGTGCAATTAAAAAGATAGATGAAGAATATTATGGCTATTTAGAAATGATTCACCGGGCGAAGTGGGAGGAGTTGATGTAGGAGGTGTTTGAAACCATATTTCAGTAGTAATGGTTCAATCGTTTTAAACACACTTTAGGTGGATGCAACATAATGCATAAAACTTTCATGATTTAGACATGGTATCTGTGGGATAAGTATGGTATATATAGTTGAGAGTGAGTTGTGAAGTGATTTAAACAGATGATTACAAAAATACAAAAATATAAGGAGCAGATACACATGTTTAAAAGTTATGCGCAAACTCCGCCTATGGGATGGAACAGTTGGGATTGTTACGGTGCTTCCGTTACAGAAAAGCAGTTGTTAGGCAATGCTGAATTTATGGCAGAACATTTAAAGGAATATGGTTGGGAATATGTAGTCTGTGACATTCAATGGTATGAACCGAAAGCAGTTTCAACTATGTATAATCATTTTTATCCTTTATCCATGGATGAATACTCCAGACTGATTCCGGCAGAAAACCGCTTTCCATCAGCTGCAAATGGGGTTGGATTTAAGGGTATTGCCGATAAAATACATGATATGGGACTAAAATTTGGAATTCACATTATGCGTGGAATTCCTAGACAGGCAGTACATATGGCAGCCCCGATTAAGGGGACTACAGCAACGGCAAGAGACATTGCCCATAGCTTTTCTTTGTGTAAGTGGAATACGGATATGTATGGTGTAAATCCGGATGCAGAAGGTGCTCAATGCTATTATGATTCTCTTTTTGAATTATATGCCGTATGGGGAGTGGATTTTGTAAAGGTAGATGATATCAGCAACACAGAATATAAGCCCCATGATGTTTATTCTGCAAAAGGCGAAATTGAATTAATCCGTAAGGCGATTGATAAATGTGGTCGTCCTATGGTATTAAGTCTCTCACCAGGTCCGGCGCCTCTTGAAGAAGCTGCTCATCTTTTAGAGCACGCCAATATGTGGCGTATGACAGGGGATTTCTGGGATAACTGGCCTCAGCTTTATGCAATGTTTGAACGGTGTCGGGCGTGGAGTCCATATGTGGGTGATGGCCGTTGGCCGGATTGTGATATGCTGCCCCTTGGAAGAATCGAACTAAATAATACCGGAGACGGTGGTAAAGGCAGACCTACTAATTTTACAAAAGAAGAACAAATTACGATGATGACCCTTTGGAGCATATTCCGCTCGCCTCTTATGCTTGGCAGCGAATTACAGGGACTGGATAGCTGGACCCTAAGCCTTTTGACCAATAAAGATGTTATTAACCTGTTAAAGCATTCTCATGGTGCAAGAGAAATTATGAGAACCAGTGACACGGTTGTATGGAGAAGTTTTGGCAAGGATGGTAGTGTTTATGTTGCTTTCTTTAATACCTCCTTTGCATTAACGAAACCACAAGTAAGCTTTATGCAGCTAGGTCTCAAGGGAAGATACCAAGTACGAGATTTGTGGGAAGAAAAAGAATTAGAAACAGCTGATGGACGTCTTATGGCAGAACTAAACCCTCATGGTGCGGCTTTATACCAATTAAAACGCATCTAAGGTGAAATGTTTGTCGAAGCACTATATCTGTGGTATAATATGGCATACAATAAGAGTTGGATTTTAACAGCAACGAAAAAAATAGACATGCACAAGTACTAGGAGGAACGACATGAATACAAGCGGATTAAAGTACAGCGGTTATTTCTTTGTTCACTTCACCGGAGAAGATAAAGAATACGGAGAACAAATTTATTTTTCTGTCAGTAAGGATGGGCTTCACTGGACAGATTTAAATAAAGGAGAGCATGTACTATGCTCTCCTTTAGGCGATAAAGGGGTAAGGGATCCATTTATTGTCCGCTCAGAAAAAGAGAATAAATTTTATTTGATTGCTACGGATTTAAGAATATACAGTGGTAAGTCCTGGAGTGATGCAGTCACTAAAGGGAGCAGAGATATTATTGTGTGGGAATCGGGGGATTTGATACACTGGGGAGAACCGTGGGCAGTAACAGTAGGAATTGAGGGAGCCGGTTGTGTATGGGCACCCGAGGTTATATATGATGAAAGTCAGGAGAATTTCCTTGTATTTTGGGCCTCTCATACAAAGGAAGAGCAGGAGGAAGGAAAACATAGAATATATTCTGCCAGAACCAGAGACTTTAGAAACTTTACCCCTGCAAAAAAATATATTGAACGGGAAAATCACATCATAGATACAACGATGATTTATCATAATGGCTCCTATTACCGCTTTTCGAAGGATGAGACGACAAAAAACATCCGTACCGAAAAAGGCAGCTCTCTTGCCCCAGATGCTTTTGTCCCTATGAGTGCTCCGGTAGTGGAAAGCCTGCAAGGCGTGGAAGGTCCTCAGATTTTTAAGTTCAATGACAGGGATGAATGGTGTTTAATTGTTGACCGTTATGCAACTCATGGAGGATATCTGCCCTTAATTACATCTGATTTAGAAAAAGGTGAATTCCGTATTCTTAGCGAGGATGAATTTGATTTGGGACAAACTGTAAAGCGTCATGGTAGTGTTATTAATATAACAGAGGAAGAATACCAAAGACTACTTAAAAGCTATCCGATTGTATAAGAGATGTCAGGTGATTCGTGTGAAATATAAATAAATTTCACACCCTGGTTTGAGTTATTAAAAAATATAGGAAAAGTTTTCACGTATCCATCATATAAATTAATAAACTGAACTTGGGTGGATATGTCAATGACCGAAGAAGAAAGATATAAAATAACCAGTAATGACTATATGGATTTACTGGTTGAAGGGTATGAGAATGGTTTTGTAAACCCATTTGAAAAATATACGGGCTTTTCAATAAACAGGGTCAACGATCGATTTGCAACAGTGCATATTCCGGCTGAAAATCTGACTTATGACAGTGTACAGAAATTCGGATATTCCCTACTTCCAAAATGTTATGGTTTATTGTCACCTTCTAGTTTGGAAGCATCAGGAGTTGAACAGCTGCGAAAGGTTCCTGGATTTAATCTTCGAGGCCAAGGTGTGTTGATTGGTTTTGTGGATACGGGTATCGATTATCTGAACGCTGCTTTTCGCTATGCAGATCAGACAACAAGAATCGTATCGATTTGGGATCAAACCATAGAAAGCAGTAATTATCCCCCCAAATTTTTCTATGGGACGGAATATAGACAAAATCAAATAAATAGGGCCTTATTAGTTAATGACCCCTTTTCCGTTGTACCAAGTAAAGATGAGATTGGTCATGGTACCATGCTTGCGGGAGTTGCGGCAGGTTCTGTAGATATTGCTAATAATTTTTCAGGAGTTGCGCCGGATACAGAGATTGTCGTTGTGAAATTAAAAGAGGCGAAGCAAAACATAAGGGAGTTTTTCCGTATTCCGGATGGAGCTTTATGCTTTCAGGAAAATGATATCATACTGGGAATTCAGTATCTGGTAGATATTGCAAAAAGACTTGACAGACCAATAGCCATTTGCATTGGGGTTGGAACTTCTCAGGGTTCACATGAGGGAGAGAGTATTCTTTGCAAATATTTGAATGATGAAGGTAATGTTGTAGGACATTCTGTGGTGGTTGCATCCGGTAATGAGGGGAATGAGAGACACCATTACTATGGGGAGATTAATCCCAGCAGTGAATTTGATATTATCGGTTTACATATTGGAAATGATGAAAAAGGGTTTTCAATGGAACTTTGGGGGTACGCCCCTAATATAGTTGAAGTAGATATCTATGCCCCTACCGGTGCGTTTGTCGGTAGAATACCCTCCAGCTTTTTGCAAAGAAATACTTTGGAGATGGTCTTTGAACAGACGACAATTTATATTGATAATAATATCAATGAAGATATTACGGGAAATCAATTAATTTTATTCCGGTTTTTCAATGCCATAGAAGGGGTATGGCGTTTTGTAGTATCAGGGACAGGAGATTTAACATTACGATATCATATTTGGCTGCCTATTAATAATTTTTTATCCAGTAATACTTATTTTCTCAATGCGGATTCTAATACTACCCTTTCGGCTCCTGCAAATGCAATCAATAGTATAAGTGTAACGGCATATAATGATGCCAATAACAGTCTGTATTATTATACCAGCAGAGGTTTCACAAAAAACAATGGACTAAAGCCGGATGTAGCGGCACCGGGTGTTAATATTTCATCTCCGGCCATGAGTGGTGGATATTATAATTATACCGGCAGCAGTGCTGCTGCCGCCCATGCAACAGGAATAACCGCCATGTTATTGGAATGGGGAATTCTGAAAGGGAATTTCACCACCCTAAATAATGTAATACTGCGAAAAATGTTAGTCAGTGGTGCAAGGAGAAGTCCAACTATTTCTTACCCAGATCAGGCATGGGGATTTGGAATTTTGGATATATATAGGACATTTAAATTATTTTATGAAGAGGACTAAGTTAGTACTCTATAGTGAGTTTACTTTTAATAGAATGAAATAAGGATTTCTGCAAATATAGCAAGCGTTTGCAGGAATCCTTATTTTTCGTCCTTAACGATAGAGCATTTCGGACATACGCCAAAAAACTCCAGGCTGTGTCCGGTTATAGTATAGCCGGTTTCTTGTGATAAATGATCTTCTAAAGCTTCCAAGGGGCAGGTGTTAATTGGCACCTTTTCATTGCAAAGAGTACAAATTAAAGTATGTTTATGAGTGTGGTTATTGATTTCATAATAGGTTTTCCCATCCTGATATAGAGTTTTTGTTACCACATTTTTTTCAGCAAGAGCATTCAAGGCTCGATATATGGTAGAGATACTCATCTTTATGTCTTGCGAAGTAATCTCTGCTATTTCTTCGGCAGTAAGAGCAGAAGAAGCTTTCTCTAATACGGACAGTATTAAGATTCTTTTTTTGGTTTGTTTTAACTCGGCTGATTTTAAGGTTTTATTGTTCAATGGTATTCCTCCCTTATTCAATAAAATCATAAGTTACATTAAGGAAAATGTCAAGAGTGGGGTTGTTTTAAGTTTACATAGTTTTATATAAAGCCCCAGTCTTAACTAACATCCTAAATGGATGGACTGGTATGTATCGTACCGGGTTTTAATTTATTTGCCGTTTTCATATATTCTGTACACCTTAACATGGTGTACAGAATATATGAAAACGTTATGCAATTTTTTTGTCAAACTTACGGTACAGCAGAAAAACCCAGATAAGGGAAGATAGAAATCCGGGAATTAAAAATATAAAATCCTGTCCTATACAAAACTTGGCTATCCAAAAAGATGGCAGAGGTAAGAACAGATACTGTATATCTGAAAAAACGAAGAAGGGTACGGGCAGTCCCAGCATCAAAAGCCCTGACAGCTTTGCCATCGCCATACCCTCCACACGGTTATGTGAAAAAGAAAATAGCAGCAATGCCATGGAAATACCGGCAATGCTTGTTAAAAGGCAAGTAAGAAAAATATTTAAAATCGGCCAGGGTGTCAGAGAAAACCAACTCAAAAGAGCAATTGACACAATATAGGCTATTACCGTCGGAAAGACCAGCCTGGAGAGAATATACCCCTTTTTACCCACCGGGGTTACGGTAAGGTAACCGGCTATGTTTTCATCGTATTCAACTAGCATCATCATTGCTGATGCATAACAGAGCATATATGGTGTTACAAGAGCCAGCAGCAGATCAAACAGCAAGTAGTAATCGGCAAGAATAACTGCTTTTCCCATAGAGTCACATAAGAGGGTCTCAATGGAAGGAATGCCGAAACGAATAAAAAATGCGGTAAAGACAGTAGCAATACAGACAGCGATAAGCATCGTATCCTTAAATACCTGCCCTACAAACATAGTAAAAGATCGAAGCAGGGGTTTCATGGCTTTACACCTCCTAATGAGTGCAGACTTCCGGTTACCACACGATGTGTCAACAGTACCGACAGAATTGTCCATAATATAAGAATAAAGGTTGCAGGCAATGCCTTATCTCCATTTTGACACAACTCAATAATACAAACACCCGGATGAACTATCATTAAGCTAGGTTTTAATCCAAATATATAAGCAATTGCAGGTACGTTAATAATAATTTCAGCAGGGATGGTAGCAACTATAAATTGATTTAGAGTTGTAATATTTGAAGCAATCAAAAGCCCTATAGCAGAAAACAGACAGGAACCCAAAAATACGCCTATGATGAATAATAAAGGGTTCGTTATAATACCACTTCCCAATCCTATGAGCAGGCCTACTACTGTGGAAATGATGGCGATGGATAAGAGTTTTGAAACCACATACTCTATTGGTCTGACAGGTGATATAGCAAGGCTGTCTAAAACTCTTTCACCCTTTTCGAAGAGTACAATTGCCCCCATGAAGAATAGTCCCATGGCTGCAGGGTCTGTAAAAATCATCAAAATAGCGGCTTGCTCGCGCCAACTTTCAGGCAAAGCGAAGAGAAGACCTATATAGAGTATAGTAAATATCAGATACAGAAAATAAAAACCGTATTTAAACTGGAAGCGAATATCGCCGATAAGCAGTACATTTATTCTCATTGCAGTTGCCTCCCTGTCAGTTCTACAAAAATATCATTGAGGGTAGGTTCACTGCTGTGGATAGACAACAGCCTATTTTCCAGTACAAGCCTTTGCAATCTAATATCCGCACCTGTTTCGTTTAGAGGGATTTCGGACAGTTCCTCCCTGCCATCCAGAGTATAAGTATACCGAACCTTCGAAGCACCTCTTAACATAATTAGATTTCGTGGTGTATCCAATGCCCGCAGTTTACCGTCCACAATAAAAGCTACACGGTCGCAAAGTTCAGTTGCGTCGTACATATTGTGAGTAGTCAGCAATATAGTTTTGCCCTTTGCTTTTTCCTGTAAAATGATGTCCTTCATACGTCTTGCATTGGAGGGGTCAAGTCCAGAGGTTGGCTCATCGAGAAAAAGTAAGGATGGCTCATGGAGAAGTGCTTTAATAAAGTTTAGCCTTGATTTCATACCCTTGGAGAAAGCCGAGACCTTTTTCTCTGCATCAGCAAGCAGTCCAACGCTATCCAGCAGCGGGTCGATTGCCTGGTGTTTTTTGTAAAGGGAAGCGAAAAAGTGAAGATTTTCCCGGGCTGTCAGTTTTGAGTAGAGACTGGGAAATTCAAAATCCACACCGATATTTTCGTAAAAGCTGTTGTCATGATGCTTTACCTCTGTGCCATTTAACTGCACACTACCTTCATACGTGGTCAAGAGACCTGTAAGTATTTTTTGCAATGTGCTTTTGCCAGCGCCGGAGGGGCCTAAAAATCCAAAGATTTCACCATTCCTAACATCAAAGTTCATGTTTTGAATGAATGGCTGTTTGGTATAGCTGAATTGTAAACCTTGTACCTGAATCATAATGTATCCTCCTCAAACAGTTGAAGTACAACACCCCGCAGCATAACACGAATTGTATCATCAAATACGTGTTCTCCAATCTCACGCTTGTGGAGCATTGTACAAAAGATTGCTCGTAAAACAGCACTGAATATTTTGATGGTATCTTCTGTATGGGTGCCAGGCAGTAAAGAAAGCAGATGCCTCATAGCAAAGTCGTCCTCTTGTGCATGGGTGGCCGCAAGCTCTGGGGGTAATTTTCGTACAAGCAGCTCAAGGTCTCCATTTGCAATAAAGGTATAAATGAATGTGGAATCTACCTGCTTGTATAAGCGATAGATTAAATCTGTAATCGTATCTGTATTAATGTTACCCTGCAACTCTTCAATCCAATGGAGAAGAGTAGTCTGTAATTCATTGTGGAGTGAACAAAATACATCAAAAAAAAGTAATTCCTTAGAAGGATAAAACAGGTAGAAAGTTCCCTTGGGTATGTTTACTCTTTTAACAAGTTCATCTACCGTAGTCTTACGCACACCGAACTGGGCAAGACATATATATGCCTCATCCATTAGGCGTTTTTTAATATAGGCCCTTTCACTGTCAGAATAAGTCTTTGGCAAAGTAGTATTCCTCCTTTTTTTGAACTATTTGACCAATATCAACTATATAGTCAATTTAGAGTTTTGTCAATCATTTTAAATATTGCTACAGCTGATAAGTAGTTTATGACAGAAGGGGTATCGCCATATTGTACTAACAAATAGGTAAAAGTATATTCTATTTGTCCTTGACAAATGAAAAGGAAAGTAGTATATTAAATGCAAATGATTTGCATTTGCGTTTGAGAAAAAAATGTACTTTAGAATAGGAGGTAATGAAATGATAAAAAATATACTTAAGATGGTTTTATTCTTATGTTCTGTACTAGTTCTTACTGGTTGCGGTAATACTGTAAAAAATAACCGGACAGAGTCAGATATTGTTACAGAAGTAGTAAAAGAAGATGAAACGGGAACGGCTTCAGAGACAGTAAATGATAAACTGACAATCTATACAAGCTTTTATCCGATGTATGATTTAACTAAAAAGATTGGCGGTGATAAGGTAGAAGTAACAAATCTGGTTCCTGCCGGAACAGAGCCGCACGACTGGGAACCCTCTTCCACGGATATTGTAAACCTTGAGAACGGAGACCTGCTCATATACAACGGTGCAGGTATGGAGCACTGGGTAGAAGATATCACACAGGCACTTCAGAATAAAAGTCTTAAACTTGTGGAAGCTTCTATAGGAGTAGAACTGGTTGAAGGTGGGCACAGCCATGAGGATGAGGAGCATGAAGAAGAGGAAGAGGCGCACGAAGCGGAAAACAGTTATGATCCCCATGTATGGCTTAGCATTCGAAATGCTAAAAAAGAGATGGAAGTTATCAAGAATGCTTTGGTAGAAGCTGACCCGGATAATAAAGAGTATTACGAAGATAACTATACAGCTTTTGCTGCTAAGTTTGATGAGTTAGATACTAGATTTACAGAGGAACTGACAAAACTTGAGAACAAAGATATAGTAGTTGCACATGAAGCTTTTGCGTATCTTTGTAAAGACTATGGCTTAAAGCAGGTAGCCGTGGAAGGATTAAGTCCGGATTCAGAACCTGATGCCAAGAGAATGGCAGAAATTATAGAATTTGCAAAAGAAAATAATATTAAGACTATATTCTTTGAAGAGCTGGTTAGTCCTAAAGTTGCTGAGACCATAGCATTTGAAGTCGGAGCAGAGACAGCTGTATTAAATCCTCTGGAGGGGCTTACAGAGGAACAGTTAACTGCCGGAGAGGATTATTTATCTATTATGGAATATAACCTGGAAGCGTTGATAAAGGCATTATCTAAGTAAAGAGAGCGTTGACATATACTTCTTATGAAGGTAATATAAAAAAGGGGTTGCTGCGATACTGTATTTGCAGCAGCCTTTTGCCGTAGATTAAAGAGTGTTGTTAAAGGACTAAAGAATGACTAAGTAGTTATCAATGGTCTAAGGTTGAAAGAAAATATATAATATTGGAAGGATGCCACGCAAGGATTCTTTCAACCTATATTGTGGCAGTACCACAAGCCAGCTTGCGGTATGCAATGGGTATAAAGATGAATCACATCGTTTTAAACCATGTAAGTTTTGGTTATGAGGAGGGTTTCATCCTTGAGGATGTCAACTTAACCATAGAAAAAGGGGATTATGCCGGGATTATCGGACCCAATGGAACTGGTAAGAGTACCCTTATTAAATTAATTTTAGGACTGTTGCCTGCAAAGAACGGTAAGGTTTTAATTACCGGAGGTAGAATTGGATATGTACCGCAGGTAGGCCTTGCCGTAAAAGCAGATTTTCCTGCTACTGTTTTGGAAACAGTAATGTTAAATCTTTATCCCGATATTGGACTATTCAAACGTCCGAAAAAGCATCATTTTGAGATGGCTGAAAAAGTTTTAGATTTAGTTGGAATGAATGGATATAAAAACAGGCTTATTAGTAAATTATCGGGAGGACAGCAGCAGCGGGTCTTAATCGCTAAATCCCTGGTAAGCCAACCGGATATTTTGATTCTCGATGAACCAATCGCGGGTGTAGATTCAGAAAGTGAAGAAAAATTTTATAGTCTGCTTCTTCGCTTGAATAGGGAAGAAAAGCTCACAATTGTTATGGTTACTCACAATATTCATAATGTCAGCAAGGACATGAATAAAATATATGAGGTTAATAACAAAAGCGTAAGACTGAAAGGAGAACTTCCATGCTAACGCTGTTTCAGTATGATTTTATGAGGAAAGCTTTTAGTGTAGGTATATTACTTGCAGTAATTGTACCGTGTATTGGTATGATTATCGTGCTTCGAAGACTTTCTATGACAGGGGACGCTTTAAGCCATACATCTTTGGCAGGTGTGGCAATTGGGCTGGTTACAGGCATGAATCCTATATTAAGTGCTTCTATTACCTGTATACTTGCAGCATTTGGTATTGAGTTTATCAGAAAGAAATTCCCTAAATATTCAGAAATTTCCATAGCAGTTATAATGTCGGCAGGAGTGGGGCTGGCAGGCTTGATGTCCGGTTTCGTTAAGAATGCAGCTAATTTTAACAGCTTTTTATTTGGCAGCATCGTTGCTATTACAAAATTCGAGATGTATCTGGTTATTGGTATAAGTTTACTGGTGATACTTATATTTGTACTTTTATATAAAGAACTCGTGCATATGGCTTTTGATGAAGATTCGGCAAAGTTATCCGGAATTCCAGTGACCATTATTAATTTTATTTTTACTCTTTTGACTGCGTTGACAGTATCAGTAGCATCACGAACGGTTGGAGCCTTAATCGTATCTTCCTTAATGGTTATTCCTGTTGCTTGTGGTATGCAGTTTGGAAAGAGCTTTAAGCAGACTTTGTTCATTTCTGTATTTTTTGCAGTTTTCTTTACTGTAGTAGGTCTTACACTAAGCTTTTATTTCGGATTAAAGCCCGGTGGAACGATTGTACTGACAGGTGTAATTACATTATTGTTGTCTGTAATATTGAAACGAAGACGTTAATCCTATAAATATTTATCATACTATACTTGTGAGACTATTTATTACCATATATTGAAAGGAATTTCATGACAAAAATAGATATTGTTTCAGGCTTTTTAGGTGCAGGAAAAACCACTTTAATCAAAAAGATGCTAAAGGAAGGATTCTTAGGAGAGAAGGTGGTTTTGATAGAAAATGAATACGGTGAAATAGGTATTGATGGCAGACTTTTTAAGGATTTTGAAATCGAGGTAAAGGAAATGTATGCCGGATGTATCTGTTGTACCATAGCAGGTGATTTTACAATGGCTTTAAAGGAAGTTATAAAATTATATGAGCCCGACCGTGTCATAATTGAACCATCAGGTGTCGGTAAACTTTCTGATGTTGTGAAAGCTTGCGGGCAGTTTGTTAGTAAGGGTCAATGTGATATTAATATGCGTATTACAGTTGTTGACGGTACAAAATACAAAATGTATTTAAAAAACTTTGCAGAATTTTATAGAGACCAGTTAATACATAGCAATACTATTTTCATCAGTAGGACGCAGAATATGAAAAAGGATAGCATTAATTCTATCTTAAAGGATATGAGGCTCTATAACAAGAAAGGAACTATTGTATCTACGGACTGGGATATACTAAGCGGCAGCCAAGTGATTGAAATGTCTGAAAAGAAGGAGAGAACGGAACTTTTAGATGAATTAAAGACAGCAGAGTGTTCTTCCCGCATCCGGAGGATAACAGAACCTGTTACAGTCAGTCAGGTGAATAAAACCTCCGGTCATCATGCCGACGAGATATTTAAGGTATGGGGGGTAGAAACTGCAAATGTATTTGATAAAAAACATTTATATAAGATATTACAAGAGCTGCAAAATCAGCCCGGTTTCATACTTCGTGCCAAGGGTATCCTGGAAGTTGAGGAAAGAAAATGGGTGCAGTTTGATTATGTACCAGACGAGATAACCATTAGAGATATTGCACCGGATTATACAGGACGAATCTGTGTAATTGGTGAAAATATGAATGAGGATGAATTGACAAAGCTGTTCGGTGTTATGAGCTAAGCAGGTAAGGAGTATGTATGGCCGTAAATATTGATGTAATAACCGGATTTTTGGAAGCCGGAAAAACAACTTTTATTAAGGAATTGCTGCAAAGTGATACCTTAGAGGAATATGAAAATCCTTTACTGCTCCTTTGTGAAGAGGGAATGATAGAGTATGAGATGGAACTGTTAGAGAAAAGCAATACTAGGATACATATTATAGAAAGTTATGAAGAATTGAACGAGGAGTTGTTTACTACTCTAGAAAGGGAATATAATCCTGATTATATTATTGTAGAATATAATGGTACCTGGGAGATTACCGATTTTTTTAGTAAAAGAAAACCAGGTCATTATAACATAAGAAATGTTATATTTATCAGTGATGGAACTACCTTTCAGAGTTATTTGTCGAATATGACGACTTTAATCCAACCACATATTCTAAACAGTAATTTTGTGATTTTTAACAGAATAGAGCATCTAGATCAAAAAGAAAAGGCAAAGCTAAAAAGGGTAGTTCATAATATTAACAAAAATACCGGGGTTTATTTTCCGATTCAATGGAGCGAAGAAAAGAAAATAATGAATTATTTTACGCCTTTTGAAACCTACCAGAAAATATCACCCGGAATGATAATTACTCTGGTTATTTTGTCCATACTTTGCTTTTTGCCCTATAAAAGACTGGAAAGTATTTATGAATATGTTCAGGCAGTATCCGTCTTCTTTATCAGTATACTGATGCAGGCGGTACCCTTTGTCCTGCTTGGGGCTTTTGTATCTTCATTCATCCAGCTTATGGTTCCTGCTTCTTTTATAATCAGCCGTTTTACAAAAAATAATTATAAGTCCTATTTTTTTGCGGCTATAGCAGGCTTTTTCCTTCCGGTTTGTGACTGTGGTCTAATCCCTATGGTATCCGGTTTGCTAAAAAAAGGTGCTCCACTTCCGCAGACTATGATATTCTGGTTGACCTCTGCCGCAGTAAATCCTGTAGTAATCTTATCGGTTCTATATGCTTTTCCTGATAAACCATATCTGGTACTAATTCGAATTGCAGCAGGAATCATTATCGGTCTGCTGGTTGGATTCTTGCTTCGTTTTGGTAATTACACAACAAAGGATGCAATCAATACAGAAGGAATCTTAAGTGGTATCAGCGGTAATGTGTTGAAGATAGAAGGAAGTAGTATAAAAGAACGGTTAAAGGGTGTTTTTTATGGTGCTAAGCTGGAATTTTTCAGGGTGTTTAAGTTTGTTATCTATGGGGCGTTTTTGTCTGCTTTGCTCCAATATTCTTTCGGACCTTTTATAAAAGGGCTTTTTGGAGGAAATTTTGCATTGGAATTAGTAATTATGATGGTGGCTGCTGTTTTTATGTCAACCTGCGCAACCTCCAATGCATTTATTGGAAGAAGCTTTAATACGAACTTTTCACAAGCATCGGTACTGGCTTTTGTTGTTTTAGGCCCCATGATAGATTTTAAAAACCTGATTATGCTGTCAGAAGTATTAAAAATGAGTTTTTTATTACGTCTTGTACTTATGATATGCTTTAATGGTCTGTTATTATTTAGTTTAATTCATTTCTTAGTATAGTATATATAGGTGGTTGCGAATCTCTTTATCCTATTAAATAATTGTTTTGCAATTGCCTAGTAGTTAAGAAATAAAAGGAGAATTTTATGCGGCGTAAAAAAAATGCAGAAGTTATTGTACAATTTATTATATTAATTGCAATGGCAGTTTTGTTGGCCATGGGCATGATTACAGGAAAAGTCAAATATTATGTGCATCCCAGATATCACTGGGGGATATGGTTATCGATAGGTGTTTTATTTGTATTTGCTTTTAGTGTACTTGGAGAGCTTAAGAAAGCCAGACATAATGTCAATCTAAAGCAATATTTAATCTATGTACTTCCGGTTTTTATTGTGTTACTCTTTCCCGTTCAAGGTGTAACCCAGAGAGTAGGAAATGCGCAGGTAAATGTATTTGGGGGAAATCAAATTACTGGAACAGCAGGATACGGGAAGACAGACCTGGCCTTAGATGAAGCACCTGAAAGCAATGATAATACCGGTTCTTTTGATAGTACAGAGAGCTTAAATGAGTATACAGAAGATACAGGGGAGGATGTAATTAATACATTGGAAGATTCAGTTTCCCAGGATACCAGTCTCTACGATACTTCCGACTTACAGGCAGTTAATACTTATGATGATATGTCTGAAAAGTATGCAGGAGAAGTTTTAGACGGTGCTACCATAATTAAGGATGATTATTTTGCAAGCTGGTATTACGATACCTTTGATTATCTGGAGGACTTTATCGGAAAAAGGTATCAGTTTACCGCTCAGGTATTCTACCTGGAAGGGCTTAGGGAGAATCAGTTTCTGGCAGGACGTTATGTTATGGTATGCTGTGCCGCTGATGTCAGCGGCTTCGGATTGATATGTGAAACGGATAGAATAAAAGAACTTAAGGAAGAAGAGTGGATTCAGGTCACTGGTACAATTAAGGAGGGAACATATAACGGCAGCAAGGTACCGGTTTTAACGGATGTTGAGATTACCGGGATAGAGGCTCCGGCGGATGAATATGTTTATTACAATTTTTATTAAGTAACAGATACAGGTATAAAAGAAGGCTGTTAAGAAAGATGATTTTTTAACTGCTTTCTTTAATTGTTTTAATTGAGAATAATTATCATAATCACTATTGACGAATGGTATCTGGTATGTTATGTTGAGTTACATAGTTAAAAAATGGGTTGCATATCATAATGATCTATTTGGGCAATACCGCAGGGCAGGCTAATAATATGAAACGTAAGCTAGTGTAAAAGGCTATTTCACACCCTGTTTTGTGGCATTACCCCAAGGGAATTAGTGTGCAAAGAAGGATTTGGAGTATTTATGAATAAAAAAACAGGGGATAAAAGTCTCCAGAGAAGACGGGAGACAGAAAAAGAATTGCTTACAAAAATGGTGGTTATATACTGTAAAGGAAATAGGCATAACCCGGCATTATACGCACCGCAAAAATATCAGAAAAATCTGTTTACTACGAACACCCTATGTCCGGAATGTGAAAAATTAAGAGTTTATGCCGTAAAGCAGATTGACAAATGCCCTTTTATGGAGACAAAGACCTTTTGCAGTAACTGTAAGGTTCATTGTTATAAAGCAGATAGGAGGGAGCAGGTAAGAAGCGTTATGAAATATGCCGGTCCCAGAATGCTTTTTCATCATCCTGTTTTAGCTCTAAAGCACATGGTTCATACTAGTGTTAAACAATTTGAAAATCATACATAGTTGATTAAAACGTCATAAACAACTGAATGGAGGAAATAGTAGTGAAATATAATCCGGTGAAAGTGTTATATATTGTGGCAGGTTTCCTTGCGCTGGGACTTGGAGCACTGGGAGTAGTTCTGCCGGTTTTGCCTACAACGCCCTTTTTACTAGTGGCTTCTTTTTGCTTTGCAAAAGGCTCTGCAAGGTTTCATACTTGGTTTTGTTCCACAAGGCTTTATAAAAACCATTTGGACAGCTTTGTAAAATCAAGAGCCATGACACGAAAGACAAAGATTAGAATCTTAATACCGGCTTCTGCTATGTTGATTCTGGCATTTATCTTTATGCCTTCTGTTCATGGCAGAATTGCAATTGGGGTTGTAATGTGCTTTAAATATTATTATTTTATCTTCCGTATAAAAACGATACCGGTAGATAAATTAAAGGGGACAGAAGACTTGACGTGATACTATAAGGGAGTTCCTACGGATTTAGAAGCAGCCGATACTAACTATATGAGCTGATTGAAAGGATATATAACCATGATAAAGAAGAGACTTATCAGTTACCTGGCAGGTACGAAAAAATACATAGAACATACGGTAGTTTTTTTATGGCTTGCCCTTCTTGCCAATGTTTTTAATACGTATTTGTTTATGAATATATTAAAGTACGGCTTGCATCAGAAGCTTACCTTTAACAGTACACTTTTTATGGGAATGTTTATTATTCTGGCACTGATAGTAAGAAATCTATGTCATACATTTTCTTCCAAAGCTTCTGCAAAAGCTTCTGCCTATGTAAAAAAAGAGCTGCGAGACAGGATTTATGAAAAGCTGCTTCGTTTAGGCATAGCGTATCAAGAGAAAATGAATACTTCCGAGGTAGTTCAGGCGGCGGTAGAAGGGGTAGAACAATTAGAGGTATACTTTAGCCGTTATCTGCCCCAGTTCTTTTACAGTATGCTTGCACCGCTTACTTTGTTTGTTCTGTTATCCTTTGTAAATCTTAAGGCAGCCGTTGTGCTGCTGGTCTGCGTTCCGTTGATTCCGGTTACGATTATTGTGATTTCAAAAATAGCTAAAAAAATACTAAAAAAATATTGGGGAAGCTATACGGATTTAGGACAGCGCTTCTTAGAAAATCTACAGGGTCTGGTCACCTTAAAGATTTATCAGGCGGATGAAAAGAAGGCAGAGGAAATGGATATAGAAGCAGAGAACTTTCGAAAGATTACCATGCGTATGCTTTCCATGCAGTTAAATTCTATTACGGTAATGGACATAATCGCCTATGGTGGTGCTGCTGCCGGAATTATAATTGCAATACTGGAATACCAAAAGGGAAGTGTTGATTTTACCGGTGCCTTCCTCATTATCATGCTTTCTTCTGAATTCTTTCTGCCGCTGCGTTTACTGGGCTCCTTCTTTCATATTGCCATGAACGGTATGGCAGCCAGCGAAAAGATATTTTTCTTACTGGATATGGAGGAACAAAGAGCAGAGGGTACTATAGAACCGAAAAAAGCATATCAGATTGTAGGTGATAAGCTTACATTTTCTTATGATGGAAACAGGATTATCCTAAATAAGCTGGATTTTATCATAAAAGAAAAGCAAATAACGGCTTTAGTCGGTGCTTCTGGTTGTGGGAAAAGCACCATTGCCGCTTTGTTGACTGGCAGGCTGCATGGCTATGAGGGAGGATTTACTTTGGGTGATACGGAAATTTTAAATATAGCGAAAGAGGAACTAATGAAAGTTATTACACTGGTAAGTCATAATAGCTATCTGTTCCAAGGAACAGTGGAGGATACTCTGCGGATGGGAAAAGAAGATGCGACTGGAGAAGAAATGGAAGCGGTACTTCATAAAGTTGGCTTGCTTAAATTTATAAAAAGAAATGGTGGTTTATCCTATAAGGTACAAGAAAAAGCATCAAATCTCTCCGGTGGTCAGGCACAAAGGCTGGCTTTAGCAAGAGCATTGCTTCATGATACGCCTATATATGTATTCGATGAGGTTACTTCTAATATTGATGCGGAAAGTGAGAAAAGAATTATGTCCGTCATATATGAGTTGGCGCAGCATAAAACAGTCTTGCTCATATCCCACAGATTACAAAATGTAGTTGCCAGTCATCAGATTTTAGTTCTTAAGCAGGGAGAAATTGTACAGTCCGGAACACATAATGAGCTGATAAAGAAAGAGGGTATGTATCGAAGTCTTTTCGAAAGCCAGAAAACGCTGGAGGCTTACGCGGAACAGAAAAATACAGCAAGAAGGGAGGAGAGCGTTCATGTCTAGAAAAGGTATTGTGGTAATGGGAAAACTTATCGGACTGATAAAACCTTTGCTGCATATAATGCTTCTTGCAATCCTTCTTGGCATTGCGGGTAATTTAAGCGCAATGGCTATAACGGTACTGGGGGGGCATGGTATTCTAAAAGTGCTAAACATGGATTACGGTATTGCATTAAGTACGGTTTTTATTCTGCTAGGTATCTGCGCACTTATTAGAGGTGTTTTGCGGTATGGGGAACAAGCCTGCAATCATTACATAGCCTTTAAACTTCTGGCATTTATCAGGCACCAGGTATTTGCAGCTCTAAGACGTTTGGCACCGGCAAAGCTTGAAGGAAAAGAAAAAGGAAACCTGATTGCATTACTAACCAGTGACATAGAATTGCTGGAGGTATTTTATGCGCATACGATATCACCCATAGCGATTGGAGTGGCAACTTCGGCTATTGTCGGCTGTTATCTTGCCACTTATCATATTTTATATGGGGTACTGGCAATTGCAGCATATATTGTAATCGGTGGTGTATTTCCTATTATCATTTCTAAGGCAGGCAGGGAAAAGGGATTAGTATATAGAAACTCCATTGGTGCAATGAACAGTTTTCTTCTGGACAGCTTAAGAGGGTTAACGGAGGTGTTACAATATCAGGCAGGAGAAAAAAGAAGAACGAAGCTGAAGGAAAAAACGAGTGAATTAGAAGAAAAACAATGGGAATTTAAACGTCTGGAGAATCTGACAAGAGTTATGAATGATGTGGGTGTTATTGTATTTTCTCTATTTACATTATTACTTGGAAGCTGGCTTTTTGAAAAAGGTATCGTAGGCTTTGAAGGTGTATTTATTCCATTTGTTACCATGATAGGCTCCTTTGGGCCTGTTATTGCTTTAAGTAATTTGTCAAATAATTTAATGCATACTCTTGCCAGTGGAAACAGGGTACTGGATTTGCTGGAAGAAACGCCTATCGTCACAGAAATTATAGATAAAGAAGAAGTGTTTTTTGAAGGAGCTGCCTGTGAAGACGTATGTTTTGGTTATGGTAAAAGACAAATTTTAAATGGATTTTCGACAGAATTAGAAAAGCATAAAATTCTTGGAATCCATGGGAAAAACGGCTGTGGTAAGTCAACTCTTTTAAAATTGTTGATGCGGTTTTATGATGTAAATAAAGGGACAGTAACCATCTCAAAGAAAAATGTTAAGAACATAAACACGGATAACTTAAGAAGACTGGAGGGCTATGTTACCCAGGAAACCCATATTTTTAATGCTACCATTGCGGAAAATATAGGAATTGCAAAGGAAGGAGCCACGAGGGAAGAAATTATAAAAGCCGCAAAAAAAGCGTCTCTTCACGATTTTATAATGTCCCTGCCCAATGGGTATGATACGGGAACCGGTGAATTAGGAGATAAATTGTCCGGTGGAGAAAGACAACGTGTCGGTATTGCAAGGGCATTTTTACATAATGCTCCTTTCCTTTTGCTGGATGAACCCACCAGTAATTTGGATAGCTTGAATGAAGGAATTATATTAAAAGCTTTGGTTGATTATAGTCAGGATAAAACGGTAATTCTGGTTTCTCATAGAGAATCTACTATGAATATTGCAGAACGAATTCTGCAAATGTAGTTTTTATACAGCCATCTTCTATTTTAAATTAAGCTTTTGTAAAGCAGATTTTTCTGCTACAATAGTATGAAGCGAAAAGCAATTTCATACTCTAAACTGTGGCAGTGTCGAATCTGAAAACGGATACGGAATGCAATAGGAGTTAGATTAAAAATTGTAATACCATTTTTAATCTAGCTTAATGAAACAAAATCGCAAGTATACTTGCCATATGCAGGGTATTAAAGGCTTAATATCAGAAGAAAGCAGGAGGTAATCATGCAGGTTGGTAGACTGTTTGAAATTGTTTATATCTTATTAAACCGAAAGAACATAACTGCCAAGGAATTGTCAAAGCAATTTGAAGTATCTGTCAGAACCATTTACCGAGATATAGAAGTGCTATGTCAGGCAGGCATACCAATCTACACCAGCAAGGGGAAGGGCGGAGGCATTGGTTTACTAAATAGCTTTGTGCTAAACAAATCAGTCCTTACCAAAGAGGAGCAGGAGGAAATAATTACTGCTCTGCAAGGTCTTAGAGCGACCAACTATACAAGCACCAATCAGATATTAACAAAGCTTACGAACCTGTTTGGTACGGATTCTCTGAATTGGATAGAGATTGATTTTACGGATTGGAGCGATCAGAAAAAGGAAGCCCTTCAGTTGCTAAAAGCTGCGGTACTTGAAAGAAAAGTGATAGAATTTGATTATTATAACAGCTCCGGGCAAAAGGCGAAAAGGAGGGTAGAACCTTTACAATTGTGGTTTAAGAACAAGAACTGGTACTTGAAAGCTTTTTGCCATACAAAAAGCGGGTTTCGGCTTTTTAAGCTAAATCGCATGAAACATATCTGCTTAACGAATGAAACTTTTTTAAGAGTAATAGAACCGGACAGCCTAACGTACCTTCACGAGCAAAAGTCGTTAAATCAGGTTAGCTTTACCTTGCGGGTAGACCCTTCCCAAGCATACCGGATCTATGATGAATGTGACGAAGAACAGATTTCAAAAGAGGAAACAGGGTATTTTTTAGTGAAGTATTGCTATCCTGCCGGAGAATGGATTTATGATTTTATTCTGTCTTATGGCAACCAAGCAGAAGTTGTAGAACCGGAATATATTAGAACGGTTATAAAGAACAGGCTTAAGGGGGCTTTGGATAAGTACTTGTAAAATTAAGATTTCAAACTCACTCCACGCAGACAAATCCTTTTTGGCACTCTAATCCTGCGCATGAAGATTAAAAGTCTGAATAATATGACATACAGTTGTCAGTTTAAGAATGTTATAGTTTAGGGGTGTAAAAACATGCTTAAGCCTGCAATGCAAGGTTTGCAGGTTCTGGAAAGGACATGATTATTTCTATGGAATACATACCCGCAAAAACCATAATCAGTAAAACAAAAGACGCCAACTGGTTTGGTACAGATTATAATATGAATATATACAAGGGCTGTTGCCATGGCTGTATATATTGTGACAGCAGAAGTGACTGTTACAGAATTACAGATTTTGATAAAGTAAGGGCTAAGGATAATGCATTAGTGCTTATACGGGATGAGCTCCGAAGAAAACAAAAGACCGGCGTTGTTGGAACAGGGGCTATGAGTGACCCTTATAATCCATATGAAAAAGAGCTTAAGCTGACAAGACACGGGCTAGAAATTCAGGAGGCCTATGGTTTTGGGACTGCCATAGCAACTAAAAGTGCATTGATTACAAGAGATTGCGATATTCTTAAAACTATGAAAGAACAGGCTCCTGTTATATGCAAGATCACCATAACCAATTACAGGGATGATATAGCGGCTAAGATAGAACCCGGAGTAAATACATCCACCAAACGTTTTGAGGCTATCTCTAAACTGGCTGATGAAGGTATCTTTACCGGTGTGCTTTTTATGCCTTTGTTACCTTATATAAGTGACAATAAGGAAAATATTAGAGAAACTGTAGCACGTGCAAAAGATAATGGAGCCAGGTTTATCTATCCGTTGTTTGGAGTAACCTTACGGAATACCCAGAGAGAGTATTACTATCATAAGCTGGACCAGAACTTTCCGGGATTAAAGGAAAAGTATATAAAAAAATACGGTAATCGTTATCTGTGCAGCAGTGCAAGGCAGAAAGAGCTCTATGAATACTTTGCAGATGAATGTGAGAAACATAAGCTGCTTTATCATATGAAACACATCATAGCTAGTTATAAATCCGGCTACCAATTTGAACAGTTAAGTTTATTTTAAGGCTTGTAACATGTGGCAGGCAGATGGATAATTCTTACTAATACCGTATAAAAATTTATCATGTCAAGCATTTTTGAGAATGTCCTAATAAATTTTAAACATTAGCACCAGCTGTGGCTGGTGCTTTTATCTATTTAAGCAGGGACTTCATCATTCCAGTGGTGTTCCTGCATTTTAACAAAACGCCAGAATTCTTGCCTTCTCCAAGGATGATGCATCCCTGGTATCTTCCGCTTTATTGTTCTATTCTGCGACAGCGTAAGATCAAAGTTTTTTGATATTTTCTCATGTGACGGAATTGCTTCTAGCGCATAAATACTCTCATCTATACAACAGTATTTATTACCGTCAAATGCTTCTATTACCATTGCCTTTGTCCCCTTATAAAAGTGTACCTGATGCCCGTTCTTATCAAGTGTCTTAAAATACTTATTTTTAAACTTCAAACAGTGTCCATTATCTATCTTTCTTTCTGTAAGAACAGAAAGAACAAGATTTATTTCTTCTAAAACGGGTTGCTTTTCAAAGACAGATTTGATAAGATTGGTCTCTAGAGCAAACTTGGCATTGTATTCTTTTATGTAGGAGTTTAAGAATGCATTTGCTTCGCTAAGTGTGTTTATGCCTGCCAGGCGTAATTCGACTGGTAGGCGAGATTGTAAGGTTTGGAACAATCGTTCCACTCGACCTTTTGCTTGTGGTATACTGCTGGTCTTGATTTCAACACCTAGCTGTTTACAAGCATAAGCGAATTGTGTGTATGTGTCCTCTTCGATAGAAGGGGCGTTTTTTTGTTTATATTCAAAAACTGTACGGTTATCGGTAAAAAATAAATAGGGAATACCATACTCAGTAAGTACTTGATGAAACACATTGTAGTATCCTTTTAAAGTTTCTTGTTCATCAAAGTAAGCACCGACAATAGTACCAGTTGCATCATCGACAGCGATGTGAAGCTGAGTTTTCGTATCACCGAACCACAAGTGGATCGAAGCATCCATTTGAAGCATTTCGCCAAAATAAGCACATCTAGGACGTCTGGAATGTGCATCCTCGATTGCAACGATATTGGATTGCAACTCTGCTAGTATCTTTTTAGATTTAGTTTGTGTTTTCAAATGTTTAAGTTTTAGTTTGGTTTTTCTTTTTTTTGATCGGGTAGCTTTTGGAGAAAGAATATATTCTTTTTCTAAAATAGAGTTCAATGTAGATACAGAAATAGAAATTCCCTCATACTTCTCTAGAAGCTCGATACAATGAGTAAAATTCGTATCGAAGTACTTACTACGATATAAATCTAGGACAGTTTGCTTGGTTTCTTTTGAAAGAGCATGAGCAGGAGTCCGACCTCTGTTTCCATGTATAAAAAAGGATTTACCATCACGTTTATATCCTGCAATCATTCTATTGATATGTCTTTCGGTGCAACCGATCTTCAAGGCAGCATTCTTTTTATTTCCGTTTGTGTCTACTAACTTCTTTATTACTTCATAACGTTTTTCTTCATTCATAGTCAACTTGACCTTTCTCATAATGTCTCCTCATCTGTAAGTCATGAGGATATAGTGTAACATGGATTACTCATTTGGGACATAATCACTTGTGGTTACTTAAGACATTATCAAAAATGGTTCAGATACTAATACCGTATAAAAATTTATCATTGACAAATATTTAAAAGCATATTATCATATAGTTATTAATAAGCGAAAACCGTTGAGAAAGAAGAGTAGACTTTCATATTTCATAACAGAGAGCTCCTGGTGGTGGAAAGGAGTATGGAATTTTTAGTTGAATGGGCTTTTGAGGGCAACCCGAAATAATAGTAGGCGTTGACGGTGACCATAACCGTTACCAGTATGGCATATATGTTAGTATATGAAAAAGTGGACTTTGTCAAATTGAGTGGTACCGCGGATTTTATTCGTCTCAAGTTATATAACTTGGGGCTTTTTTTATTTAAAAATAAATTATATATCCTTTTTGGAAGCGTTTATAACAGATTTATTTTTACGTATTAATTCAAAATAAAATGGTGAAGGAATAAAAACCATCCATTGGCAAACCATAAATGGCAGAAAAGGTCGAACGGAACAATCACTTATTAGCAGTGAACCAATCATATGAGATATTGAGCCGCGAAAGGCGGAGAAATGGAGTGTTTTTATGAAGAGAAGAACAGCTGTATTTATGTTATTTGTATTATTATGCAGTCTTTTTACCGGTTGCAGTCAGAAAGAGGGACAGATAACCATCGGTATCGGGCAGTTTGCAGAGCATGGTTCCTTGGATAATTGCAGGGAAGGCTTTCTGGCAGGTTTAAAGGAAGCGGGTTATGTGGAAGGTGAGAATCTGAAAGTACTTTACGATAATGCGCAGGCAGATGGTGGTATGGCAGCTCAGATAGCAAATGAATATGTATCTAAAAAAGTAGACTTAATCTGTTCTATCGCAACTCCCATGGCTCAAAGTGCTTTTGGTGCAGCGAAAAACTCAGATATTCCCATTATTTTTACAGCAGTTACAGACCCCGTCCTTGCTGAACTTGCAAAAGAAGATAAAACGCCTAGTGGAAATATAACAGGCACCAGTGATAAATTACCAGTTAAAGAACAATTGGAGATGATACGTGCAATTTTACCGGATGCTAAAAAGATAGGAATACTCTACAGTACCAGTGAAATCAACTCTGTGTCAGCAATTGAAGAATACAAAGCAGCCGCCGCAGATTATGGCTTTGAAATCGTAATAAAAGGAATTACGGCAGCAGCAGATATTCCTTTGGCGGCAGACAGCCTTTTAGAGTCCGTGGATTGTATCAGCAACCTTACAGATAGTACGGTAGTAAGTTCTCTCCCGATTATACTTAGTAAAGCGGCAAATAAAAATACACCGGTATTTGGCAGTGAAGTAGAGCAGGTGAAAATTGGCTGTCTTGCGGCAATGGGTCTTGATTATTATGACCTGGGGATTCAGACAGGTAAAATGGCAGCCAAGGTACTAAAAGGAGAAGCTAAAGCTGCAGATCTTTCATTTGAAACAATAGAAGCAGCAGCATTTTACGGCAATACAGCAGTTGCAGACAATCTGGGAATTAACTTACCAGATAATTTAGTAAGTTCAGCAAAAGAAATGTTTTCAGAAATTACAGAATAAATGGAATGATACTACTTTATTTATCCGTGATAAAGAGGGAAGAGGCGATTAATCATCCCCAGTGAGGAAAGGCAGGAAAGAAAGCTATGTTAGGATTAGAAGGTCTGTTCAGATTAATACTGGGCGTATTTGAAGAAGGGTTTATATATGCGGTCATGGCTCTTGGAGTATATATAACTTATAAAATATTGGATTTTCCCGATTTGTCGGTTGACGGTACCTTTCCGCTTGGAGGTGCAGTTGCGGCTATCCTGATTGTAGCAGGCGTAAATCCTTTGGTAACTTTATTTCTTGCTTTTTTAGCAGGTGCTTTTGTTGGTATGCTTACAGGAATTATACACGTTAAATTCAAAGTTAGGGATCTTTTATCCGGTATTATTATAATGACGGCTTTGTATTCTATAAACTTGCGAATTGCAGGAAAATCAAATGTAGCAATATTTAGTAAGGAAAGTATATTTGAAAATTCTTTTCTTGATAAAGTGGTACCGGAGCCTGTTAAATTTCTTGTACCGATCATTATTCTGTTGCTTATCATTATTATTATGAAGTTATTACTGGACTTCTATTTGAAAACGAAGTCCGGCTATCTCCTAAGGGCTGTGGGGGACAATGAGGTTTTAGTAACATCTCTTGCAAAGGATAAAGGAGCAGTAAAAATTATAGGTCTTGCCATTGCCAACGGATTCGCTGCACTGGCAGGCTGTATATATACACAAAAACATGGATTCTTTGAGATTTCCATAGGTACCGGAGCCATTGTAATTGGTTTGGCAAGTGTTATTATTGGAACCAGTCTTTTTAAGAAAAGGGGGAAGGTAAAAGCAACAACGGCTGTAATAGCCGGGTCTGTTCTTTATAAAGCTTGTGTCTCCATCGCTATTTCCTTTGGCATGGCAGCATCTGATTTAAAGTTGATTACTTCGGTTTTATTCCTTGCAATTTTAATTATCAGCTACGAGAGAAAAAGGAGGGTAAAGACCAATGCTTGAACTAATAAATATTAATAAATATTATAACCCAGGAACAGTAAATGAAATGTGCTTGTTTAATGATTTTAATCTGACGGTAAAGGATAAAGAATTTGTTTCTGTGGTGGGAAGCAACGGCTCAGGTAAGACCTCTATGTTAAATATTATTTGCGGAAGCATACCTATTGATAATGGCAAAATATATATTAACCAGGCGGATATTACCAATATGCCCGAATATAAAAGACAGAGAAAAATAGGCAGGGTATATCAGAATCCGGCTATGGGCACCTGTCCTACTATGACAATATTAGAAAATATGTCTTTAGCTGATAATAAAGGAAAAGCGTTTAATCTCTCTATGGGCACGAATAAAAAAAGAATCAATGAATACCGGGAAAGTTTGAGAAAATTAAACCTAGGATTAGAGGATAAGATGGACATACCGGTTGGTTCCTTATCCGGAGGGCAGCGTCAGGCTATGGCATTGTTAATGTCCACTATGACACCCATAGAATTCCTAATTCTAGATGAGCATACAGCCGCTCTTGACCCGAAAACGGCAGAACGGATTATGGAGTTAACCGATGAAATAGTAAAAGAGAAAGAATTAACAACGATTATGGTTACCCATAACCTAAGATATGCAGTAGAATATGGAAGCCGACTTTTAATGATGCATCGGGGAGAGCCGGTAATTGATAAGTCTGACAGTGAAAAAGCAGACCTTGAAATACAGAATATTCTGGATAAATTCAATGAAATAAGCATAGAATGTGGTAATTAGTATATAAAAACATATAGGTCTGTCAAAAAACAGACATTCCACAGATAAAGTATAATAATGCGTCTTGATATAGCTTAAAAAGCTGTAGCAGGGCGCATTTGTTATGAATAAGATTATCATATGTGAATGGATTCTTTATCGTATAAGAAAGTGATTTTTGCCTGTAATAAAAACATATACAAATATTAATGTAACCTTAATGTTTTAAGATTCTTATATATGGTAAAGTATAGATAGCATACGGGAAATAAGAATACGGATAAGGATTATTTACAGACAGATTTACAGAGACGAAAGGGTTTCAGATAGGAGTAATATATGTATGATGAAATGAATCAAGAATTAGAAAAGTTAAGAGTTGGAATACAGAAAGATAAAAAGAAGTTGAATATCATAAAGGATTTAGAAAAGCAGCTTATGGAACTGGAGCGTAAAGAAGCTGATCTTAGCTGGCAATTGAAAAAAGAAGAGGAAGATGTGGAAAAGCTAAACAAAGCCAGTATTACAGTTATGTTTTATACTATTTTGGGAAGCAAGGATAAACAAATGGAAAAAGAACGGCAGGAAGCTCTGGCAGTAAGACTTAAACTAGAGGAAACGTTGTCTGAGATGGATGCTATAAAAAACTCTATCTATAAGCTTCGTACTGAACGAATGGAATATTCCGGATATGAGCAAAAATATAATACTTTATATGAGCAAAAATATAATTTGCTTAAGAACAGTGGAAGAGAAGATGCAAAGCAAATTATTGATATTGAAGAAGCCATATCTTTTTGTCAGAGTAATCTAAAAGAGATTGAGGAAGCTATTACAGTGGGCAAGCGTATTATAGACAGGGTTTTAAGTGCAGAATCCAGCTTATCTAGTGCAGAAGGCTGGGGAGTTTGGGATATGCTAGGCGGTGGACTTATTACGGATATGGTAAAGCATTCACATATTGATGATGCTAAGGCGGCTGTATCCGAAATACAAAGTCTGTTAAATCAATTCCGTTCTGAACTTACAGATATAAAGATTGAATCAGATATAGAAATTAATATCGAGGGATTTGTAAAGTTTGCAGACTTTTTCTTTGACGGATTAATAGCTGATTGGGTAATTCAATCAAGGATTAATGATTCCAAAGAAAGCGTATCTCAAGTAAAACGTGGTGTAGAGTCTGTACTTAGCAGGTTGGAAAATATGAAAAGAGCAGCAAAAGGACAGATAACAGGATTAAGAACACAATTAACAATCCTTGTGGAAAGTAAGTAAAAAGGATTAAATAGTATAATAAGTAAGAATTTAAGAAAACTTAAAGAAGGTAAATATTGAATAAATGTTTGCTATCAGTTATAATGGTAAATATAGTAAGGTATAATACAAGGATAATATAGTAAAGAGTTAAGTTCCGAGTATGCTTAGCTATATTATTAAGGGAGGAAACTTCATGATAACAAGCAATGGAACCTTTATAATGGAGGGGCTTGAGAAGGAAGATTCTAAGAGGCTTAAGAATCACAAAGAATTGACCAAGCTGGTGAATACCATAGGCTTTCTGCCGTTGTTCAAAAGTAATGTGCCTGGTTTTTCAGTGGAAGAGCAAACGGATAAAAATGCCTGGTGGACTGGAAAAAAATCAGAAGATCCCTGGGAATGGAGAGCCTTAATTGCTGACGAAGGAGATATTGCTTATGGCAAGTTTTTTTCAGGTAAAGCCGGTTTTATCTCTAAAGAATGGTATCCGATATTTGCTGCCTATCGCAGAGACGGTTATGACTTTGATAGTCGTTATGAGGATGGTCTGGCTTCTAGAAAAGCAAAAAATATCATTGATATCCTGACGGAGCACAAAACACTTCTTTCTAATGAAATGAAAATGATGGCAGGGTTTGGAAAAGGAGGGGAAAAGGGTTTTGATACGGTAATGTCTACGTTACAAATGCAGACATACATAACCGTAAGAGGCTTTGTTCGTAAGAAAAACAAGAAAAATCAAGAATATGGTTGGCCGGTGGCAGTATATTCCTTATCAGAAGACTTATTTGGAGAAGAGTATGTAAAAAGTGAATATAGGTTATCTGCCGGAGAAGCTAAGGATAAAATTGTGAAACAATTGCAACAATACTATCCAGAGGCTTCCATTGATGAACTTAGGAAGTGTATAAAATAAATACAGCATAATAAATGTTAAAAGCATTTTTTATGATATAGATTGGAAAGGGGTTTAGAATATGGGTGGTAAATTCTATTGCGTGATGGGTTTGTTTGACCAAAAAACCAACCGACATTTTAAAAAACTGGAGGATAGTTTACGTCAGAAGGGTTATGAGCCGGCAGAGTTGCCGCCTCATCTGACATTGGGGATTTATGTGGGGCTGGATGAGAAAAAACTATTGACCTGGGTGGATGAATTTTCAAAGAAACATGAGGCACCGGAGCTTTATTTTAACCATATTGGAGTATTTGGTACGAACATATGCTATGCTGCGCCCAGAGTTGATAAGAAGCTGTTATTGTTTCATGAAAAATTGCATGAAAAATATGACGATTTTAGCGGGGATGAAGGATATCTATATTCCATAAGATCAAAGGAATGGGTACCCCATGCGACTTTGGCAATGGGAGAACCAGAAATCATTAAACCTCTGATTCCACATCTTTGTGAAGAATTCAAACCCTTTACCGGGAAGATGACCCAGTTAGCTGTTTGTGAGTTCACACCTATGAGAGAGATTGGTTTCTTTGACTTGAAGGGTCATTATAACAGAAAAGTAGTATAAGTAAAATTGCTTGTTGGAGGAAAGGATTCATTCCCTTTCCTCCAACTTTTTTAGAACTATTTATAATAAATTTAAGTAAAAAAATTTATCTAACTTTCAATTCTAAAGAATACCATTTTACACACTGCTAGCTGTATAATGTTAAAAAATGCCTTGCTTCTTTTGAAATTTTAGAATATAATCATTCCAATAAAAAATTATCAATCAATTAATATAATAGCTTGTGCTATCAGGAACAGATGATTACAGGAAGGAGAGTCTATGAATAAAAGAATTGCGGTAATCTTTGATGAACATGGCAGAACAGCCCGGTTTCAGGAGGCGGACAAATTAGTTCTATATTCAAAAGCAGAGAAGGAATGGAAGGTAGAAAAAAAGATAGAACTCAAAAATACATTCACTGAAGATATGCAAACCGTACGAAAGAATCTGGAAAAGATTATAACTGAACTTTCAGGATGCAACATTATTGTTGGAAAAGCAATGAATGGTCTTATATATCAGGTATTTGATAATGCCGGTTACATAATCTCAGAACTTGTAGAATTTTCTACTTTTATTTTGGAGGAACTGTATCAGGAAATTATTCAAGAAATGTTTTATATACAGACAGAACAAGAAAAAGTTAAGAAAATACCAAAAACTCCAATAGAAACAGAAGAGAAGGGCAGTTACTTTTTTGATTTTAGTTTATTAAAAAATTCAGATACTTCTTATTCCTCTAAGAGTACAATTATTCCCTTTTTGAATTCCACAATATTTAACAAGCTAGAGATTATATGTGACCATATAATGCCCTGGTTTGAAGCGGAAATGTATAAAAGAAAATTAATTTATACAATAAATAAAATAGATAACGAAAAGGTGAGTATCGTTATCACGCCTATTCTATAAAATATAAGTCGGTTGATTCATAAGCTGCAAGTTCTACATAAAATCAAAGCATTATAACTTGTGTCTAACAGTAAAATTCTTACAAACTCTTTTTGAAACTAGCACATATATTCTTCTGTGGAATAAACTAAACTGAGAATGTGGATTCATAGCAATCCGAGGTATTTTACAGGAGTAAACATGAATAATAACTTTAATTACAATGCCTCCATATCGGGTGTCGGAATACCTTATGATGATATAACCTGGTACAACGTAGAAGGTCAGCCCTTTGGATTAGCTTCCGGTTTCAATGTTATTGTATTTAACGATGCGAACAATATTATAGATGTTGAAGGTGCAATGGCAGTAGGAGGAAGTTATTACAGTCCCAGAGGATTGAGCCTGGGCTTTGAGAGAAAGAACGGTGTTACAGATATTGGATATTCACCAGACATGGTAAGATTTTTGGTAGGTGGTAACGTCGCTATGACGGGACCTTTAGTAGTAGTTGGTCATGTCGTAGCAGGTGGTGGTTTCCGTGCCGGAAAAGGCAGTACTTATCTTATTGGCAAAGATAATTCAGGTAACCAATTAGAAGAATTAAAATATCTATACCAGGCAAATGGAGGAAGTCCTTACTGGACGCCCAGTGATAAAGGGGACCACTATGTAATACCAAGCTATGATGTACCGAGATATATACCGGCTTCCAGGATAGATGCTAATGTATCTCAATTTTTTGCCAGCGCCAGAGACAGTATTGAAAGCTATAAGGAATGCATTCAGAATCTTCCCGTCAATGGTACCGTTGTGGATAATTATCATGAGTGGATTCTTCGAGGAAATGATCCCAGACAAAATGTATTTTTATTAGATGTCAGACCAAATGGGCTGATTAATAAAGGAATTCGTGCAGAAGTTCCTGCCGGAAGCTTGGTTATTGTACGTATTCGTTCCGGTAATAATGCGCATCTTCAGTATGGTTTAATGGGGGAAGAATACCGCGCACGCCAAACTTTATATGTATTTGAAGACGCTACTAATATCTTCATGGAAGTTCCGGCTGATATATGGGGAAGTATTTTAGCTCCACAGGCAAAATTTCATGGGCACCCTACCGGAGGTCATGTTAGTGGTAATGCGGCATTAGATTCTTTGGCAGTAAATGCAAATAGTGGTTTTGAATTTCATCTTTATCCATTTCAAGGTGGCTTGGTTTGTGGGGAGGTAATACCGGAACAGCCAGAACAACCGAGTATACCACAACCTACCTGTCCGCCTTGTCCGGAAGCCCAGCCGTGTCCTACACCACCACCCTGCCCGGAGGCACCACCCTGCCCGGAGGCACCGCCTTGCCCGGCGTGTCCGGAAGTAAAGCCGTGTCCGACTTGCCCGGAGATACAACCGTGTCCCACACCACCACCTTGCCCAGTGTGCCCGGCGTGTCCGGAAGTAAAGCCGTGTCCGACTTGCCCAGAGATACAACCGTGTCCCACACCACCACCCTGCCCAGTGTGTCCAACTTGCCCGGAAGTAAAGCCCTGCCCGAGCTGCCCGGAATGCCCGGAGTGCCCGGAAGCTGGTACAGAATATATTGGAATACCGGTACCCATTCCCTATCCGTATTGTCCGGAGCAGGAGGAATGCCAGAAATGCCCGGATTGCTTAATTACACCCGGTATTATTTTTGGATGTGTATGGGGTTGTGAATGCTGCAAGCCTCACGAGTGGGATGTTATGCTCTATAAAATTTGTAATGACTGTGAAACCTTGATTTATTGTGAAACCATATGCCGGTACGGATGTTTTAAATTCGAGGTACCCTATGATGCCTGCTATTTATTAAGGGTTTGCCCTTCCGCTAATACTTGTTTATCGCCTGGATGCAAACCCAAGGTTACTTTGAAAAATATTGGAGTAGCTAACTTTATGTTGGAATAGTACAAAATCATGAATTATAATTCCCCCCTGACTTTCGGTGTTCCTAAAGCAGGGGGAGTGTTATATTGTTAATAATTAGTAATTAATGTTCTATAAGTAAAATTATGCTATAATGGTACAAGGCAGACAATTGCAAGTCGTTGCTATAATAATGTATCCTATATGATGGGAGAAAAGCAATAATCGGATTTAGTAACCAATTTATCAGGTGGCTGTGACAAATTTAAAGATAATATAACTACGGCTGTAGTACAGGTGGTAATTGTATCAGATATCGACAAAACACAGACCATACCCTTTTTCAGGTTATGGTCTGACTAAAAAGAAACCCTGTAAGAATGTTCGGTTTTAGGATTTTTTTAATGCTTTGCCGGTAATTTGTTCTACCTTCAGTTTAAATACAGTGACTGCTTCAACGTGTTTTTCATGAAACGTAAAGGAACTGTCTGTGGAATATTGTTTCATCATCTGGGTAAGTGCATGAACCTTTTGAGCCTTATCAACTAACTCTATGGTGCCGTATCCACAGGCACTTTCATACTCCATAGTATAATTACAAGCTACTTCACCGGTAATAAGTTTGTGAGAGCAATCAAGTTCGAAGCCTGCTTTTGGATTAGCTGCAATTAAGTCTAGTTTCTTCCCTTCTTTTGCACAGTGAAAATAAAAATATAAATCGCTGCCTTCATAGGAATATCCGAAGTTTAACGGGACAATATAGGGATATTCCTTATCAAATAAAGCTAGACGTATAACATCGCATTTTTTAACGATATTTAAGATATCCTCCATAGTAGTAATTTCACGGTCTTTTCTTCTCATAATTATTACCTTCCTTTTTTCATCTAGAATATTTAGGTATGAATGAACCTTGGTTGAATTTGTAATATCATAACATCTTCAGATGTCGGTAGCAAGCTTTATTATCCCGATTTGCACAGTTTTCTCGGATATTTCTGTGGATAAACAGTAGTAGGTATGCTATACTGTTTATGAAAATTTTGTAAAATGTATAAATAATGGATTGTTTTTAGTGTTTTCCAATCTGATTACGGCATGCAGTGGGAGCTGGTATAAAAGTTTTATGAATGAAATTTGCTTTACTTGAAACAATACAGTTAGGTGAGCGTTGTAGTATGTAGTGTGAAGATATAAGCTAATAACAAATAGAAAACAATAGTAAATAGTCAGGCATTATCGGTATAAAATAATCGTTATGAAAGAAAATGGGTAAAACAATGAAGCTGCGTGAAATCGTATCAACCTTTATATTAACAAAAAAGAACAGGTCTTTTAATCAATTAATGACTATTTGGGGAGAAGAACTTAATAAAGAAAAGGTGCTGACGGAGTACCCTAGACCTCAACTTGTCAGAGATAATTATACTATATTAAACGGATTATGGAATTACAGTATACGTAAGGAGAAGAAAAGACCGAAAACCTTTGATGGAAAAATTCTGGTGCCCTTTTCTCCGGAAAGTATTTTATCAGGTGTTAATAGACAAGTCTTGCCGGAAGATTATCTATGGTATGAAAGAAACTTTATAGTGAATAAAATCCTTTCTAAAAAGAGGTGTATACTGCATTTTGGAGCAGTTGACCAGATGTGTAAGGTCTATGTGAATCACCGTCTTGTGAAAAAACATATCGGAGGCTATCTGCCATTTTCGTGTGATATTACAGACAGTTTGCGCACAGGCAGCAATCTTCTTACTGTCATGGTGGTAGATTACAGCGATACGTCCTATCATTCCAGAGGAAAGCAAACCTTAAATCGTGGTGGTATGTTTTATACTGCACAAAGTGGAATCTGGCAGACGGTATGGCTTGAATGGGTACCAGATGAGTATATTACAAGTATTAAGATAACGCCCCATACAAAGACAGAAAGAATAGAGCTGGAAATCCATATGAACCATTGGGAGAAGAAGGCTGCTGACAGAGAAATCCATATTGAAATATATGAGGGAGTAAAAAAGCTGACTTCAGTAAAAGGA
Source organism: Anaerocolumna cellulosilytica (assembly GCF_014218335.1). Lineage (GTDB taxonomy): Bacteria > Bacillota > Clostridia > Lachnospirales > Lachnospiraceae > Anaerocolumna > Anaerocolumna cellulosilytica. The sequence continues at coordinate 4,337,881 of NZ_AP023367.1, read as the reverse complement.
CAGGGTAACAAATTTTTGATACCGGTAACAGAGCCTGTATTATGGAGTCCGGAAAATCCATTCTTATATGATATTATTATTAAAGCTGGGAAAGACAAGATAAAAAGTTATTTTGCCATGAGGAGCTTTGAAGTAAAAAAAGATATTACGGGAATTCTAAGAATTTTTCTAAACGGAAAGCCTTACTTTCAAAACGGAGTACTGGACCAGGGGTATTGGCCGGATGGCTTGTATACGGCTCCCAGTGATGAAGCCTTAATTTATGATATTGTAAAGATGAAAGAGTTGGGCTTTAACATGCTGAGAAAGCATATTAAAGTTGAACCTTTGCGTTGGTACTATCATTGTGACAGGCTGGGCATGATTGTGTGGCAGGACATGGTAAATGGAGGAGAGAAATACAATATGTTTTTCCTAGGTTATCTGCCGATTTTATTCCCTGGATTTTATAACCGTATTAAGGATAGCTGGTATTATCTGTTCTCAAGAATGAATGAAAAAGGCAGGAACGGCTGGATTGCAGATTGTAGAAGAACGGTAGAGCATCTGTATAATTGTCCCTCGATTGCCGTCTGGGTGCCTTTTAATGAGGGCTGGGGACAATTTGATGCAGAAGCAGCAGTTTCACTGATACACAGTCTTGATAAAGGACGCTTAATTGACCAAGCCAGCGGTTGGTTTGACCAGAAAGGAGGAGACTTTAGAAGTATTCATAATTATTTTCGTAAGGTACGTATTGTACCTGAAAAAAGAGCGGTTGTTTTGTCAGAGTTTGCCGGCTATGCCTGTTATATAAAGAATCATGCTTTTTCTGAATATATTTATGGTTACCAGATATATAAAGATACCTACAGTCTTAACCGGGCAGTACATCGATTATTTGATGTGGAAATAAAAAGGCTAATGGAAAAGGGGTTAGCAGCAGCAGTTTTTACCCAGTTATCTGATGTAGAAGGTGAGGTCAACGGTTTACTAACCTATGACCGGAAGATATGTAAGATTTCACCTATAGAAATGATAAATTATAATAAGACACCAGAAAAATAGCAGGATAGTGGGTTTAATCTAAAGCCGGAAAGCAGTGCCGTATTTTAAAATAATACGGCACTGCTTTGGGAACTTAAATATAAAATTATATACCTGCTACACGGATGTGTTCCAATTTTACGGCAAAGGGGCCTTCAAAATGTTCTTCTACCTGTAACTCTTTTGAGAAACTAAAGTTTCTTTGTACATCTAAAATACTCCCGTTGATAGAACCGCCGGTAACCGGAGTTACTGTTTTGCCGTCATAGAGAAAGGCTAAGCGTATCTCGCCTCCAAAGTGGCCGGAGAAATCATCCATTTGAAAATCAGAGAAATTAACGACATGGAGATATTTCTCCTTTTTCATATCATCAAAGGACAGGCTACCAGAAGGAACTTTTATACTTTGGTACTGCCCGGTTGGGGTTATTCCAAGATAATGACAAAACCTGGAATTACCATGAATTGTCTCTAATTTACTTTCAGCAACAAGAGGCAGATCCTTCATGGGAATTCCTTCACTGCTATAAGGCTCATTGGCAATTAAAGTTATATTAAGTGCTTCACCCTGTACGTCCTCACCCTGTACATTAGAGCCTATTTGATAATTGGAGTATTTAGGATATATCATCCCTGCTGAGGAGCGGTTCAGATAATAATGAAACAGTTCTCTGACATATTGACCGGATAGAAGAACGGTGTATTCGCCGGCAGCGGGTGCAGTATTAGCATTTGCTCTGGCTTTTGTCATAGCAAGGGTCTGTTTTACCTTGGTTTTTAGGGCTTCGGTGTCCAGATTGTCATAGGAAAAACTCTGATAGGTTTCTACATCCTGCGGGGTGACACACTGAGCAACGAATTCCCCTTTCACAGTAGTCTTTTCGTAACTGACATCAATCCCGCGGGAATTAACTATACGGTTTGTTACCTTTTCTAAAAAAATCTCTGCGGAATTTAAAAAGGTATCCTTTTCAGTATCCATTTCAAAGAGAGCGGTCGTCATCTTTTTGGCACTCTCAGACAATGATAAGTCTGTTAAGGCATTTTTAATTTTAAGTAAAGCTTCTTTCTGTCCGGAAGGAAGGTCATAGTAAGGATTACAAACAAAAGAAGCTGCATAGTAGGCGTTTTTGATGGAGTTACTTATTTCAGCTTCCGTCATACCGCTAAAAAGGCTAATGGTGGAAGAACCACGCATTTTTATGTTATCTTTGGAAAAATCATGGTAAACAGTGACAGAATAATGATGGACATCCTTTTGTCTGCGCATATCTAAGGATTTTTTTATAAAGAATAACTCAACGGATTCTTTCAGGGTATCATTAATCAAATACTCTGAAATTTTATTTTCCGCTAAGGCAGATAGTATTTTATCGAACAAGGGTTTCACCCAACCTTTCTTTTTCATTATTATTAACGCCCTGTGTGTCTTTGGAGAAGCTTAGCCAAGGCGAATTTTTGCCTTTATATAAGGGCCTCCGTCGGAGACTTTTACCCATTCCTTATAGCCTTTTCCACAGAAACCGCCTCCGCCTAATTTAACTGTATCAGAAATCATAGAGATGGACTTTAATAAATCGGGTACATATCCTGTAAGGACTATAGGGGAGAAGATTTTACCGGTTAATTTTCCGTCTTTTATTTCACGGGCTACATTAACCATAAGTTGAATCCCCCAGTTTTTAGGGTCTTCCATACCACTGCTGGCATTTTCTAAGAGAAATCCATATTTAATTGAGGCAATCATATCCGCGTAGGTATCGGTTCCGGCTTCAAAAAATGTATTGGTCATACGGGTATAGGCTTTTCTTTCATAATTTTGTCTTCTGCCATTACCGGTAGGAGGTGTCTTAAGATACATGGCTGTCTGGCTGTCACTGATACCGCGTTTTAGAATTCCCTTTTCAATTATAACGGTATCCTGGGCAGGTACACCCTCATCGTCAAAAAAGTAAGTTGCTGTTTCGCCAGCAGCAGAAGCACCGTCGTGCATGGTAACCAAAGGAGAGGCTACCTGTTTTCCGATATACTGTTCTGCAAGGGCACGTTTTTTCACAAACATATCCATTTCCACTCCGTGACCAAAAGCTTCATGAACGATCATTCCGGTAACTTCAGGTGTGCAGATGCAGTCATATTCACCTGGGGTGATGGGCTCACTGTCAAGAAGTTCTAAGGTATACTTTGCCACATTCTCAACATCTTGTTCCATTTCTTTTAAGATTTCGGTGCCTCCAAGATTGGAATATCCATTAAAATAATACTTAATTTCTTCTCCTCTAGATGCCATTACCATAATACTTCCCGTCGTCCAAAGAATATTTTGTTCCAAATCTTTTTTCTCTGATAAAAATAACTTATGTAACTGCTGATATCTGCAAGCCGCAGAGCAATCCAATATCCTGTTATCAAAAGCACGGGCTTTTTCGCTTAAGGTTGTCAGGTGAGCGACAATAAGCTCACTTCCTAAAGTGTCAGGATTTTCTATGTAATCGGTGCTTTCAGAAAAAGAAGCTTCTTCTTCAGGAAGTCTGGCATAAACACCTTCTGTTATACCGTCTGGCAGAAGAGTTTTTAGAAAAGCAAGTTCTTCTTTTATTTTTCTAATAATGCTAGGTATGGAATCTTTTGTGATTTCATTAAAGGAGTATTCCCCATAGCTTTTATTATCATATACCTTTACTACGAAGCCACGGCCATTTAAGATAGTATCTTCATTTATGCTGGTTCCTTGTTTGGATACACTATATACCATTGCTTTGGAATCCGATGCCAGAATAGATACGTAACTGTATTCCTTTAACAGGTCATTTAGTAAAGTCTTTAACAAGGGTTTTACCTGTTTTAAATAATCGCTGGAATTTACTTTCATTTTAAAATGTTTCCTTTCTATATTCTAATCCTGTCATTGAATTCAGGACAATCCTGTTTCCAAAAAGACCGTGAACACAAGAAAGCCCACGGTTTTACAGAACAAGCTGACGGCTGTCATAATTATTATATTCTTGCATTTTGAACATGTCAACCCTTGGAAATATCTCATGCTGATAAAATCCATCCAGTAGTAATTTGCTAATTTTACCAATTGACAATTGAGATTCAGAGAAGTATAATCATTACTGTAATACATAAGTATAACAGTATAAAGCGTTAAGGCTTATTTACCAGGATTGTTAAATGTCTATTCGGCAGTGTCGCAAGCAGGTGCGGCATCCAGTGGAGCAGGAGCGTGTTTTATAAATAGCTAGAAAGGTAAGGGATATATGAAATTTAATGATACAGTTCCGATATATGTACAAATCGCTAATGATATTAAGGAAAAGATGATTAGCGGTCAGCTTAAGGAAGGAGATAAACTACTGTCTGTCAGAGAATATAGCAGTTTGTATCAGGTTACGCCGTTGACCGTACAAAGAGCGATTATGCACATGGAAGCGGAGGGAATAATCTATACTAAGAAAGGTGTAGGAAGCTTCATACAAGAGGGAAGTAATCAGGCTTTGCAAGTTAGTATGGTAGGGCGGCAGGTGCGGGAATTTGTGCGTCGAATGAAACATATGGGAATGACAGATGATAGAATAATGCAAATGGTTGAGGAGGCTATTGAGGATGAAAAAAATTATAGAAGTTGAGAATTTATATAAGGCATTTGGAAGAAAAAAGGTACTTACTAACATATCATTTTCAATTGAAGCGGGACGTATTATCGGTTTACTGGGCGAGAATGGTGTTGGCAAAACCACACTATTAAAAGTCCTGGCGGATTTATATAAACCCGATAAAGGACACATATGGATTATAGAAGAGGAATCGTCAATCAAAACCCATAAATATATATCATATATGATTCATACGGAGCAACTAAGTGACTGGATGACAATACAACAGGCGATTTATTATTTTAAAGATTTGTTCCCTGATTTTGATACAAAGAAAGCTTTCCTTTTATGTGACATCTTTCAATTAAGTCCTAAGGATAAGGTTAAACGGTTATCGAAAGGGAATCAGGAGCGGGTAATGCTTTTATTGACTATTTCAAGAGAGGCATATTTGTATATATTGGATGAACCCTTAGAAGGCCTTGATATCCGAATGAAAAAAAGTATGATTGAAATACTTATTAGTAACATTAAAGAAGATGCCTCCATATTAATTTCTACTCATATGGTACGAGAAATGGAAGAAATCTTTGATGAGGTTATGGTTTTGCATAATAACCAATTAATTGCTGCCAATGCAGACGATATCAGAGAACAGAAGCAGCAATCCATAGAAGAATTTTATCTGGAGGTAACAAAGAATGCTTAGAATATTAAAATGGGAATTTATACGGAGATTACGAGAACAGGGTATCTTTTATGTTGTGCTGGTAATAATAAGTGGAAGTTTGTATATATTAAAAGATGTTGACAGGACAAAGGATTTTCTACCTGCAATGGGTTCGCTCTATGGTGGCTTTTTATATGTCTTAATAAATATATTTAGCATTTTATACTTAATTTATGGTGTGAGAAAACCCGTTCACACGGTGGAGCATTTATCCTATTTGAGTATTTATAAGGTCTTAGGTGCTAAGTTAATTAATAATGGTATTTTCTACTTTTTTATGTATTTCGGGCTTAAATTCCTTGAGCGTGGTTTAAGCTTTTATAATACAGAGAATGTAAGGTATTTGGTTATTGGGGTTCCCTTTGATTCCTTTGCATATCAGTTTTCCTTTATTTTGCCATGTGCTGTTTTGTTACTATATTTAATCCTTATGAGTTTTTCGCTAACCAAACAGTTTCCACTAATAAGTATGTTTATTGTTTTGGGGATACTGATGTGGGTAGTGTATATTACCGGGTTTGGTAATCCTATAAGACAATATTTAATGCTTCAACATGATAATGTCGGTTATATCGTAAATATTTTAGTTTTTAGTATTCTATTTTATTCTTGCTGCAAATTATATGAAAAGAAATTTGAGTTATCCGTTTAACATAGGGCTTTATGAAACAACGAGAATAAAGAAACAACAGAGAAGTGTAGGAATTGTTTAGCTGCTCTGCTGTTTCTTTATATCTTGCTTAGAGGATTAGAAGTTAGTTGTATCAGGATCTCTGGTAGGGCCGCAGCACTCTGTAAGACCTGCAATGAGAGCCACATCGTCCAAAGATATTTCGAAATCAAAGACATCACCGTTCTCACGGATTCTTTCAGGGGTAACTGATTTGGGAAGAGGAAGGTATCCCATTTGTAAGCTCCAGCGAACACAGATTTGAGCAATGGACTTATTGTATTTTTTGGATAATTCCTGCATTTCTTTTACTTCAAATACACGTCCTGTACCCAAGGGACTGTAAGCTTCTAATTGAATTTGATTTGATTTGCAGTAGCTTACGGCAGCTTCCTGTGTTTCACCTGGGCATAGACGAATCTGGTTAACCATAGGTTTGATTTTAGCTGTTTCTAACAAGGCATCCATATGATGAGGCATAAAATTGCTAACACCAATGGCACGAATCTTTCCTGCTTTATAAAGTTCTTCGAATGCCTTCCAGCTTCCGGCATTGGCTTCTTTCCAAGTATCTCTGAATTTGATTGGATTAGGCCAATGTATTAAGTATAAATCCAAATAGTCCAGTTCCAACTTTTTCATAGTCAGTTCAAAAGCCGCAAGGGTAGCTTCATATCCGTGGTCGTTATTATGAAGCTTACTGGTAATAAATAATTCCTCTCTGGGAACATAGCTTTCTTTTACGGCAAGACCAACACTTTCTTCGTTATTATAGCCTGCGGCTGTATCGATATGTCTATAACCTGCGGCAATGGCTTCTTTTACAGAGCTTACAGCAACTTCACCATCCGGTGTCTGCCAGGTACCAAAGCCTATACAGGGAATATTGACACCATTGTATAGTTCATACGTATCTTTTAATGATTTCATAGGTTAACCTCCTTGGTAATGAAATAGATATCATATAACATTATAAAACTTAGAGTTAACTCTAGGTCAAGTGTTTTGAGCAACATTTCTTAAAAATGAAAAAAGCAACGTCTTCTTTGCATTATTGAATACATATTTCTGAGCTATCTTGTATTCAGATTTCTGTTATAATATTATTGCAAGTAATTACCTAATTATGCAATGTCAATTAGATTCTATGGTACTAAGACTGATAGAATGGGAGTCGAGCCTTAAGTTGTTAGGTTAGGATACAAAAAAGGCACTCTTCCCTAATAGAAAGAAGCGTGCCTTTAAATTATGCTAATATTTAACTATTAAACTAGAAATTAACTTCGGTTCCGTAATAAGTACAGGTTAATAATTTTTCCATCTCCTGTGGAGTAATCGGTCTTGGATTAGAACCGGTACAAGCATCGCCTACTGCCAATTCCGCAATAGCAGCAACTTTTTCTAAGAATTCTTCTTCTTTAACGCCGAATTCTTTTAAAGTCTTTGGAATACTTAACTGTACATTGTAGTCATCGATTTTTTTGCAAAGAGCGTCTACACATTCTGCGTCTGTGCCTGTTATGCCTACGCCTCTTGCAATTTCAGCATAGCGGCCCAAAGCATTTTTGGAATTATATTTAATAACGTAAGGAAGATAAATAGCATTTGCACAACCATGTGGGATATGACCGGTGGAGAATGCAGCTCCGGTTTTATGAGCCATGGAGTGAACAATACCTAATAAAGCATTAGAGAATGCCTGTCCTGCTAGACATTGTGCATAATGCATCTGTTCTCTGGCTGACATGTCGCCGTCATAGGAAGCAGGAAGATATTCGAATACCATTTGAATTGCTTTTAAGGCAAGAGGATCGGTAAAAGGGCTGTTTAAGGTTGAAACATAAGCCTCAACAGCATGCGTCAAAGCATCCATACCGGTGTGTGCTGTTAAAGTCTTAGGCATAGTTTCAGCAAGGTTAGGGTCAACGATAGCAATATCCGGTGTAATATTAAAATCAGCAAGAGGATATTTCACACCTTTTGCATAATCCGTAATAACGGAGAATGCAGTAACCTCAGTTGCAGTACCGGAAGTGGAAGGTATTGCAATGAATTTAGCTTTTTGTCTTAAGGTAGGGAAGGAGAAAGGTTTGATAATGGATTCAAAAGTAGTATCCGGATATTCATAAAATACCCACATAGCTTTTGCTGCATCAATAGGAGAACCACCGCCCATGGCAATAATCCAGTCCGGATTATATTCTCTCATAATTCTTGCGCCTTCCATAACAGTTTCAACAGATGGGTCTGGTTCAACATTTTCAAATAGCTTTGTTTCAATACCCGCTTCTGTTAAATAATTAACCACTTTATCGACAAAACCAAATTTCCTCATGGAACCGCCGCCTAAAACAAGGATGGCTTTCTTACCTTGAATATTTTTTAACTGCTCTAAAGCCCCTTTTCCGTAATACATATCTCTAGGTAATGTATACCTCATCATACTTAAATCCTCCTAAACATTTAATTTATGATTTAATCATCTACATTACCATTATAGCATTGTTAATAAATTAACACAATCGACATTTTTTACAAGGAAAGTGACATAATAACTGATTAAACTATATATTATGCTGCTTGACTTATGGAAAACTGGCATCTATATCTTGTATCTCACAGTTTTTTCGTTTTTTTTATATATTCTTCATTTAAAGTAGATAAATCATAGGTACTAAACATAGGTGATAATGTCACAAGATTCAATTAAGAATTGAGAAGATACTTGTACAAAAACTGCAGTGTGAAAGTAGAAAGTCAGATTCATGAAGATACCAGCCATAGACTTGTAAAAAAAAATCCCGGTACGAAACCGAGATTTTGCATTTTTAGGCAAACTTCATTATGCATCATAACATATTTTAAAATAAAAGTCTAGTATTTTTTTAAAATATCCATTATCATGATTAACGTGTCACTATTAATCGGACTTAAACCATTAGTTCGCAATTGCCTTATGGAGGGTATCATGGAAAATACAAAAATGGAAGATAGCCATTTGCAGAAGAAACATGAAGAACTAAGAAGTGAGTGGGAAAGAGAAGAGAACAGGTTGAAGCAAACCGTAGAAGTAATTCAATTTAACGTTGATAAGTATACGGAAGAATTAAAGACCGTACGGGCGGAAACGAAAGAACTGTATGACAACTATCGTTCCAGCAACCCAGAGCTTCATAATGACTTGGTAATCGGTCTTAGTATGCAGACGGATATTGAAAGATCTCTAAGTAAAAACCTGGCAGCCTTAAAAAAGCCATACTTTGGAAGAATTGACTATCAGGAAAAGAGCAGTATGCATTTAAGTGAGAATCATGGGAAAGGGGGAGGAGTTGAGGAAGAACAAAAAGAAGAAAGTTTTTTTTCGCTTTATATAGGGAAAAATGGTGTTAGTAAAAGCAGTACCGAAATTATTGTTATAGATTGGAGAGCACCTGTAGCCAGCGTTTATTATGACAGTGACATTGGAGAAAGCTCCTACCTATCTCCTTATAAAGACCCTATTTATATATCGCTTAATTTAAAACGTACCTTTGAGATATCAAATAGTACGCTGCTGGATTATTATGATACCGATGTGATTGCCAATGATGAATTTCTTACAAAGTATCTGGGTAAGAATAAAGAGGTGGTGTTGGGAGAAATTATAGCCACGATTCAAAAGGAGCAAAATGATATTATAAGAGATACACCCTGGCATTCAGTCATTGTACAGGGGGTAGCAGGAAGTGGTAAAACAACGGTAGCTATGCACCGTATCTCTTATATTCTTTATAATTACAAAGATAGATTGCGCTCCGATGAATTCTATATTATCGGCAGCAATAAGATGCTGTTAAATTATATTACCGGTGTACTTCCTAATCTGGATGTCTATAATATCAATCAGATGACTTTAGAGGAATTTTTACTGTCTTTGCTGGATAAGGATTTTAACTTAAAGAAAGGCAAATACACCTTAACCAACACATATACCAAAATCAGCAGTACCAAACCCGATGGGAAAGAGACGGCACTAAAGCGTTTCAAAGGCTCAATCTATTTTACCAAAGCACTGGAGTCTTATTTTGATAAATATGAACACATGCGTCTGACACCAGAGACGGTTTTATATCATGAAAAAGAAATATACACAAAAACAGAAATTTTGGAATTTTTAAAAATTTTTTATGATAAGCCTTTACAAGAAAAAATAGACCTATTAAATAAAAGATTAGTTAGTAAAGTTCGTCTTGTCAATGAAAGAGAACAGCAGGAAAAAGAGATTATAAGTATTGAAGCAAAGAAATTCAAGGAATATTTTGGTAAAAAGGCTATGAAGATAAATTTGATGGAGCTATACCATGAGTTTTTAAATAGCCTGCTTACAAAAGCAGAATACGGAGAACTCGCAGAACATATACCTGATGCAGAAGTTATCAGGCTGTTAATAGGAGGGCTGCAGCAGAAAAATATTGATATCTATGACCTGGCGATGCTTACCTATATAAAAAAGAGATTGAAGATGTCAATGGATTTTGAGTATGTCAGCCATATCATCGTAGATGAAGCGCAGGATTTTGGTGTATCGGTTTTTTATGTAATGAAGCAATTGTTTAAGGATTGTACTTATACTATAATGGGAGATATTACTCAGAATATTCATTACGATACGGGTATGAATGATTGGGAAGCCCTGAAAAATGAGGTTTTTTCTCCGATAAAGGATAAATTCTATGTATTAGCCAAGAGTTATCGTAATACAGTAGAAATCTCAAATTATGCCAGCCGGGTTTTAAAACATTGTTCCTTTAAAACCTATGATATTGAACCAATTATCCGGCATGGTAAAGAAGTGGATATTATAAGAACCGACAGAGAAGAACAGATGTTACATGAAACAGTGCGTGTCATTGATGAAAATCAAAGAGATGGTTATACAACACTTGCAATTATATGCAGAACAATTGAAGAGACCAGAAAGGTGTATGAACAGTTAAAGGATAAGGTAACTTTAGAGCCCCTGAAAGAAGATATGGAGGAAATGAACTTTTCAAATGGTATCATGGTACTTCCTATCCATATGACAAAAGGTTTGGAATTCGATAGTGTAATTCTATGGAATCCAGATGATAACAACTACGAAGCCAGCGACGGTGATGCTAAGCTTTTATATGTTGCTATTACAAGAGCATTACACGAACTCCATATCGTATATAGAGGAAATCTTGCAAAGCTGCTTAGGTAAAAAGCAAGTTTAATTAAGGGATTCTCCGTAACTAAAGAGCATTTTCTTTGTACTTTCAGAAAGAACAATGGAGAATGGAGCGGTGTTTGCGAGTATAAGCTCCCTCACACCGGCTCCTTTTGAATCAACGAATAAAGCTCTGATAAGGATTGCTCTTATTGGAATTATTAATGGCAGCAAAAGAATTTTCTTCCTGTTCAATCAATTCATGAAAGTGTTTTTACTATAAACAAATATCCCTTCCGCTTAAAATACTTCCATATTGCTGCGAGATACCATACCAGGTTGCAGCATCAATAATTCCGGTTACAGGATAATTAAATATTTCCTGAAAGCCTTTCACGGCATCCTCTGTGATTGGACCAAAGTATCCATCAGTAACTGTAACGGGAATTCTGATATAAATTCTTGATAAAATTTCAAGTTCTTCTTGAATCTGTTTTACCTCATCACCAGAAGAATTCAGCTTTATGGCATATCCTGGCCATGGATAGGGAATGCCGCGTACATCGTCGGATGAACTAATGTAAATATCACTGCCATAATATCGCTGTAAAATACCTAAAGCCTGATAACTAGCAGCACCAAGCTCTTTAGAACCCCATAGGGACATCATATTGGGGCAGTCGGTTGAAATACCGGTGCAGATTTGAGTAAGGATAGGTTGCAGTATTTCAGGCCTGGCAAGGAAATAATTAAATATATAATCAACCGCAAGGCTTATGTTTAAGTATACCGAACGTCCGTATATCCATAGCTGGTCATGGGCTGTAGAAGAGGTAATATCAAAATCATAGCCTTGGTTTCTATACCAGTTTGTATAATAGCGGTTTAAGGTAAAGGACAAGGTTGCCAGTACATTGGCATAAATGCTTTCAGAAGGCCAGGTTGCATATATTTGGCTGGAAACTACATTTTTAATATAATCTTTGAATGCAACTATATAGTTTTTCGAAGAGGAATTAGCGGGAGTTCCATCATGCACGGTTATAAAATTCGGAATAACAACGGGGTTATCTACACCTGTCTCAGCGTCGGGTTTTACGTCAGCTTCCGGAATCTTTGCTGGATAATTGCCAAAGAGTAAATGAGGCTTAATTATAATGATTTTAGAATCGGAATTCCGGTCTTCAAGTCTGGGAAGGCTGATTTTTTGAATTGCAGTTACATCTGGAAGAATTTGAACACCATCTATTAAGACTGTTTGTAGTCCCGGTGCAGAAAATACAAGAATATATTCTGAATAGGGCTGGTTTTCGGAGGGAGCCATACTGTATTTGGCAGGAGGTGCAGGCAAAACAACTTCATTAACAATACCAGAGGAGTCCGTGTCTAAGGTATGGAGAATTGTATTTGGATCTTCCTTGTGATAAATTTGTACTGTGGCGGTTTCAATGGGGCGCGAGCCTAATTCACACAATACCTTAATTTGCAATTTTCCATACGCCTGTGTTTCTTCCTGAGGTGGGTATCCATAGTTATTATTTATATCCATAGCATGCTCCCATCTTTGTCTTAATTTAAAACGGTTTTTATACAGTCTATTTATCTTTTATATATGCAAAAGGGATGAAAAAGATAACCAGACTTATATTTTTTCATATATGGTTAGCGAGAAGATAAAACTTGACGAAAGTAATAATTTGGATTATTATAAATATATATGACTAAGAAAGGATAAATTTCCATGAACACAACACTAAGATGGGCTAAATTTGAATCTATTATGATAGCATTATTTTTCGTTAAAGGGATAAGTGCGTCCAAATTTAATAGATTTGAACAAGACCATATAGGTGTTTTGGATAATTCATGTAGAGATTTGTGGAAGAGATATTGCAGTGATTAAGTGAGCCGCAGGACAAAAGAGGACAATCATTTTTACTTAGCATATATACAAATAATAAGATGATATTACCCCAAAGCTTTATGGCTTTGGGGTTTTTTGCGTCTATATGAGGTAATTACAAAATGTTAATTGCAAAGTTTCGCAATTACTAAAAATAATTAGTAGAAAGGATACAAGGGTATAACTATGATAGAACTAGGAATAAATAATTTAAAGAAGTATTATGGAGCCAGCAAAATATTTGAAAATATCAGTTTTGAGTTAAAAACAGGAGAGAGACTTGGGTTAATCGGTCAGAATGGCTGCGGTAAAACCACCCTGATGAAAGTACTTATGGGTGCGGAAGACTATCAGGAAGGGGAAATAAATATACGAAAAGGAGCCAAAATGGGTTATCTAAATCAGGTACCTGTTTATGATAACGATGTTAAAGTAATAGACGTAATCCGTATGGCTTTTGATCAGGTATATGAGTTAAGGTATAAAATGAGTACACTGGAAAAACAATTAGAAAGTTTACAGGGAGCTGCTCTTACTAAAGCGCTTAATGACTACAGTAATTACATGCAGCAATATGAACTAGAAGGTGGATATGAGCTGGAAACAAAGATTGGTAAGATTACGGAAGGCCTTAAAATTATAGAAGCTATGAAGGAAATGTATTTCAACCAGTTAAGTGGCGGGGAAAAAACAAGAGTAATTCTTGCCAAAATATTATTAGAGGAGCCTCAGATATTATTACTGGATGAACCCACGAATCATTTGGACTTAGGGGCCATAGCATGGCTGGAAGAATTTTTGAAGGAATATAAAGGTTCTGTAATCATCATATCTCATGACAGGTATTTTTTAGACAGTGTAGTGGATAAAATCGTTGAGCTTAGTCTCTCTAAAGCAAGTATTTATACAGGGAATTACAGCTATTACGTAATGGAAAAGGAACGCAGAGTATTAGAAGAGTACCGGAATTATCTGAATCAGCAAAAGAAGATTGAGCAGATGGAAAACCAGATAAAACGATACCGTATATGGGGGGAAATGCGTGACAGTGAAAAGATGTTTAAAAGGGCGAAGGAATTGGAAAGACGTCTTGAAAAGGTGGATGTACTAGATAAACCGGTTTTAGATTCCAGAAAAGTAAAATTCTCGGCAGAAATGAAGAACCGTTCCGGCAAGATTGTTCTGAAAGCAGAGAATATAAGCAAAGCTTTTGAGGAGAAAAAACTTTTTAATGACATTAATTTTACACTGTTTTATCAGGACAGTGCTTGTATACTGGGAAGCAATGGTTGCGGGAAAACCACCTTTTTAAAGATTGCCTTGGGAGAACTGCTCCCTGATACAGGCGTTATAAAGTTAGGTGCCCAGGTTAAAATCGGATATCTGCCTCAGCAAATACAATATCTAGATGAGGAACAGACTATATTAGAATATTTTGCAGGGCTGCATAATATTACTTACGAAGCAGCCAGAGGGCAGCTAGCAAGAGTATTGTTTTTTAAAGATGATGTTAATAAAAAAATAAAATATCTGTCCGGTGGTGAAAAAAGCAGATTAAAGCTATGTTCTCTAACCTTTGAGAAAGTTAATTTTATGATATTGGATGAGCCAACGAATCATCTGGACATTGATTCCAGAGAAGTTCTTGAAGAAATGCTTTTAGAGTATGAAGGTACCTTATTGTTTGTTTCCCATGACCGTTACTTTATCAATAAGGTAGCGGACAGGATGATTGAAATAAAAGAGCAGGCAATGAAAATATATCAAGGAGATTATAACTATTATCTGGAGGAAAGTCTAAAGGAAGAAAGAGAGAATCCTAAAAAAGAAGGGGTAAATGGAACGCAAAAAGGAGAGAAGAATTGTATAAATAAAAACGTAGTAATTAAACAGGAACAACACAAAGATGAAAATAGTAAAAAAAAGAAAAGAAATGAAAAAAAGCTAGAATTAATAGAACAGGCAATAGTTGATTTAGAAGTTAAACTAAAAGATTTGGAGGAAGTCATGGAAGTGCACAACTCTGAGGCAGAGTACTTAAAAGAGTTATTTTTTGAAAAGGAACGATTTAAGCAGGAATTGGAAAAAGCTTATCAACAGTGGGAAGAGATATTTTAAGTGTATTCCTGCAACCGAGTTAATGACAAGGTTGCTATGTCTCTAAAAACTGGTGGAAGGCTCAACGTGTTATTGAGAATATGCTGTTATTTAAAAAATTTTGATTTGCTAGAGAGATAGAAGATATATTTAATAAGAAACAGGCTGAAATTAGGAAATGGTAGACTGCTGCTTTCAGCCTGTTTTTTGATATATGGCCTATCTACTTTTTATAATTATAAACTTATTAAAAACAAAACCTTACATATATTAAAAGTAAATAAACAATTAGTCCTAAGCATTGACAATAGGAATTTCAGGCGGTATTTTTGTTATGTACAATAAAATGAAGAAATAAGATAAGTTACCCATTTTTATAACATAATAGAGATTTAATTTGGGGGATAAATGAAAAAGAAGATTAAGATAATAGTAGTACTTTTTTTATTATATGTCCTAGTTGGGGCCCTTTTGCCATTTACCTTTCATCCGGAAGTTAGTCAGGAGATAAAGGATGAATATAACAGAGAAGATTATTATGGCAGTAATGCGGAGGGCTACTATAGGGCAGCAGTAATAGAAAGCAACAAAGAGGCTTTGGATATAAGGCTGCAAATGTTTGATAAGGCTAGGGAACGGATTATATTTTCCACCTTTGATATACGTGCAGGCAAGAGTACTACAGATATATTTTCTGCACTGTTAGCTGCAGCAGACAGAGGCGTTAAGGTAGAAATATTAGTGGATGGCCTTTTCGGGGGAGTACACATGGGAACAAATTCCATATTTTATGCAGCAGGCAGCCATCCTAACATTGAAATTCGCTTTTATAATATACCGAATGTCTTAAAACCCTGGACAATGAACGGAAGGTTGCATGACAAGTACATTCTGGTGGATGATTCCCTCCTGTTACTTGGCGGCAGGAACACCTTTGATTACTTTTTGGGGGATACGGTAAAAGGCGGAAGCTATGACAGGGAAGTACTGGTTACAGAGGAATCAACAAGACGGCAGGAGGCTGGTGTAATGCAGGAAATGCTTCTATATTTTGAGGAAGTATGGAATTCAAAATACTGCAAAACGGCATATAATTCCACTCCTTTTTGGAAAGGGGATATCACACCTGTCAAGGAAGAACTGGCAATACATTATCAAAACCTAAAGGCAGAACAACAAGAATTATCAGAAGCAGAGACTGATTTTACAGCAAGGACAGTACCTATACAAAACGCAACTTTAATTTCGAATCCCTCCCACATATTGTCTAAGGAGCCGGTAGTATGGTTCCAGCTGATGGAGCTTATAAAAGGTGCTGAACAGGGAGCCTATATACAGACACCCTATGCAGTGTTCAGTAAAGCTATGTACCGGGATTTGGAACAGGCGGTCAAGGCACAGGGTAATATAATCATGCAGATTAATGCTCCGGCAGCGGGAGATAACTTTGTGGCTTCTGCCGATTACTTATTTAATAAAAAGAAATTATATAAAACAGGGGTTAAGGTGTATGAGTTTCAGGGGAATCATTCCTCCCATGGTAAATCCATGTTGATTGACAATGATTTATCTGTGATAGGTTCCTTTAATCTGGATATGCGAAGTGCTTATATTGATACAGAAGTAGCGCTGGTTATCCATGGAGAGGCATTTAATAGGCTTCTTAAGGAGGAGATAAACAAGCTTCATGAAAGTTCGATAGCAGTGGATAGTAATGGTACGTATGAGGTGAATTCTCAGGTAAAGCCGGCTGTAATGCCCCTTTACAAAAAACTGTTATTAAAATTAAGCTCCATACTGTTTCAATTATTCCGGTTTTTAATTTAGGCAGTAAAAATAGGAAACTAAGTATTTTATTAAAAATTGCAAAATTGTGAAACGTAAGTTTTATGCGATGGAGCAATTGACTGAAAAAAATAAAGAAGAAAGGATAGCCACCAAAATAGCTTTCTGCTGTTTATGGTGGCAGTAACTATAAGCTTAAATTATATTTACAAGCAGTAGTTACTAATGGTATTCTAAATGAGAGAGAAATTAGCAAGATTTATGATGGGCAGATATGGAAGTGACCAATTAGGCCAGTTTATTGTAGGGGTTTCTATAGCTACCATGGTTTTATCATTGATTTTCAGAGGACCGGTACTGCAAATTTTGGTAGTACTTTTGCTTACACTTAGTTATTTTCGTATGCTTTCTAAGGATATTAGCAAAAGATATGCAGAGAATCAAAAGTTTTTGACTATAAAGGGCAGGTTCTTTGGGTATTTCAAAAACTGGAAAGCAAGAAACCAACAAAGAAAGACCTATCATATCTATTCCTGCCCTACTTGTAAACAGAAGATTCGCATACCAAAGGGAAAAGGTAAAATATGTATAACCTGCCCTAAGTGTAAAGCAGAATTTATAAAGAAAAGCTAAGGCTTAGGAGGCTTTCATGTTTGGTTATATTACCATTCACAAACCGGAACTAAAAATGAAGGATTATAATAAATACAGAGCTTATTATTGTGGCTTATGCAGACAGTTGAAGATGCAGCATGGTTTCAAAGGACAATTTACATTAAGCTATGACATGACTTTTTTAATGATACTTTTAACCGGATTATATGAACCGGAAGAAGTTACGGAAACTTTTCGCTGTCCGGCTCATCCGGGGACGAAGGAACAGCGGATATTAAATATTTTCGGTAAATATTGTGCGGATATGAACCTTCTGCTTACTTATTTTAATTTGTTGGACAACTGGAAAGATGAAAAAAAGCTTGTTAGTCTGACCGGTGCCAGGCTTTTAGCAGGGCAGGTAAAAAAGATAAAAAAGGAATATCCCAGGCAAACAAAAGCAGTTGTAACTTATCTGAAAAAATTAGAGCAATGTGAAACAACGGTCGAGAGTAACCTTGACATGGCAGCGGGTTATACGGGTGAAATGCTGGGAGAGCTCTTTGTCTTTAAAGAAGATGAGTGGGCGGATACCTTAAGAAAGATAGGATTTTTCTTAGGTAAATTCATCTATTTAATGGATGCTTATGAAGATATGGAAAAGGATGATAAAAAGAAAAGTTATAATCCACTTCTACTGTATCTGAATCAGAAAAAGAAAGACAATTATACGATGGATGCAGAGGAAGAACTAGAGTCAGATATGCAACGTATTTTAAAACTTATGATGGCGGAATGCTCAGGAGCCTTTGAAAGGCTGCCTATTTTATATAATGCAGAAATTCTACGCAATATTTTATATGCCGGGGTATGGACTAAGTTCGATATAGTTCATTCAAAAAGAGGAAAGCAGGAGAAAAATAATGTTAGACCCATATAAGGTTTTAGGTGTATCGCAGAGTGCATCAAACGATGAGATTAAGAAAGCATACCGAAAGTTAAGCCGTATGTATCATCCGGATGCCAATGTGAATAATCCAAGCAAAGATAAGGCGGAAGAAAAATTTAAAGAGATACAGCAGGCCTATGACCAAATTATAAGGGAAAGAGAAAATGGCGGTTCAGGTTATGGTTCCCAGGGAACTTATGGTACCGGTAGTAAAGGGGATAACCCTTTTGGATATGGTCCCTTTGGTTATGGTTCTTATGGAGGGGGATATCGTCAGAATCATTCCAGTGAACCTCTTGAATTGCAGGCTGCCATGAATTATATTAGATCCGGGTATTATAGGGAGGCCTTAAATGCCCTATCAAATGTGGCGGATAAGTCAGCAAGATGGTATTACTATAGTGCTATAGCCAATGCCGGTCTTGGTAATAATATCAATGCTTTAAATGATGCAAAACAGGCTGTTGCTATGGAGCCTAGAAATACAGAATATCAGTTGTTCTTATCAAGGCTAAATTCCGGCGGGCAATGGTACAGTACTATGGGAACGGGGTACGGAAGAGAACCGGGTGGTTCAGTGGACTCCTGCTCAAAATTATGCTGGCTGTTCATGTTTTGCAACTGCTGCTGCATGAGGCCATGTTAGTAAATCTCATGTTTTAGTCAAAAATTCTTTAAGGAAGAAAATATTTAATTATTTACGAGAAGTTTAAAGAATGAATTTTAAAAGGAATCGGTTACCTGTTAACAATCAAACTGGTAACCGATTCCCCAGATTGTTTTCAAATAATAGGGTTGTTTCGGGTTATCCTCAATTTTGCTTCGTATACGTTTTATGTAAACCATAATAGTATTATCATCAATTACGTGGTGATTCCATATTTTCTGGTAAAGCTGTTCCTTCGTAAAAACTTGTTTTGGATTCTCCAAAAAGAATTTGAAAAGGGTCAGCTCTTTGGCAGTCATAGGAATTGCGACGTCATTTTTATACACCTTGAAAGTAGAGTGACAGAAGGAAAAGGGGCCAAGACTTATGTCATGGATGGTTTTATTGCAGTAGGTATTATTTCTTCGCATAAGTGCCTTAGATTTTGAAATTAATAGTGCGATGCTAAATGGTTTCGTTATATAATCATCTGCTCCAAGTCCAAGTCCAAGTATCTTATTGTATTCCTCTGTTTTGCCACTTAAAAGAATGATAGGAGTATGTATCTGTGAAGTACGAATCGTTCGGATTACCTCAAAACCATCCATATCTGGCATCAAAATATCCAGTAAAATCAAATCATATGTATATTTTTGTACGAGAGATATCGCTTCAAAGCCTCCAGAAGCTACGGAAACCTCCATATTCTCACTTCTATAGGCTGCTTTGATTGCGTTTTGTACAATTTTTTCATCATCAACAATTAAAATACGTTCACCTGCCATAAAATCAAAATCTCCTTATACTATCTGATAGAATTCAAGTGTCAAAAGCCTGACAGAATAATAACATTATTTTATACTTAATTTTATTATAGCCACTGACAAACTGTTTGTCATCTCTTATTTTTACATAGTTCTACATATATGTTATACTAAGGTGTATCTGAAAACGCATTGTGTCGTTTTAAGTACTCTGCTTGAGGCATACCTTGTCTAAACAAATGAAAGCGCATACAACAGAACAAGCAGTTATCAGACACCCTAGATATATAGAAAGCAGGAATAAATAATGTTAAAAGATTTACCTGGCAGTAAACTATGGAAGATTTTATTCATAACAATACTTGGAGTAACATTAATAACAGCATCTGTTATTATGACCTTTAACAGCCATAAAAACGAGATAATAAACCAGCAAAAGGAGCAAATTATAACAAATGCCGAGACGGCTTCCAGGAGTCTTCAAACTTTTTTTATAGAAAAATGTCATGGGATGGATTTGTATTTTAACAGTATAGTATTCAATATTGAGAATAGCGAAATCTTAAAAACACAAATGAAGGATATTTTGGAGCAATATTATCAGAAAGAAAAGGAATACATACATAACCTTAGTTTTATAACTGCGGAGAAGGGAAAGGAACTGTTAGATACGTTATCACAAAATTCCAATAATACCTTTTGTAGTAACTATGAATATCAGCCAGAAGGTTTTTTTGTACTTTACCTGATTAAACCCCTGTATATAGAAAAGGAATTTATAGGTATTATTAAGGCAGGTATCAATTTAAATAAAGTATATGATAAGATTTTATATCCGGTGCAAGTAGGTGATAAGGGATATTGCACAGTAAAAGACCAAAACGGAATTATTCTCATGCACGGAACGAAAAGCCAGATTGGAATAAATTCCAAAGAAGACCGAAAAAAATTACATCCTGAACTGGACCCGAAAGGGGTGGATCAGTTGGTGGAAAATCAGATAGGCGGGAAATCGGGAAGTGATATTGTTAATTCTTATTGGTGGGATAATGTTGAGGCCGGAAAGGTTAAAAAAATTATTGGATACACCCCTGTTTCTGTAGTGGAGAATTATTGGGTAGTCAGTGTTATCATGGAATATGCCCAGATAGCTGGGATACTGCATCGTACGCTTGGGATAACTTTATTGGTAGGTTTAGTTCTTGTATTGTTTTTTGGTACTTTAATATATTATGTAACGAAGGAATTGAAAAGTTCCAGATATATGCAGAAAGAGTGGATGTATGAGCGGGAATTAAGTGAAGCTGTATACCAACTTAGAAAACAGGAAGAAAAAGTGCAGCAATATGACAGGCTGCAAACTATGGGAATTTTAACCGGTACCATTGCCCATGAATTTAATAATCTTATGACGCCGATTCTGATTTACTGCGAACTATTACTTCAAGGTATCAATAACGTAAGTGAGAGGCAGGAGGCAGTCTCGGAAATAGCCGCCGCTGCAAAACGTTGTACGGAACTATCCAGACAATTGCTAGACTATGGGAGAACTGAAAATATCGAAGCCAAAATGCTGGTATTTGATGCGGCTGCGGCTATAAAAAGCACCCTAAAAATGACGGAGAAGTTAATTCCCAAAGAGGTTCGTCTGGTACCGTTTATCAGTACAAAACCGGTACGGATTTTGGGTAATCAGGGAACTTTAAATCAAATAATTATAAATCTTTGTACCAATGCCTATCAAGCGATGAGAAATACCGGAGGAGAAATACAGATAGTATTAGAAAACAGACAGGATACAGCACTTCTTATCATAAAGGATACCGGCTGCGGTATGGATGAAGAGGTACTAAGTAATATATTCGAGCCCTTTTTTACAACAAAAATGCCGGGTGAGGGGACGGGACTTGGTTTGCCAGTGGTGCATAGACTGGTGAGTAAAATGAAAGGAGTGATAACGGTAGAAAGTGAATTAGGGCAAGGGACAACCTTTACGATTACCTTTCCGATTGTAGCCGTTAGTGAGGGTCAGGAAAACAGTAAAGGAACAAAACAAGAGTATATTATAGCAAGGAATCGGAGAGTCATGATTCTTGATGACAAGAAAGAAATTGTAAAGTCCATCGCTAGGGGATTGGAAAAAATAAATTGGACAACAGAAGGTTACACCAACCCAGTTAAGGCATATGCACATCTGAAGGAGAACTCAGAGAAAATTGATATTCTTTTAACAGATTACTCCATGCCAATTATCAACGGACTAGAGTTGTCCACAGTAATTAAGAAGCTGAATCCTAACATTAGAATAATTGTAATGACCGGTTACTTAGAAAAAGACTTAGAGACATATATAGAAAAAGGAATTATTGATGCGTATGTAATAAAACCGGTATCAGTAAAGGAGATTGTTGAAACGGCAAATAAACTCTACAGCGACAATAATTATGACTTAATATTAAGAAATTAGTCAGATTTTATCCAGATTTTTTTATTATAATAGATAATGTGACAGTGTCATAACTACTTGCAGATATGACATGTAGTATAAACTAGAGTGATAAAAAAATATCAAAGTAGTAAGGAGAGCATTAACTATGAAAAAACTATTTTCGTTGGTTCTGGTGCTGATACTTGTATTCTCTCTTTCCGCATGTGGGAAAAAAGAGCAAACAACCGGAACAGAGCAAGGTCAATCGACAAATGAGGAAGCGGGGGCATCCGAAGGGAAATTTAAACCGGGTACATATGAAGGAACGGCAAAAGGTTTCGGCGGTGATGTTGTAGCTACCGTTGTATTATCAGCCGATAAGATGGATGAAATAACAGTTGTAGGTGACAGTGAAACAGAGGGAATTGGTTCTGTTGCAATTGAAACGCTTCCATCTCTTATGGTGGAGAAACAAACAGTTGAAGTTGACACTGTATCAAGTGCGACAGTGACCAGTAATGCAGTTATCGAAGCGGTTACTAAGGCTTTGGAAAGTGCTGGAGTTGATATTTCAACTTTATCCGCTGTAGAAACGAAAGCAGTTGAGAAAAAAGAAGAGACTCTTGATGTAGATGTAGTAGTAATTGGTGCCGGCGGAGCTGGTATGACTGCCGCAATTGAACTCAAAAAAGCAGGTGTTAATGTTATTATTGTAGAAAAAATGCCAATGGTTGGGGGAAATACAATCAAAGCAACCGGTGGTATGAATGCAGCCGAAACTTCCGTTCAGGCAGAGCTTGGAATAGAAGATACGATAGAGCAATTTATTGAAGATACCATGACGGGTGGCTATAACGTAAACAATAAAGAATTAGTTACAGTTATGGCTCAGAATTCAGCAGATGCAATTGACTGGTTAGCATCCATTGGAGCACCGCTTCCTGAGGTTTCTTTTTCCGGCGGTGCAACGAATAAACGTATTCACAGACCAGAAGGCGGCGCAGGTGTTGGTGCTTACTTAGTAGAAAAGTTTAATCAGAATCTGGACGATTTAGGAATTCAGGTGATGCTTAATACAACTGCAACTGAAATTACATCAGAAAATAATATAGTTACCGGAATAAAAGCAGAAGGTAAAGAAGTAAATTATACAATTCATGCAAAGGCTGTAATACTTGCCACTGGTGGCTTTGGAGCCAATGAAGAACTTTACACAAAATATAAACCAGAGTTAAAGGGATATGTTACAACGAATACTCCAGGTGCTACCGGAGACGGTATCGTAATGGCGGAAGCTATTGGGGCAAATTTGGTGGACATTGAACAGATTCAGACACATCCGACGGTAGAACAGACAACAAGCATCATGATAACAGAATCCGTCCGTGGCGGCGGTGCAATATTAGTAAATCAGGAAGGAAAAAGATTTACAGATGAATTGTTAACCAGAGATGTGGTTTCGGATGCTATTGTAAAACAGGAAGGAAGCTATTCCTATATTATCTTTGACCAACTATTGCGCGATAATTTAAGTGCAATTGAAAAATATGTGGAAAATAATATTACTGTACAGGGTGCTACTATCGAAGAATTAGCAAATCAGATTGGTGTTGATGCTACAACACTAGCTAATACATTAGATACCTGGAATAATGCAGTAGCGGCAAAAGACGACAAAGAATTTGGAAGAAATACAGGAATGGATAATAATATTACACAAGGACCATTTTATGCGATAAAAGTGGCACCTGGTGTACATCATACCATGGGTGGGGTTGAAATCAACACAAATGCAGAAGTAATAGCTACAACCGGGACTCCAATTGCAGGCTTATTTGCTGCTGGCGAAATAACCGGAGGTGTTCACGGAGCAAATCGTATTGGAGGTAATGCAGTAGCAGATATTGTAGTATTTGGACGTGTTGCGGCAGCCTCAGCATTGGAATATGTGAAATAAAAATTAGATAATACAAGTAAAGTTTTAGTAGAAATCATTACCGTATTAAGATAAAAACCGTAGAGTTAAGAAGTCTCGTCCTGAAATCATTGTTATATTAAGTTTCAGGACGGATTTTTTTTATTTAAAAAGTTTTACTAAAACTTTACTAAAAATTGTGGAACTTTAAAAAAAGTTATGTTATAGTAATTTTCAGAAACGGGAGGTATGTTACATATGGCAACGATTAAAGAGATAGCCCAGAAGGCAAATGTGTCAATGGCTACAGTATCCAGAGTCTTAAATCTGGATGATACGATGGCAGTCAGTCAAGACACCAGACGTCTAATACTTGAGATTGCACATCATTTGGGTTATGTTCCGCCAAAGCAAAGGAAAGCGAATACCAAAAAAAGCGCAGTTATCGGCGTAGCGGACTGGAAGATTATTCAAGAAGGGTGGTCAAATTTCCGATTGGCAACCTTAGGTTACATGGCTCAGACTATTACCCAGGAGATTGATGTTAATTTTGTTCGTCTTACCAGCCATTATGAAGGTAAAGTAGATGGAATTATCGCCTTTGGTGCTTTTACTTTAGAAGAGCTGGACTTTTTACATAGTTTATCTTACCATATTGTTTTTGTAAATTCAGAGCGGGAAGGTTACCAGCATGACCAGATTTTAATAGATTTTAATCTGGGAATGGAGCAGTTAGTGAATTATCTGGTAAAGGAAAAAGAGTATAAAGCCGTCGGATATATTGGTGGGGTTTATGAGAATACGAATGTTCGAATCGGTTATCACAGACTGGAAGCTTTGACGCATTATTTAAAACAATTTAACTGCTATCAGCCAGACAATATTCTGGTAGGAGATTTATCTTCTGAAAGCGGGTATAACCTTACAAAACAGATTTTAGATTCAGGAAACCTTCCGGATGCATTATTACTTGGGAATGATGCAGTAGCAGAAGGAGCACTATTAGCCTTGAATGAAGCAGGGCTTAGTATACCGGAAGATTTGGGGATTGTGATCTATAATGATATCGAAACATTAAAACCCAATCATCCTACGTATACCTGTATAAAAATGTATCCTGATTTTGTGTGGCAGACAGCCATTGAATTACTCATTGAAAGAATTCTAAACAGGCGCAGCCAGACAATGAAAATTATTATACCTACTAGACTTTCTGTAGGAGAGAGCACTTAAAAACTATTTCACACCCTGATTTATGGCCGTGCCGCATCTGCATACAGATGTGGCATGGGAGCTAGGTTGATAAAAGCGATTCAACCCCCTTAATTTCGTAAACTAAGTACACAGATGGGAGCTATTATGAATACAATTCGTTTTATACATATGTCTGATATACATTATAGAAAAGAATACAAGAACAGCGGTTTTGAAGCACTAATCTCTGCTAAACAACATCCGGAAGTAAATATTATCAAGTGTATTCAGGAAGAAAAGAAGCAGGGGCTTGATTTTGTATTAATTACCGGTGATTTGACCCATGAAGGAGAGCGTTCTGATTATCAGGCTCTGGCAAGGCTGTTAGAGGATCAATTAGGTGATATTCCATACATTCTATTACCCGGAAATCATGATAAAAGAAAAGCATATCAAGCAGTATTTTCAACACAAGCATCTACCCTAGCTGAAACATATACATTAGCTGAAACATCTACGATAGATGCCGTTTACAATATAAAGGGGTTGCGTATTATAACCCTTGATTCCGGCTATTGTATTAACGGAATCATTCATAATCAACAACTTCATTGGCTGAAAGAAATACTTTCTAAGCCATCAAAATTAGGTACACTTCTTGCGCTGCACCATCCACTGATACCCAATCAGGAGGGACTAGAATGTGCAGCTTTCGATAAAGAATTGTGTGAAATTATTAAAAACAGTGATATTCTTGGTATTTTTTGTGGACATACCCATCACAATTACCTGTCACAGTTTGCAGGTAAACCCTATTTCACATCGGATTCTATTGCTTTTTCCATGACAACCATAGATGATGTATTACAATTTGAGAATCAAGCAGCTTATAATCTCGTTACGCTTAGTGACGGCATCCTATCCGCGCAAGTCAGGCAGGTAATACCAGCAATTGATGTGATTGCCAGCTTTACTTCAGATAAACTATCACAATTATTCAGTAAATGAAAGAGAGGAATCAAAAAATGAAAAAAAGTAGTATCGTAAAAAGGCTGGGAGCTATATTTTTAGCCGGTATGATGGTTGTGGGGATGACAGCATGTTCTTCTAACACCAAAGAGACCAAAACTAATGCAGAAGCAACCGGAACACCGAAAGCAAGCCAGACAGAAGCTGAGGGACAAGAGGCAGAAAAAGTAAGTATTGATAAATTAAATGTATACTTCGTACCGTCTAGAGAGCCGGATGAAATAGTTACTGCCACAGAACCTTTAAAGGGACTTTTAAAAGAGGAACTGGCAAAAGAAGGCTATGAAGTAGGAGAAGTTGTAATTACGGTCGGAACCAGCTATGAAGCGGTTGGAGAGGCACTTTCTGCAGGTACTGCTGATATTGGTCTGATTCCTGGGGGAACATACGTACTATATGATGATGGTGCAGAAGTTGTACTTACAGCGACCCGTGCAGGACTAAGCAAAGACTTTGATAATGCAAAAGACTGGAATGACAAAACAGCCACCGAAGGTACTGACAAACAGGCTAATTCATACCGTTCCCTAATCATAGCAGGCCCTTCTGAAAAAGGACAGGCATTAGCAGCTAAGGTAAATAGCGGTGAAGAACTGACTTGGGAGGACTTAGCAGGCGCAAGTTTTAGCGTAATGTCTTCTTCTTCCCCTGCCGGATATATCTATCCTTCTCTATGGTTACAGGAACATTTCGGCAAAAATATTACAGACCTGCCAAGCGCGGTTCAGTCTGATTCCTACGGTAGTGCCTTTGCACGTCTTGCTACCGGAGAAATTGATGTTCTTCTTACTTATGCAGATGCACGCCGTGATTATGTAGAAAAATGGAATAGTGAATATGCAAGAACTGGTTCTATCTGGGAAGAAACAGCAGTTATCGGTGTTACTGCTCCTATCTATAACGATACTGTAAGCGTAAGTAATAATTCCAAGAATATGGATGATAGTTTAAAAGCAGCCATTCAAAATGCATTCATTAACATTGCGAATACAGAAGAAGGAAAACAAGTAATCTCTATCTACAGTCACGAAGGTTATCAAGTTGCCAGCCCAACTGATTATGATAATGAACGTGCTGCCCAGAAGTTAATTCAGGAATTAAATTCAGGTAATTAATGTTCAAAGCCCCAAGGGCTATGTAAGCTTTTTTATAAACCTGGTGCTGCAAATACCCCAATATAACCGGAAAATACTTTGCAGCACCCTGTTTCATGTTGTTCATAAACGGAGGTTTAAAATGATAGTATTTGAACATGTTGATAAAACCTATGCCAATGGTTATAAGGCACTAAAAGATGTATCCCTTTCGATCGAACAGGGAGAATTCGTTGCGATAATCGGGCTTTCCGGTGCAGGAAAGTCTACACTTATCCGTACCATTAACCGAATGCATGATATTACGGCAGGAAAATTGACAGTAGACGGAGTAGAGGTGAATTCCCTAAGAGGGAAAGCCTTGCAAAAATTTAGAAGAAACATCGGGATGATATTCCAATCCTTTAATTTAGTTACCCGTACGACCGTCATAAAAAATGTATTGGCAGCAAAAGTGCCGGAACTTCCGTTGTGGAGGGTTATATTTGGGATATTTCCGGAAAAAGACTGTCTGGAGGCATTGGAGGCGTTGGACAAGGTAGGCATACTGGATAAGGCCTATACCCGGGTGGACCAGTTGTCAGGAGGACAGCAGCAAAGGGTTGCCTTAGCAAGAACCCTGGCACAGAATCCTGGAATTATTCTGGCAGATGAACCGGTAGCATCCTTAGATCCCGTAACGGCCAAACAGGTTATGCAGGATTTTAAAAGAATAAATCAAGAACTAAAAATATCAGTGCTTATCAACATACACCACGTAGACTTAGCACTCCAATATGCTGACCGTGTAATTGGAATCTCCGGCGGTAAGATTGTATATGACGGCAGTGCCGAAAGTGTAACAAAGGATGTACTGGATGAAATATATGGCGGCAAGCTGGAGGAAGCAGTTTGAAAGTAAAAAAAAGTAAGAAGGTGTATCAGTTGATAAGACTGAATAGCGTTTGTCTCTGCCTATGGAACAAACAAATACGAACACAGACGGGAGTGAACCTATGAAGCAATTTAAACTCTCCAATGGAAAGACTATAGTAAAGCCCCGTTCCTATGCAGTACCTGCTTTTCTGTTATTTTCCATCTTTTTATTGCTGTCAGTAAAGGTAACAGGTTTTAACTTTCATACACTGGCTGAAAATGGAAATAAGTTTTTTGATATATTAAAGATGATGATTCCTCCAAAATTCACCTATATGCCAAGAGTGTGGAAACCCTTGCTGGATACGGTAAAAATGTCCTTATTAGGCTCTGTAGTTGGATCTATGTTAGCCATACCTTTTGCAATCGGAGCATCTACCAATATTGTGAAAAACAAGATTATTATTTCGGCTATCCGGTTATTTATAAGTATTGTAAGAACCTTACCGACTTTGGTTACAGCGTTAATTGCAACCTATGCTTTCGGGTTTGGAACTCTGGCAGGTACTATAGCAATCGCAGTATTTACGTTTGCCTATGTAGGTAAATTATTATATGAACAGATTGAAACAGTGGATATGGGAGCTTTTGAAGCAATGGAGGCAATGGGAGCAGGACGTTTTAGAGCATTTTTAAGTGCTATCTGTCCCCAGATTATGCCGGGATACCTGTCGAACTGCCTGTTTTGCTTTGAAGGAAATGTAAGATATGCTTCTATCCTTGGATATGTAGGGGCAGGAGGTCTTGGACTGATACTGCAAGAGAAGATAGGTTGGCGCGAGTATGACAACGTAGGAATGATACTTCTCATGCTTTTTGTTACTGTACTACTTATTGAAGGCATCAGTCATTTTATCCGAAGTAAGCTTTCTTAAGGAGGAATAGCATGGAATCATATATACGACAACAATATGAGCAAAGACCCAAAAAATGGCTGTTACAGCTGGTAACAGTATTGATAGTAATCATGCTGTTGGTTTGGTCAGGGTCAATGCTTGAGTTAAACGGGGTAAAACAAAATGGTATCCAGGTTGCTAAAAATATCCTGAAAGGAATCCTGCATCCAGATACAAAACTACTTTTTAATTTTACCAAAGCAGGAGTAGCATACCTTTTATTTGAAACAATATGTATTGCATTTTTAGGAACCATAGTAGGTGCAATATTGGCTATTCCTTTTTCATTTCTGTCAGCTTTTAATATTGTACCCGCACCCATTGCCCTGATAGGCCGTTTTATTATTATGGCTGTGAGAACCATACCGGCTTTTGTATATGGGCTTATGTTTATCAGGGTTACAGGGCCCGGGCCTTTTGCCGGCTTACTGACAATTTCGGTGTGCTCTATTGGTATGCTCTCAAAGATGTATATTGAGACGCTGGAGGATTTGGATATGAGAATACTAGAATCCTTAGATGCAGCAGGGTTAAATACGTTTCAAAAAATCAGATATGGTATACTGCCTCAGTTGATTCCTAATTTCTTATCCATTGCCTTATATCGTTTTGATATGAATCTTAGAGATGCGGCAGTATTAGGTTTAGTTGCAGCAGGTGGTATCGGAGCCCCTCTTATCTTTGCCATGAATTCTTACCGCTGGAATGAAGTAGGAGCGATTTTAACCGGTTTAATTCTATTGGTTTTAATAATTGAAGTTATTTCCACAAAAATCCGTGTGAAGCTGACAAGAGGGTAACTTAAAGCTCGGGGACATTATATTAAGTTCCCACGGTCTATTTTATAAAAAAGGAGTTTATCTATGCAAATAATTGCCAGGCCACTGCCCCTTAATGGTGCAAAGAATATACGTGACTTAGGAGGATATACCACGGAAACAGGAGCTGTCACAAAACATCATGCCTTCTTACGTGGAGATGCTCTCCATAATCTTACGGAGGAGGACAGCAGGCTGCTGTATGACCATGGTGTACGCTGTATTGTTGATTTACGTTCCGAAGTAGAAAGTAAAAGAGAACCGGACAAACTGCCGCTTCTTTATGCAGATATAAAATATATACATGTCCCTATACAGGACCATGTTAGAGCAAATCGTTATTCGGATGAATTTCCGCCAAGTATGTGGGAACTATACTGCTGGTTGTTAGATGACAGTAAGGAAAGTTTTTATAAGGTCTTTAAAGCAATGCTTGATTGTCCTGATACGTGTGTTTTATTTCATTGTTCCGGTGGAAAAGACCGTACAGGAATGACTGCCATGCTTTTACTTAAGCTGGCGGGGGTTGATGAGGAAACCATAATACAGGATTATGCTATAACCCAGGAGTATATGAAGGATATCTTCCCTCTTCAGGTAGCGCAATTAGAGTCCATGGGTCTTACCGTTCCGGGGTATGTAATGGAATCTCCTCCGGAAAACATGAGAAAAGCACTAAATTATTTAAAAGAACATTATATATCAGCAGAAGATTATTTTAGAACCCTTGGATTCACGGACACAGAAATTCATGCATTGCGTAAAAAGATAGTGGGATAGTTACCATATATTACAGGCAAACCTGGATATGTTACGAAAACAAGGTTACATGCTCTAGAATAGATTTAAAGCATATAAAGGAAGCTTTCAGGTAGAGTCTGGGGCTTCCTTATTTCCATATTATTTAAGATATGTCTGTAAATACCTTATAAAATAGGGATATAGACCTATTCATCAATGGGAATCCATGTGTAATAATAAGAAGAACCACAACATGCGTATACATACAAAGGAGGAACAATTATGAGTTTCGATGGAAAAGAAACCTATGAAGAAAGTGGATTAGAAGAAACATCCGGCTATAAAGTATCGGATGCAGAAGGCTGGGACAACACCCTGGGTATGGGGCAAGCCGCAGAGAAAATAAAAGGCAATATCTTGTTAGGTCTGCTTGGAGCAGCAATTTGTTCTCTGGCAGGGGTAGCTATTTGGATAGTTATTTATCAGCTGGGTTATATTGCTAGTATATCAGGTATTGTAATGACTATTTGTGCTCTTTGGGGTTATGAAAAGTTTGGCGGTAAACTGGATAAAGTAGGGGTTATACTTAGTTTTATTATAGTAGTAGTTATGATATATGTAGCGAACAGACTTACCTACACCATCGAAGTATATAAATATTTTCATAAAGAATATGATTTAAGCTTTTTAGATTCCTTTAAGGCATTGTCTTTATTCCTTGAAGACAGCGAAGTAAAGAGATCCTATCTGTCTGATTTAGGTATGGGTTATCTCTTCTGTCTAATTGGAAGTGTTAGTCGATTTATCAGGATATTTAAAGGGGCTAAAGGAGAGTAGTTGTCTCTGTGCGGTGATATTTTATGAATAAAGTTCAGGATAAGGTTACATTTTGAACCTATATCCTGAACTTTATTCATATATTGACCGATAGTATACTTTGTTAAATAAAATGGAGTGTATGCTTGGGACAATGATTCTTTGCAGATTTTATTTTAGTGTTGTTGGGTCAGGTTCAAAAAGCTCATCCACCGTTGTTTCGAGTATGCTTGCCAGCTTAAAGGCCAATAGCAGCGTGGGATCATATTTGTCATTTTCAATCGCATTTATTGTTTGTCGTGTGACACCTAACGCCGCAGCTAAATCTTCCTGCCTATATTTTTTTTCTTTACGTAGTTTTCTTATGCAATTCTTCATAATACTCAATGACCATTCGTAACGTAGAGGATTGCACCAAATACAAGGAATAAAAATAGTAATCCTAATGTAAGTAGTATCTGTTTTTTTCCGCTGTTATCGTCAACCTTTATCTTCTCAATGCTTGTAACAAAAAAGTAAACCAGAAACTGTAGACCGAACAGGATTAAAGGAAGCGATGTTTCTTGGCTTTTAACATAGTTATATCCACCCCATAAAACGAGGGAGAATACTATAAAGAACCAACTCCATTTAATTCCTTTCTGGTTTATAATTAATTCCATTTCATCCATTTTTCTCATATAGGCACCTCCGTAATGTCAAATGTTTTTTACATTTTTAGAATACTACTTAATCGTTAAAATGTCAAGAGTTTTTTACATTTTTAAGGCTGTAGATTTTACGATTGACAAATATATAATTTTTTAATAAAATAATTGTTAGATATCTAACAATTATTTTACAAAAGGAGAGAGCATGAAGGAATGTGAAAAACCGAAGCATCCCGATGATTATGGAATCTTTATCAAAAAACTGGGTAAGAACATTAAATATCTTTCAGATGAAAATCTGGTGAAGCATGGCATCACTTTGGAACAGGTAAAGATATTACGGTTTCTGACCCTTTATTATTCAGAAAGCCCTGCTTATCAAAAAGATATTGAGCAGCATTTTGAAATTAAGCGTTCCAGTGTTACGAATATTCTTCAAAATATGGAGAGAAACGGATTGATTACCAGAATTGGTGATGCCTTAGATGCCAGAGTTAAAAAAGTGCTTCTGACTGAAAAGGGAAAGGAACTTTCAATCAGTTTAGTGGATTATATTATACAGCTTGAGAATATTATTGTGCAGGGAATGTCAGAGGATGAAAAACGAACTTTTAAGGATTTATTAAAACGAAGTCTTAAGAATGTAGAAGAATATATGTGTTAATACATAGGCTTCTTCTGATTATCCTATAGATTGGCCTGCTTTGGTCTTTGAACGTTTTCATCCCATTCAAAGACTGGTTCGTTACGGCCTATATAGTATAAAAATGAAAGGAAAATAAACGAAAGAAAGGATGCCGCAATTAGATTCTGTCACTAGATTGTAGAAATATAATTATATTGTGGCAGTACTGCAGACAAGTCTGCAATATGCAACGGGTATAAAAATGATTAAAAAATTAGTGTCTAATATTGGAGAATATAAGAAATACGCTATTCTTACGCCTTTTGTTATGATTGGTGAAGTACTTATGGAAATACTTATCCCCTTTGTTATGGCAAGTATGATAGATAAAGGTATCTTAGGGGACGGCGGGGTAAGTTACATTGCCAAAATGGGAGGCTTAATGGTAGTTATGGCCATGATTTCCATGATGTTTGGTGCTTTAGGTGCTAAATTCGGATCAATGGCTGGTATGGGATTTGCAAAGAATCTTCGAAAAAAACTTTTTGATAAAGTGCAGGATTTTTCTTTTGCAAATGTAGATAAATTTTCCACACCATCTCTTGTTACAAGACTTACTACGGACATAACAAACACCCAAAATGCTTTTATGATGCTTATTCGTATGGCTGCAAGAGCACCAATTATGTTAATAGGTGCAACTGTAATGGCGATAACAATTAATGTGAAGCTATCCTCTGTGTTTTTAGTTGTAATTCCGATTCTGGCAATTGCACTGGGGTTAATTATAAGCAAGGCGCATCCAAGGGTGGTGGCGATGCTCGGTCTATATGATAAGTTGAACTCCGATGTTCAGGAAAACCTGGTAGGAATCCGTGTTGTGAAAGCTTTCGTAAGGGAAAAGCAGGAAATCAAAAAGTTTGAAGAGTCTGCGGATGCACTACGTAAAGCACAGTTATTTGCAGAGAAGATTATCATCCTCAACGGTCCGGTGATGCAGTTTTGTATGTATATATGTATGGTTGCGATTTTGTGGTTTGGTGGCAATATGGTAATGGACGGAAGTTTTGAAATCGGTCAATTATCCAGCTTCATTAACTATATCAGTCAGATATTAATGTCACTTATGATGCTTTCCATGATATTTATCATGATAATTGTTTCCCGTGCTTCTGTGCTTCGTATTATAGAAGTACTTGATGAAGACATTGATATTAAAGACAGTGCAACTGAAAAGAACCTTCAAGTAAAAGACGGATCGATTGAATTTAGACAGGTAGGCTTTAGTTATGCCAGGGATAAAGAGAACTTGACGTTAGCAGACGTTAACTTTAAGATTCAATCCGGGGAAACCATAGGAATAATTGGAGGAACCGGGTCTTCAAAGACAACCCTTGTTCAACTCATTCCAAGACTTTATGATGTGCTGGAAGGAGAGGTACTTGTAGGAGGAGAGAATGTAAAGCAATACTCTTTAGAAACACTTCGGA
The DNA here is from genome assembly GCF_014218335.1 of Anaerocolumna cellulosilytica. Lineage (GTDB taxonomy): Bacteria > Bacillota > Clostridia > Lachnospirales > Lachnospiraceae > Anaerocolumna > Anaerocolumna cellulosilytica. The sequence continues at coordinate 4,303,337 of NZ_AP023367.1, read as the reverse complement.
ATGAAGTTGCAATGGTATTGCAAAAGAATGTCCTGTTCTCAGGAACCATTCGTGATAATTTAAAATGGGGTAAGGAAGACGCTACAGAGGAGGAAGTAATAGAAGCCTGTAAGGCGGCGCAGGCACATGATTTTATTATGTCCTTCCCGGATGGGTATGATACGGATTTAGGTCAGGGGGGTGTCAATGTGTCCGGTGGACAAAAGCAAAGACTATGTATTGCCAGGGCTTTATTGAAACAGCCAAAGATAATTATACTGGATGATTCCACCAGCGCAGTAGATACGGCCACCGACCAGAAAATCAGGCAGGCTTTTCGTGAAAAGCTTAAGGATACCACGACTATTATCATTGCACAAAGGATTTCTTCTGTTAGTGATGCAGATAAAGTACTGGTATTGGATGATGGTAAGATTAACGCCTTTGCAACGCCGGATGAATTAATGCAAAACAATGATATTTATAGGGAAGTATATGAATCCCAACAGAAAGGGGCGTAAGTCATGGCAGGACCAATGGGCGGAAAACGACCTGGGGCGAAACCTCAGAATGTAAAAAAAACTTTAAGTAGAATATTTAGTTATATGCAGGAGTATAAAGTCCAGTTAATTCTGATATTGTTTACTATTATGTTAAGTGCCGGAGCACAGGTTGCCGGAACCTCCTTTTTAAGAAAAGTTGTTGATGGATATCTGACTCCTTTAGCAAAAGAGTACGACAGTATGCTTTTTAAGGGATTTATAGAAGTTCTCATTCTTATGGGCGCTATCTATGTTATGGGGGCATGTTCAACCTATTTGTACAGCAGACTAATGCTGAATGTATCAACTAGAACTCTATATAAAATTCGAATGGACTTATTTCGTAAGATGGAGTCCTTTCCTATAAAATATTTTGATACCCATACGCACGGTGACTTAATGAGCCGCTATACAAATGATACGGATACTATCAGAGAAATGTTAAGCAATAGTGTAGCCAATTTTATATCCTCTGTCATTACAGTATCCAGTGTATTTATCATGATGATACTTTTTAGCTGGCAGCTAACCATTCTAGTTGTTATTATGCTGTTTATTATGCTAAATATTATAAAAAAACTTGGTGGAAAAAGCGGTGCTTATTTTAAAGAGCAGCAGATTCATTTAGGAAAAGTAAATGGCTATATTGAAGAAATGTTTGAAGGGCAGAAGGTAGTTAAAGTTTTCTGTCATGAAGACGCAGCAAAAGAAGAGTTTGATAAGTTAAACAGCCAGTTATGCGAAGCGGCAACCAATGCCAATACTTTTGCAAGTGTTCTGTTTCCGATTATGGGTAATTTATCTCACTTGCTCTATGCCATAACTGCCATTTTTGGAGGAATATTATCGGTATCAGGGGTACTCTCTATTGGTACAGTTGTAGCATTTATGCAATATACCAGAAGTTTTTCACAACCAATTACCCAGATATCCCAACAATTAAATTCTGTCTTGACTGCTCTTGCCGGTGCAGAGCGAATCTTTCAGATGATTGATGAAGAGCCGGAGGTAGATGAAGGATACGTTACTATGGTGAATGCACGATTTGACGCTACTGGGAAGCTTGTGGAGACAGAGGAAAGAACCGGAATATGGGCGTGGAAACATCCACATAAGAGCGATAACACCATCACCTATACCCAGGTTAAAGGTGAAGTTGAATTTGATAATGTGGTCTTTGGTTATGAAGAAAATAAGACGGTTTTAAATGGTATAAGCCTTTATGCTAAAGTAGGGCAAAAGATAGCTTTTGTCGGCTCTACTGGTGCAGGTAAAACAACCATTACAAATCTGATCAACCGTTTTTATGATGTGCCGGATGGTAAGATACGATATGACGGAATTAATATTAATAAAATTAAGAAGGATGATTTGAGACGTTCTCTTTCTATGGTACTACAAGATTCTCATTTATTTACGGGAACCGTAATGGATAACATCCGCTATGGAAAGTTGGATGCAACGGATGATGAGGTGATAGCAGCAGCAAAGCTTGCCAATGCCCATTCCTTTATAAAACATCTTCCACAGGGCTATCAGACACTGCTTACAGCGGATGGCGCTAATTTATCCCAGGGACAAAGGCAGTTAATTACCATAGCCAGAGCAGCCGTCGCAGACCCACCGGTACTGATACTAGATGAGGCAACTTCCTCTATCGATACTAGAACAGAAGCCTTAATTGAAAAAGGAATGGACCGTTTGATGGAAGGAAGAACTGTTTTTGTTATTGCCCACCGTTTGTCAACCGTCCGCAATTCCCATGCCATCATGGTATTGGAAAATGGACGAATTATCGAACGCGGTAATCACAACCAGCTAATAAAACAGCAAGGAAAATATTATCAGCTATATACTGGAATGTTTGAATTATCATAATGATTATAACCAATAGCCTTATGACTTAACTGTGTATTATTAAAGTCATAAGGCTTTTATATTAATGGTTTAGTTTTTCTTAAATCAAATTGAAGAAAGTAATTGCAAAAGCTCAGACAATGGTAGTAAAATGGAAATAATCAACAGTAGGTATCCATGCAATAGAAAGAGCGATTTCACATGGAAGTATACCTGTAGTCTAAAACTCGCAGGTATTAGAAAGGGTATGAGTCATTATATGGTAGATAATTACAGAGAGATTATAGAGCAAAAACAACGCCTAGAAACGAAACGACTTTTTCTAAGAACATTTACATTAGGTGATGAAGAAGCTGTATTCGCTTATGGCAGTGACCCTAGGACTTTAAAATATCTTATTTGGGAAGGTATAAAGGATATTGACGGAGCCAAACGAGCAATCACACAGTATTATTCTAAGCCACTTGTTTATGCCCTGGCTTTAAAGGATTCTGACCTTTGCATAGGCTGTATTGATATACGTTTGGAGGTACTTCATGATAAAGCTAGTTTCGGATATGTTTTAAACCGAACTTATTGGGGGCAGGGTTATATGACAGAAGCGTTAGGTGCGATGCTTACCTATTGTTTTAAAGTTCTTGCGCTTAATCGTGTAGAAGCTACTCATTTTTCCGGTAATGAGGGTTCTGGTAAGGTGATGGAAAAGTGTGGCATGATTAAAGAGGGAGTATCGCCAAAACAGGTAAAAATCAAAGGGGTTTTCCAGGATGTGGTGCATTATGGTGTTTTGCGGGAGTATTTTCAACTGTAAATGAATCGTTTTTCCTATAATGCCCTGGATAAACAAAACACTGCCAGTTCTATATGTAATTTCTCATGGATGATTGCATATAGAACTGGCTTGTTGTTAAACGGTATGGAAAGAATCCCTTAGGGTCTTTCTGAAATATAGCTTGATTTATAATAGATTCATTCATTTGTAAATGGATTATTAGAAACTATCAGGAATACTATTGTTCCAGATTTTTTAATGACAGCGTATTTCCTTTACGGAGCTCCTGCCTTGTATTTTGAATCAATGCATCGACTTTTTCAAGCTCTTCTAACAAGGTCTTTTCTTCGTCACTCGTAAAAATCACTTTGTGTATACCGCCATTTTTGATTATAATTCGTTTGTTAGCCATAAGAGCTAAAAGCGGATCGTGGGTAGCCATTAAGACGATTTTATCCTCTGAGACCAAAAGCTCAAGGGCTTTTTTACGGTCAATTCCTGCATTTTCAATCTCATCAATCAGCACTATAGGAGAAGAACTTAATATGGCAGTATCTGCAATCATCAAAGCACGGGATTGTCCGCCGCTTAAGCTGGTTACAGGAGTATCTAGATTAAACTTTTCGCCTGCAAGATTATTTGCGGCCTCAATAATCCGCTGAATAACAGCTTCCGGATTTTCCACGAGACGGCTTACTGCATGCATTTTCAAAAATTCCGCTACACTTAAATCCATTACAAAATTCATGTTCTGAGACAGCTGTGCAACCAGCTTGTTGTTTGAGGAAAAACGCCATTTATTATCCGGTATGTTTCCATTGATTAGAATACTGCGGCCGGTAGGAGTATCTCCTTTAGCTGTCCATTCAATATCAGCTAACAGGCGGCTCTTGCCGGAACCGGTAGGTCCTACAATGGAAACAATCTCTGAGGTATTCACTGTAAATTCTTTAAAGCCTTCTGTATTACCGGATTTATCATGACCCGGCAGAATGGTCAGAGAATAGACCTGATTATCCTTTTCAATCCCAAGAAAGGCGAGCATCTGCTTTATAAAGAGTGGAAGGTCTGCTAACAGCTTTTCTTTGTCAATTGCCTGGTCTTCCAGTTCTTCTATGGTAAAATGTTCCAAAAACGCCTCAAAGGTTTTCTCCTCATATCCGGCAATATCCAGTTTATTTTGCTCGAAGTAGGTTGCCGTAAAGGGATATTCTTTCAATAGTTTTTCTATACTCCAGTTTGTCATGGTTTATCCACCTTTAAATCTATTTTCTTAATATTTCCCATTTGATAGGCTTCGCCAATTCTTGTCTCCCCAAGACAATAGGAACAAAGAGCGGAAGGCATGGGGAAACGAAGCTGCATGCCCTGTACGGACTGTATATCCTGATTTTCATCATACAACAGGCTTCCCAATTCATAGGCACCCTGTCCCGTCAGTCCATTTACATGCATAATGACAGCTCTGGGATTTACAGAGCTTACACAGGATGCAAAGACCTCACGTTCTGCCTGGGAGACTATATCACCCTTGGTGATAACTACATAGTCTGCGGATTTTAACATAGGGCCGATTTTTTTAGGTGTATTAATTCCGGAAAGGTTATCAATAACGCAAACACCTTTCATTTCTTTTAAATAGGGTGAACAACGATTACAAAGTCCTGCTGACTCCGTTATTAATAAATCCAGTTTTTCCTGGTTACCCCAATTAACAACCTCTTCTATATTGGAAGCAAAGAAGTGGTCAGGGCAAAGAGCACCCGAGAGGCCTTTTTTTACCGGAATACCTGCTTTTTCATATGCTATATCGTCATCCGTATACAGGCAGTCAAACTTAACGACACCTACTTTAATATTTCTGTTCTTAAAAGCGGCAATCGTTTTTAAAATTACAGATGTCTTGCCGGAGGAAGGAGGTCCGGAAAAGATAATCAGATTCATACAGACTCCTTCCCCGATGCGCCATAAAACAGGCGTTCCGTATCCGTAATCAGCTTACCAATATCGTTGTTATAAATATAATCCCACCCTAACCACATAAATTTTTGGTCTGGACTTAAATGATTGTCTACGAGAGGATTTGTAGAAGGGAATTTACCGTTAGAAGATAAAATTTCACCTATTTCCTTTGAATAGAGAAAATCAACAAAAGGTTTTATTTTGTCCTTATTTTGTTTCTTGGCAAGAAGAAAAATAGGACTGATAATTGCACCGTCTTTTGGCCATACCGGACGCAGAGGGCTTTTTTTATCAACCATACTTGCAAAGAAGTAAGGTGTTACGGTAACAGTGGGAACTGTGTTACCACCTTTTTGTATATGGGATTTGACCATCTGTGCAGGATGCATGTTGTGTAAAAGAGAGCGCCCCATTTTTTCTATGCCTTCATTTCCATAATAGCGATGAATATGGAGTAAAAATGCATTAAACATATCCAAATCTTTCATCGGCAGACTTATGCTGTTTTCAAATGCAGGATTCATTAAATCTTCCCAGCTTTCAGGAAAAGGACGATCGCCCAAGACAGCAGTATTTACCATAAAAATTGCCGGTACAACACCGATAATAGCATATTGCTTTTTTGGGTCCTTTAATGAAATGTGGTCATTATCAAAGTCTGTATTCACCTGTTCGATTCCTGAAATATCTTCAAAGACTCCGGCATCCCTATAACGTCCCATTAAACTTTTATCAAAAAATAAGTCAAAACCAGCTGATAAGTACAAGTCTGACAGGGCATCTCCATTACCGTCTGCGGCAACTACTCTTTCTTTCACATCATCTAGTCCCAGGTTAGCAGACTTTAAATTATAATCTACCTTATAATCAAGACTATCTTTTTGGGAGGCTGCAAAGTCTTCAAATTTCTCCAAAAGAGGAAGTCTTATGGGGCAGGGCAATACCCCTTCAATACGAATATCACCGCCATTTTCCTCCTTCATGGCATAAAGTCCGGTGGACAAATCAGGAAGGATCTGCTCAATGGCCTCCTTAAGCTTTTGCACGAAAATTTCTTGATTTATTTTACGCATGGATAAAGCCATGTCAAGGGTGATGGTTTTACCAAGGGTCTGTCGCATTACCGGATTGCTAAGATTATCAAAGCCATTCGCTATAAATAATTCAATGGTTTCCGGATATTTTTCTGTAATATCATATATAGTATCTGTAATTTCAAAATATTGAGACATAGTAAGCATCCTTTCAAAAGTTATAACATAAGTAAAGGTTTGTTGATATCATAGTGTGCTGTTAGCTTGTGTCTATAGGTCGGCACATTTGTAGTATAACATAGTGTCTCAATTTTATTTGTTGCAAAAGCAACAATAACAAGAATTGTAATGATATAATTTATCAGATACCTTACAAGTTTTGGTTTTTTACACTTTTTCTTACTGTCAGTGCAGTCGATAGTTCTATTTTTACATAATCATTCACTTCATGATCAATTAAATAAAGTAAACGTTCTACCGCTAAGGCTCCTAGCCGGTCTTTTTGTACAAGTACTGTGGATAGCGGAGGATCCATATATTCACAAAGAGGCATATCATCAAAACCGATAACAGAAATATCCTCTGGTACGTTATAACCGGTTTCCTTAAAGGCTCTGATAGCTGCCATGGCAATAATATCGTTGTCAGCAAAAAAAGCAGTAGGCAGTGAGGAATTACTTGTTAAATAATTTAATAAATCTTTATATGCGCCCTCCATCGTTGGATGAACCGGACATATAACCGTGGAAGCTTCTGTTATACCGGCTTCCCCCAGTGCTTTTAGGTAGCCCTCCTGACGTTCTGTAAAATTATTGATAGAAAGGGAGGAATGGAGATATCCAATCTGGGTATGACCATTTTCCACCAGATGTTTTACCGCCAGATAAGCACCCTGTACATTATTAATGCAAACCGCATTGCAGGCAGCAGCTTCAAAATAGCTGTCAAGTACCACCAATGGGACACTTAAGTTTTTAAAAAGAATAAATTCATCTGCTGACATTTCTGTTCCTAATAATATAATTCCTTTGCAAGGAAGATGGATAAGGCTCTCTAACTGTTTGTCCAAATCCTCATTCTTATAAAGATAACTAATCTGTAGATGATAACCATTCTGGCGGCACTGGGATTGAATTCCTTCTGTAACCTGTGAGAAGAAGGGGGTATCAGAAACTACACTGCCATGATTTTTATAAATCATAAAGTGGAGCATACCCTCCTGTACTGCCACCATGTGCTTTTTTGATAAATCAAAACCGTATTTTTTGGCACCTTCTAAAACCTTATCTTTCGTCTCCTTACTGATACCCGGTCTGTTATTTAATACCATAGATACGGTTGCCGGTGATATATTTAATAAATTAGCCAAATCTTTCGCTGATATAGCCATAGTTAATCCCCTTTCTGTTTCTATTATTTCAATGATTGTTTTGCAATTCTCTGGATAGGATTATTTGCTTATAGAGTACATGAAAAAATAGCTTCAGTCAATTGAAAAATATTTAATAGTTAAATAATCTTTAATGAATTAACTTCAAATAATAGTACTAATTTAAACTGTAATAAATGAAACCCTCATAACCATATTGACTTTTTCTAAGAATATGATATTATATAATTGAATAATTTAATAAATATTAATATTTAATTAAACAAATATTTAACTAGATTTAAAATGTATTATTTTATACTGCTGTTCAATGCTGGAGATGAAATAATAGCAAATCAAAAGGAAATCCATCTAGTAACATAAAAGGAGAAAATAGAGGTATGAAAAAAATCAAGTTAGGTTTTGCACCAACCAGAAGAAGTATTTTCAGTGCGCCTGATGCAGTAAAATATGCCGATTTAACCAGAAAGAGGCTTAAGGAATTGGGGGTAGAGATTGTAGACATAACTGATATTAATGAGGAAGGATTATTTTATGATGAGGCTGACCGCATTAAAATTATGGATAAGTTTAGAAAAGAAGGGGTAGATGGTCTATTTTTTCCTCACTGTAATTTTGGTACAGAGTATGTAGTTGCAAGACTTGCAAGAGAAATGAACTTACCGGTGCTGCTTTGGGGCCCAAGGGATGAAAGACCGGATGAAGACGGAATACGTCTTAGAGACAGCCAGTGTGGATTATTTGCCACTGGTAAAGTGCTAAGAAGATTTCAGGTACCCTTTACTTACCTGACAAATTGCAGATTAACGGATACTGAATTCGAAAGAGGCATACGTAATTTCCTTGCAGTCTGTAGTGTGGTTAAAACCTTTCGAAGCATCCGTATCCTTCAGATTGCTCCTAGACCCTTTGATTTTTGGTCAACCATGTGTAATGAAGGGGAATTGCTAGAACGCTTTAATATCCAGTTAGCACCTATACCCATGCCGGAATTAATTCAAGAGGTAAAGAAAGTAAAAGCAGAAGGAAAAGAAATCCTTGAGGTAGTGGCGTATTGTAAGGAAGCCATGAACATAAAAGTAGGTGAGGAGCAGCTTGAAAGCATTGCAGCCCTTAAAGTAGCAATGAAAAGGCTGGCAGATAAATATGGTTGTAAAGCCATTGCTATCCAGTGCTGGAATGCTTTGCAGGGAGAAATTGGCATTATGCCTTGTGCTGCCAACTCCTTATTAAATGAAGAAGGCATCCCTGTAGTCTGTGAAACAGACATACACGGAGCGATAACGTCTCTTATGGTAGAAGCTGCCGGTATGGACGAGGCCAGAAGTTTCTTCGCAGATTGGACTGTAAGACATCCGGATAACGAAAATGGAGAACTTTTACAGCACTGTGGTCCATGGCCTATTTCGGTTGCTCAGGAAAAACCTACCATCGGGTATCCTTTGGCGTTTGATTATCCGGGAGCAGTGGAAGCACAAGCTAAATTCGGGAATATGACCCTTGCCAGATTTGATGGTGATAACGGAGAGTACTCCTTATTGCTTGGCAATGCAAAAGGTGTGGAGGGACCCTATACAAAAGGAACTTATGTATGGGTTGAGGTAGCTAATCTAAAACGTCTTGAGGATAAGCTGGTCTGCGGTCCTTATATCCATCACTGTGTAGGCATCCATAAAAATGTGGTTCCGGTTCTGTATGAAGCCTGTAAATACATTGGAGTAACACCGGATCTATATGATCCAATAGAGGAAGAGGTAAGAGCCTTTATTCGAGGAGAATAGCGCGAATAAAGGATAGAAGGGTATACGGGAAACTAACGTGATATGTAACAATGTCACCTGCAAAGTTGGTCAGTTCCCAACGTTTGCAGATTTTAGAAAGGGATGGTTATTAGAATGGAGAACTTAACAGCAAAGGCATTTGAGCTTCGCAAAACTGTTTTGCACATGATTTACCAGGCAAAGACCGGTCACATTGGCGGTGACTTTTCCGTTATGGATATTCTGGTTACCTTATACTATATACATATGAACGTGGCACCGGGCAGAGAAAAAGACCCGGACAGAGATAGGTTTATTCTTAGCAAAGGCCATTCCGTTGAATCTTTATATGCAGTTCTTTGTGACAAAGGTTTTTTCCCAAAGGAGGAGCTTCTGACATATTCTACGTACCTGTCAAAATATATTGGACATCCTAATAACAAGATAAATGGCATCGAGATGAATTCCGGCTCTCTTGGACATGGGTTATCGGTATCGGTTGGTATGGCACTTGCAGGGAAAAAAGACGGGAGGACTTACCGTGTATATACTGTAATGGGGGATGGGGAATTAGCAGAAGGTTCCGTTTGGGAAGGAGCCATGGCGGCAGGTCATTACAAGTTGGATAATTTGTGTGCGGTTGTAGACAGGAACCGCTTGCAAATATCAGGCAGTACGGAAGATGTTATGTCCCATGATAATCTGGAGAAACGTTTTGCAAGCTTTGGATGGTATGTAATCCATGCAGAGGGTAACTCTATAAAATCTTTGGATGAGGCTTTTATAAAAGCAAAGGAAACTAGGGGAATGCCCACAGTCATTATAGCAGATACCACAAAGGGATACGGAGTATCCTTTATGGAGAATAAAGCAGGATGGCATCATAAGGTGCCGACAGAGCAGGAGTTAAGAGCAGGGCTTGAGGAACTTGAGGAGAAAAGGAGGGCTGCAAATGAATAAAATACCAAATCGCCAGGTAATATGTGATGTACTAGTGGAGGAAGCGAAGAAGGATAAGGATATTGTTGTCTTATGCAGTGACTCCAGAGGCTCTGCTTCCTTAGCACCTTTTGCAGATACTCATCCGGAGCAGTTTGTAGAAGTTGGTATTGCAGAGCAAAGTTTGGTGAGTATTGCAGCCGGTTTGGCAAGCTGTGGGAAAAAAGCCTATGCAGCATCCCCCGCCTGCTTTCTAAGTACCAGAAGCATGGAACAGGCAAAGGTTGATGTAGCTTATTCAAACACCAATGTAAAGCTGATTGGTATTAGTGGTGGAGTTAGTTATGGTGCACTGGGAATGACTCACCATTCAGCTCAGGATATTGCTATTATGGGGTCTATTCCAAATATGCGCGTTTATCTGCCAAGTGACAGACATCAGACTAAATGTCTTATAAAAGCATTGCTTTCAGATGAAAAACCGGCATACATCCGTGTTGGACGTAATCCTGTAGAGGATGTATATTCACCAGAAGATACTTCTTTTGTTATGAATAAGGCTACCGTTTTAGCAGAGGGCAGTGATGTACTGGTTGTTGCCTGCGGAGAAATGGTCAGACCGGCTCTTGACGGGGTAAACCTGCTAAAGGAAAAGGGAGTGAAGGCAGCACTTCTTGACATGTATTGTATTAAACCATTTGATGAAGTTACTTTCTTAAAATATCTCAATGAAGTAAAGGCGGTAGTAACTGTAGAAGAGCATACATATCTGGGAGGGCTTGGCAGTCTGGTAAGCCAGATAACAGCAAGGGAGAATCCCAAAAAGGTAATGAATCTGTCCTTACCGGATGAACCTGTTATTACAGGTAATTCAAAGCAGGTATTTGACTATTATAATCTAAATGCGCAGGGAATAGTCACAGCCGTCATGGAGTTACTGGTATGAGTGAACAATATATTCTAGGAATTGACCAAAGTACGCAGGGTACTAAGGCAGTACTCTTAAATCATAAAGGGGCCATTGTATGCCGTACAGACCTTTTGCACCGGCAGATTATAAATGATAAAGGCTGGGTATCCCATGACGGAGATGAAATATATAAGAATGTCATACAATTAATTCCCAAGTTACTTGAAAAAGCGCAGGTAAGTAAAGAAGCGATTGCCGGGGTTGGTATCAGTAATCAGCGGGAAACGACGATTCTTTGGGATAAACCTACTGGAAAACCGCTTTCTACTGCTGTAGTATGGCAATGCGCAAGAGCACAGGAAATTACAGAAAGACTTAAGGAGTTAGGATACGGCAGTAGAATACTAAGAAAAACAGGGCTTCCCCTATCACCTTATTTTCCGGCAGCAAAGATGTCCTGGCTGATATCTAACGTATTAAAGAAGGAGCAGTTTTATAAAGACTATTGTATTGGCACTATGGACAGTTATCTGGTATATCGGCTCACGGGCGGGAAAGTGTATAAAACGGATTGTTCCAATGCTTCCCGTACCCAACTTATGAATTTAAAGACTTTAAACTGGGATGAAGAAATTTGTTCCCTGTTTCAGGTAGATAAGGATAGGCTTCCGGAAATAACGGATTCTGACGGGGATTACGGAGTAACAGACTTTGAGGGGTATTTGAATCATCCCGTTCCGATTCGGAGTATTATGGGGGATTCTCATGGCGCTTTATATGCCCAATGCTGTTATGAGCATGGTATGGTGAAGGCAACCTATGGAACCGGTTCGTCTATTATGATGAACGTTGGTGATACCCCTATATTTAGCAGAAACGGTCTGGCTTCTTCTGTGGCATGGAGAATTAGCGGCAAGGTAAATTATGTACTGGAAGGTAACTTAAATTATTCCGGAGCGGTAATCACCTGGCTAAAGGATGATGTTAAATTAATTGCTTCCCCGAAAGAGACAGAAGAACTGGCATGGGGGGCAAATCCCAAAGATTCTACCTACTTTGTACCTGCTTTTTCAGGACTTGGAGCTCCTTATTGGGATTCCAAAGCAAAAGCCGGCTTTTGCGGTATGACCCGTATAACTGGGAGAAATGAGATGGTTAAAGCAGTTCTTGACAGCATTGCATATCAGATTAATGATGTAGTACGTGCTATGGAGGAGGATGCTGGCATTCCTGTACAGGAAGTAAGAGTGGACGGAGGTCCCACAGGAAATAAATATTTAATGCAGTTTCAAGCTGATATTCTTGGAAAAACCATTCGTATACCCCAAGTAGAGGAATTATCCGTGCTCGGTTGCAGTTATCTGGCAGGCGTAACTCTTGGAGTCTTTCGCTCTGGTTGTTTGTCTGATAATATAACCTATGAAGGATACCAGCCGGAACTTGCGGAAAGTGCACGAGAACAAAAAATAAATGGCTGGTTAGAGGCAGTCGGAAGAAACCGGTCAAATACTCATTAATAGATACAAGGTACAGTAAAATAATATAAATAATGCACTTACCAATGTCTGAAACTTGACTTGGCAGGTGCATTATTTTCTTTTAAGAGAAACTTAAGTTGTCACAGAAATAAGAATCCACTATACTAAGAATAAATAACAATGGATAGGATTAGAATGTCAAAAGTCCTAATCCTTATAATACTAGAGAAGGAAAGGAACAAGATATCTTTCACTTGTTGGGAATATTATGGAAATAACAATTGCAAAGAAATCAGATGCAGCAGATATTGTAGCTGTTTTAGATGAAGTAACTCTTACTTTGTTAGAAAAGGAAATAAATCAATGGGCATATCCCTGGTATTGTTTTGACATAGAGAAGGAAATAGAGAGAGGATACCAGTATATTGTTAAAGAGGCAGATAAAATCATAGCAGTATTTTCAATAAAACCCGTAGAACAAGGTTCATTAAATAAAGATATATTAAATGGCATTGGTGATATCAATGTTAAAAAGAGCTGTTGCCTTTATCGTATGGCAGTTCTTCCGGGGAATCAGGGACAGAACATTGGTAAGGCTATCTGTCGGTTTGTTATGGAGTTAAGTAAAAAAGAAGGTTTGAGATTCTTTTTAGAATGTTCAGAACAGAATGAATACTTAAACAGATTTTTTAGAAAAGCAGGTTTTTATTATCTTAAAAACGTATCTAAGGGAGTAGAATCTGTTAGTGTTTATTCGTTTTCATCTGAGGATACGCAGGTAAGAAACCGCGTTAAGAATACAGTAAAGGAAAAGAAAAAGCCAATCATTACTATATTGGCATCCGCCATGTGCCTTTTGGCAATCGCATTGCTATTTGCAATTACCAGCCAATATCAAAAAAGTAAGGTAGAATTTCGTCCGGGAATTACGGTAGGGGATTATACTTATTGGTTAAATGATACGTATGTGTTAAACGATATACCGCTGGGTTTTAAATCAGTCGGAACGGTAGAGGCGATAGTTCGTAATAAATGGCCTGATACGAATCTAGAGGCAGTGGGATTACCAGATAGCTGTATTGGTGAGGAAGTGTATTTGGGAAATCAAGACATGAATATTCTGATATTTCAGGAAGAACAAAAAAAATACCTGTATTTTGAGCGGTTTTTTGAAAATCAGAATTACAGCAATGGTTTTTATCAGTATCTCCTTACCAAATGTACCAGAAAAAAAGTGGCTCCTATAAAAGAGATAGACGCATCCTATTCTAAGGAGGAGGCTCTGGCAGATGGATGTCCTGTGTTTCAGGGAGATAAGGTGACTGGACAGGAATTCATAGACACCTTTATGCAGAGAACAGAAAAAGGCAAAAAGGGGTTTTTACGGATGATGCTATTGACAGACGGGGAAACGAAATCTTACTTTATGGATGTGTTTTATGATGGCGAGAATTATTTTATCTTCTATTCGGACAATCCGGACGAAATGAATCTTAGATACACATACCTTTTTAAGTTAGAGGAATCCAAACAATTTAATGAAGGTAATCCTAAAGTGCTGGTAATGACAAATAAGAAGGATTTAACCTTGGATGAGATTTATGAGGCTTATTTAAGCAGTCAGTTTATAGCAAGCAAACCTTATCATGTACTGTTTACCTATACCGACTAATTCATATTTAGCATGTCCCTAAAAAAGCCTGCAATATGCACGAGAGTATAAGTAGCAATCATTAAAAAACAAGGAAGCATAGAAATGTATGAAATATTAATAATTGAAGATGATAAAGCGCTAAGCAATGGAATCAGACTTGCTCTGCAAAGAGAGGATTTGCATTTTATGCAAGTGAACAATCTTTTTGAAGCACGGAACGAGTTAAACCGCACGCAGTATGATTTAATTCTATTAGACATCAACCTTCCCGATGGAAATGGCTTTATATTTCTGGAAGAAATCAGATGTCTTATGCAGGTGCCTATTATAATCCTTACGGCCTGTGACATGGAGACGGACATTGTAACAGGACTTGAGTTAGGGGCGGATGATTACATAACTAAGCCCTTTAGTTTAATGATACTCCGGGCAAGAGTCAATACGCAGTTAAAGAGAGGAACTGTACCCAAAGACAACAACTTTATACAGATGGATGAATTTCGGTTTGATTTTGATACCATGGAGTTTTTTAAGAGGGGGGAAGTGCTGAATTTAAGCCGTATAGAACAAAAGTTGTTAAAAGTACTGGTTTTTAATAAGGGACGTACCCTGACCAGAAACCAGCTTATGGATAAACTTTGGATGGAAGAAGCGCCAGATGAGTACCAGAAAAAGTATTGTGGAACGGCTAAGGGAGGCCGAGTAATCTCTGATTTTTATTGGCATCATTCGTGTCAAGGCAACTTGTCGCCATCTGGTTTTTTAGAGGAAATTGGTAGAAAAGTAATTTATTCAATACTATAATAGACAGGTAGAAAAAAGAAAGTATGCCACATAGATATGTTTTCAACTGTTCTATTTGTGGCAGTATCACAGGAAAACCTGGGATATGCAGAGGATTAAGTTTGAATAAAAAATATTCAACCCCTTGATTTGTACGCGACCCAAGGGCGCAGATAGGAGCTAAATATGGATGTAAGAAAAGTTATTAGTGAAGATATAACGATATTGGCAGAATTTGCAGCAAGTATCAACAAAGAGAAAGAACATAGAATAGCTTATCTTGGAACTGATTATAATTCAGTTTTAGAATATTTTATAGAGATGCAAGAAGACGAACAAAGTAATATATTCGTTTTGTCAGAGGGTGGCAAGCTGATAGGAGTAGTGGGTGCCGATTGTTGTCTTGATAACAACTCAATAGAAATGGTAGGACCATTTATAGACAAAAATTTTACTCAAGACCAGGAAAGCGATGTAAAAGCATGCATGAAAGCTTTAGTGGAGACCGTAATTACGGAATATCCGTATTTTCGCTATTGTTTTTTTCTGGGCAGCAGTAACCGGTTAGCAGAAGAGTGTTTACGGGATATGGGTGCAGAGTACCGAGGCTCTGATTATGTAATGGAGCTGTTGTCAGAGGATTTTAGGCCAAGTCTTAACGGCAAACCGATATTTTATGAAGATAGCTATAAGGAGGCTATCATCAAGCTTCATGACAGTGTATTTCCAGGTACGTATTATAATGGGTGTACTTTAATACAAATGTCTGAAGAGGAAGAGTATCGCATTCTCCTAGAGGTTAAAGACGATAAAACGGTAGGTTATATTTTTTATAATGTTGCTGATCCTTACATTGAGTTTTTAGGGGTTGATAAGGATTACCGTAACCAAGGTATCGCATCCTCCTTATTGTCCCGCGCAATTGCGGAGATGCTACACGATAACGCTGCTGAAGATTTAACCCTGTGTGTGTCCGCTGACAATAAATCAGCGATAACCTTGTATCAAAAAGTAGGTTTTAAAATAAATGAGGAAAATCATAGTTACCTGTTATAAGTAAGCCGACATGTTGCTAAATGATACATAGAACTGAGGGCATTTCTCATGTGTTAAGATATCGAAGTATTATGACACTATAGGGGAGATAGACTACATCATAGTGTAGTGGTACTTATCCACATCTGTAAAGATAATCATCTGCTCACACTTGTTAGAACGTTCCATAGAAGTTCTTCTGTAATACTCCTTTTTTTCATTTCTTACAATCAAAGATGCCTTTGTTTCCAAGAAATGATGCAGTTCGGATGGGATTATCATTATCAGAACTTAATAAATGTTTTATATCAATGAAAACTATTTTTATAAGAGCCATTTAAAGACTGATGGTAATGGAATTTGAAAATAGAGTGAGAAGGAAGTGTATTCCGATTTTGATAGAAAGTAGCATAGTAGGAGGCAATGGAGGAGCAATGTAAATAAAATTAAATAAGAATCTTTTCATTCCACGTTGTATAATATTATTTCGCATACTCGCATACTATAAAATGTGTTATTTGGATAATCATGTAATAACGGAGGAAACATGTAATAACGGAGGAAACAACTGTTGACATTTACCAAAATATGGTATAAAATGTCATAATTATGATATGTGAAATAAATACTTAAAAGGAGAATTTTAATGAAAACAAAAGTTATAAGTATTATTATGACTTGCATCGTACTGGCATCTCTATTTGTTATGCCAGTTAGTGCATCAGCAACACTTAGTGTGGATAAGCAACTAGAAAGAAAAGGATATCCAGCCGATGTAATTAGTACTATGTGTGATGAAGTTAAAAATGAAATTATTAGCCATCCAGATTCTAGATATGCTGGTTCTACTACAGTTAGTGGTGATATGGAATCAACAATATCCAAGAATCAGATTATTCCTTATGGTACTATACCTTCTGCAGATTTGCGTTTAACTTTTACAGGCACAACTTACAAAGAAAATGGGTATAAAATTTTATGGGTTACTCTTAACTACGATTGGGAAAAACATATCATGTGGTATTTAACAGACCAGATTGGAATTACATGGGATAGTTCAAAATTCCAGGTAGTTGATGGAGCATATGGTTTCGTTAATAATTGGTATAATTTTACTGGATATAATACATGGACTCGTGTAGTAGATAATAATTACGATGCACGTGAATTAAATGCAGCTAACATAATTGGAGATATTGATTTAAAAATGGAGTCTCCAGTACCTTATAACAATAGAGGTTATGCTTATGTAAAACTTAGAGTAAAAGATGGAGTAACAGCTCCTACGAGCACTCAAGCATTTGGAAAATATGGGCATAATACTATAGTACCAACCATATCTTTAACAATTGATTCATCTGGACTTGGCATCTCTGCTTCTGGAGCGGCTACGGTTGATACATTAGCAATATCTAAAACATTTTCGACTACTTGGAATTGATGATTACATAAAAGTCTCATATCATTGTTATAAGATATGAGACTTTGCTATGCAAAAGCGTTACTGCTTAAAGCTATACTTATTAACAGTTAAGTATTATTTTTGTGTTCAGTAGAAAAGAGATAGAAAAAATTCCATTATTTGCAGTTTCTGCTTGCTTATGGTATTATTAATATCATAAAAATAATAACATTAAAGAAAGAAATCCTAGATTAATAATTATCACAATTATTTTATTTAATATAGAATAATAGTTTCTAAAGATGTTAAGCAATTGGTCCGGTCTACCATAAGATTAGGAGGTAATTAGTGCTATTTTAAAACTATAGAAATTTTGAGAGGGGGGGATATAATAAAAAAAATATTAATAATTGCAAAAATAGTAATAGTTCCTTGCGGTATTTTATTATTGCTATCTTGGCTATTTATCTATAATTATGATTATATAAACATACCTACTACAGTTATAAATACAAAATCTTACGACATATTTTTAGCATTTACATTTATACTACCCATTATCTTATTTGTTATTGGTGTCATTATTATTATTAAAGAAAAATCGAATAAAAAATCGAGATTAATAAAATCTATACTAATCATATTAGTTATTAATTTACTTGTTTTTGCTTATAATAGAAATGAAACAATATATTATACACAAAGTTATATTAGTCAAAAGCAAAAAGTGAATGAAAATTATTATCTTTATTCTTCTGATGGTACAAAATTTAGGTGTCCTAAAAAAATATATATTACAATAATTCCTGAAAAGGAATATATTTTAACTTTTCGCAGTAACAAATTATTACACTACTATAAAAAAATTGTAGACTCGACAGAAATTGAAAAATATTAGATATATCCACAAATGGTGTCATCTACATCTTTAAGTTTCAGCCACTGAAATTAAAATAGTTTATACGTAATATCAGAATGAAGCTCTGTGAAACCTGAAAATTATATTTTCATAAGGGTAAAAGAAGTCTGCCTAGTAGTCATATCTTTTACATACATGTAGTCGATTCCTGATATATACAACTTGCGTTTCTTAACGACCTGGGGAATAATGGTGGATTTACAATTATTCTATTTTTTAGTAAGTATTTCTGCATGTTAGAATAGAATATTTAAATAATCGACCATTTTCCAAAAAAGATTACGCACTAAATCGTCTAATCTCATTATATTAGATGGTAAATATTCGTGCCCAAAATCTGAATATCTACTCCATTTCCAACTAGTAATGTTTTCACGTATACCCCCATCTGTTTGAGCCTATATTGAACCATTACAACTACATATTGACGCAGTGATTCTTTATATATTGTTCTATGTACCGTAAGTGCATCAAAAGAAGGAGTTTTTCCATAACCCACTAAAAATGGTATTCTTCCCTATGGTACAACAGGGAGGAAATTCTTATGAGTAAAACAGATTCCATGGTATTATGGAGAAGCAAAATTCAAAACAGAAAACTCAGCTGTCCGAATGTGAATGAATGGTGCGAGTGAGACGGTATATTACTGGTACCGCAGTTTGAAAGAAATCAAGGAAAAGCAAGGTGATGATATCGGAAATATTTTTGGAACCAACTCCAATACTTCCTGTAGAAAATGTGATAAGACCAGAAATCTTAATTGTATGGAAACATTTTTCTATTTGTGTTTCCGACATTTGGATTACTACTAGAACTAAAAGAAGTTATAAAAATATCTGATGACTACTCAATTATTGAAAATAAAGTAGTGAAAAAATGAACCTATTATAAAAAAACTTTTGTCTTATCCCCAAAAAGCATATTCACAATTTTATACTGAAAATATATTAGATAAGCCCTTAATGGAGCATATCATGAATTTGTACCAAAGAAGAGTGAATATGGAAGATTTTCTTAAGACATCATATGCATTTATTCATGCCAATCATGTAGAAATCATAAAGAAGTGTGGTTGATTCTGCTGATATAAAATATCTGGAAGAAATGGATTCCCTATACTTGTTTCTCTACAAACAATGAGGTGGCATTCTGATATAAATTAGGTTAAGTTGTTAATAACCATTTAATTTAACTGCTTATATTAGATAGGAGAAGATTTAAGTTAGAGAAAGTCACAGAACGTATATATTATATGAGGAACGATAACCAAAAGGAAAGACCGGTACTAGGTGTTGTGGTAGGTGACAAAGGCTGCTTAGTAATTGATGCCGGTAATTCCCCGAAGCATGCCAGAGAGCTAAAGAAGGAGCTTATAAAATACAACTTACCGGAGGTAACTTATATTGTAATCACTCATTACCACTGGGATCATTCGTTTGGTCTGACAGAATGGCAGGTGCCGGCTATTGGCAATGCCATAAGCAATGAAAAATTAAAAGCGTACAGGCAATTAAGTTACGATAATACGTCTTTAGAAAAGGCAGCAAATCACTATTTTACACAACACGGCATAGACTGTATAAAATCAGAGATTGACAACAGAGATAGTTTCAAACCCGTTGGTTTAGACCTCATATATTCGGGTGAATTGTTAATTGACTTAGGCGGTATCACCTGTCAGGTAAGACAGGTGCAAAGTTCTCACACCTGTGATTCTACAATTGTATATGTACCGGAAGAAAAAACGGTCTTCTTAGGAGACTGTGCATATGGGCATACGAGTAAGGGATATAATTATTACAATCAGGAAACTATGTTTCCTATGTTTGACCTAATTTTAGAGTATGAGGCGGATTATTATGTATGTTCTCATGAATCCATTTGTACCAGAGCTGAAATGGTGGAGTATTATGATAGTCTTAAAATGGGGGCAGACATAGCAGGAAGGGCTAAAAATATGGAGGAAGCTAAGGCTTTGTATAAAGATACTTACCAGCGAGAGCCCTCGGAGGACGATCTCTTTTTTATTCGTAGCTTTGGTATAGGAGAAGGGTTTGGAAGAATCGGAAGTATGGAACGAGAGATCTATTAACCTCTGTATTGCTATTTGTAAGGTAATCTGCCATAATACAATTAAAAAGTAAGAAGTAAACCTTTTGCAAAAGTCAAAAACATTGCAAGTGATATCAAATATTATTTTATGATTGATGTTATAATACCAGGGAAGGAGTGGTTACTTTGTCAGTTCAGGTTATTGAATCTATGGTGGAATGGATTGAAAACAATATAACAGAGAATCCTACGCTTACGGAATTATCCGGTTATATAGGATATTCACCGTATTACTGTTCTGCAAAATTCCATGAAACAGTGGGTATTACAATGAAACAATACATAGCAAAAAGAAAACTTAGTCTTGCTGCTATCGAAGTAAAGAATACCAAGTATCGTTTCCTGGACATTGCTTTAAAGTATGGATTTTCTTCACAGGAGGCATTTACCAGGGCATTTGTAAAAGCCTATAATTGTACACCATTCCAATACAGAAAAGGACCGACAGTGATAAAGCTTTATTTAAAGCCGTTACATTTGCCGGTACGCAGGTAGAAGTAGAATATTATGAAAGAAATGGGTGGATAGGCAATGGAAAAGAAGATTGGTAAAAATGATGCATGCTGGTGTGGCAGTGGTAAGAAATATAAATTCTGCCATGCAGCCTTTGATGATAAGCTTTCAGAGTTCGAAAGAAAGGGGCATATAATCCCCCCCAGGAAGATAATAAAAAATCAAGAACAGATAGAAGGTATAAAAGAAAGCTGTAAGATAAATATTGCTGTGCTTGACTATGTGGCAGATAACATAAGAGCTGGTATGTCTACCGAAGAAATAAATCGTTTGGTTAATGAGAAAACCACCGAATTAGGTGGTATTCCGGCTACGCTAGGATATAACGGCTACCCTAAAAGTGTATGTACATCTATAAATAATCAAGTTTGTCATGGAATCCCTTCCGAGGAGGTTATACTAAAAGATGGAGACATTGTTAATGTTGATGTGTCGACTATCTATAAGGAGTATTTTTCTGATTCTTCCAGGATGTTTTGTATTGGCGAAGTGAATGAGGATAAAAAGAAACTGGTTGAAGTAGTAAAGGAATGTATTGAACTTGGTTTGGAACAGGTAAGACCATGGGGGTTTCTAGGTGATATGAGCCAGGCAGTACATGAACATGCACAGAAAAATGGTTATACGGTTGTAAAAGAAATTGGCGGTCATGGTGTCGGACTTGAATTCCATGAAGAACCCTGGGTTGGCTATACTGGTAAAAGAGGAACCGATATGTTGCTGGTACCGGGAATGATATTTACCATAGAGCCTATGGTAAATATAGGAAGTGCGGATATATTTATAGATGATACAGACGACTGGACCGTGTTTACTCAAGACGGTTCTCCCTCCGCCCAGTGGGAAATCATGGTTCTGGTAACAGAAGAAGGGTACGAGGTTTTAGCATACTAAAGTTAAGTAAACGAACTCTATAACTTTCAAAGAAGTAAACGAAAGTCATAGAGTTCGTTTTATGTTCAATAGCCAGTTTTTTATAGTTAGGTAAGGGGGGCTGTGGATTTATTGGAAGCTTTGTCATCACTACATAGTTGTTCCTGAGCTAAAATAGTCGTAAGGGTATCCCCTAGTTGAGTGAATACGGCTGCAATTACAGCCAATTCGTCTTCGCTGTAACATTGGGACATAGTACAGGCTACAGCAGTGACAAATGTAACAAGTTCACACGATTGCATGTTAACTCCAATCTGTGTGCCTAGTGCATACTCTGGTTGCACTTACACACATAAAAAGTAATACCAACATAAACTCCCTTTTGTACGCTTGGGTGTACGTAACAATCAGGATGGTGAAATTGCTTTTTATTTACATGATTACCTCTAATATATGCCTTTAGAGAAATAAATTGCTTACAAATTAAATACAGGATGTGCCAAAAACAAATAACTTGACATAAAAAGTAAGATATAGTACTTTATAGTAAATGAAAGTGAAAGGTTGGTTTTTCACGGGAAACCTGTTGGTTTTGTTTTTATAATATCATAAAAATAGGGTAAAAACAACTAATCATATGCCTTGGAAAGTGAAGAGATAAGATGGAGAAAAGCCTGTATCAAAGAATCGATGCTTATAAGCCATGGAATGAGCAGGAAGAAAAGGATAAGCGCGGTATACTGAATTTTATCGGGCTGTATGACAACTGCTTATTACGGGATAATGAGATTGCGCATATAACAAGCTCGGCCTGGATTGTCAATAAGGAACGAACGAAGGTTTTAATGGTCTACCATAATCTTTATGACAGTTGGGCCTGGACTGGCGGGCATGCCGATGGAGAAAGTGATTTGCTTAAAGTTGCTATAAAAGAGGCAAGAGAAGAAACAGGCATTGTATCCATAACACCAGTCATGGAAGAGATATTTTCTTTAGAAACTCTTTGTGTAAATGGCCATATGAAAAGGGGGTGCTATGTATCCTCCCACCTTCATATGAATGTTACATATCTGCTAGAAGGTGACGAGATGGAGCAACTTAAGGTGAAAGCAGATGAAAATAGCGGAGTGCAATGGGTAAAGATGAATGAATGCATTGCCATTACCAGTGAAGTATGGATGAGGGATATTTATGATAAGTTAAATCAAAAGTTAAGTCTGTACGAGAGATAGGCAGGAATAGGAAAAAAAGGCTTGCACTGGTCAAGATAGTATGCTATACTTATTCGAAATTACAGTTTAAGGAGAAAATAATATGTTACAGATAATGGTCCAATCACATAGACTATTTAGCGTCATTATAGAATGTTGATACTTGCAACTAGGGAAGAAGTGTAGATGCAGGTAGAACATTCTATTTGTGTCTATGCGGAGAATTATCTGAACTTATATACAACCGCATGGAATAATATTTTTAGTAATCTAAAATATTATCCGAGCGGTTTTTTTATTTTCTGAAACAGCTGGTTTTTCGTTTCTGTTATAAAAAATAATAGGCTCATATGAAACGTATTATATTGCTATAAAAATGATACAAAATTGAAAAGGAGGAAAGTAGGTTGGGAGCAATTAAAGTAAGTAATTTATCAAAGACTTTTCGGGTAAAAGTAAAAGAAAAAGGGTTAAAAGGCAGTGTGAAAGCTATTTTTAAACCGGTTTACAAAACTGTAAAGGCTGTAGATGATATCAGCCTTCAGGTTGAAAAAGGAGAACTGCTGGCCTTTATTGGACCTAATGGAGCTGGTAAAAGTACTACAATTAAGATGTTAACAGGTATCCTTTATCCAGATAAGGGATACATATCCGTTATGGATATTTGCCCAACTAAGAAACGTAAAAGGTTAGCTTACAAAATTGGTACTGTATTTGGCCAGAAGGAGCAGCTATGGACGCATTTAACGCCATATGATAATTTTAAATTTTTTGGTGCTATTTACGATTTAACCGATGGAGAAATTGAAACAAGAATTAAAGAATTAAAGGAGAGCTTTGAACTGGATGAAATCATGAATACGCCTGTTAGAAACCTGTCCTTAGGTCAAAGAATCCGTTGTGAAATCGTAGCTTCCTTGATTCACAGACCGGAGGTACTATTTTTGGATGAACCAACGATTGGCTTAGATCCGGTAGTAAAGGAAAATATCCGTGAACTGATTAAGAAAATGAATAAGGAGTATAACACAACCATTTTTTTGACAAGTCATGATATCGGAGATATTGAAAAGCTTTGCAAGCGTATTGTTATTGTAAATCACGGTCATATTGTTCTGGATGATAGTATGGACAATATAAAATATCATTATCTGAATAAAAAGATAGTTGAACTAAAGCTAAAAGAGACAGGGGAGTTGCCGACGGCTTCAGGGATTACTTTGTTAAAAAGCAAAGGAAGTAATGTAAGATTAGAGATTGATACTACCAAGATTAGTATTAGTGAAGTGCTGAAACGTATTGATGCAGATAACATGATAGATATTACCATTTCGAATATACCGCTTGAAAATATTATAACGGAAATCTATAAAGCTAGTGTGAAGTAAAAGGCAGTTTCACACTGATATGTTAAAACGTAAAGGAGGATGGGTTTGAGGAAATATTTGTATATCTATAAAGCAACCTTATTGGAAAAGTTACAATACATTATGAATATAGTATTAGGTTTTATTAGTTTCTTTGTAATGCTTTTTATTTTTGTTAATTTGTGGAATTACATATATGCAGATTCCACACAGCTAATCAGCGGTTATAGCAGAACACAAATGATTTGGTATGTTATTATAACCGAAACGTTATGGTTTGGTACTAGAACCTCTACCTTGACAAACCAGGTAAGCCAGGATATAAAGAGCGGAACCATTGCCTATGGTATGAATAAACCCTATAACTATATGTATTTTGTTATTGCAAAACACTTTGGAGAAATAACCTTTCAGTTTTTTTTATTTTTAATAGCAGGCGCAGTTGTTGGAGTTTTATTTCTGGGTGGTTTACCAGGGTTTAACTGGATGTATTTACCTTTCTATATCCCGGTCTTCTTTTTAGGAATACTAATCAACAGTCTGATAAGGCTGCTTATCAGTATCTTCTCCTTTTGGATAGAAGATTCCGGTCCTTTTCATTGGATATATAATAAGTTGATTATTGTTGTAGGAACATTGTTTCCGGTTGAAATATTTCCTTTCTGGTTGCAGCCCATTATCCGAATTTCACCAATTTTTGTAGTAACCTATGGGCCTGCCAAGCTGGTAATTGACTTTTCTATAGAGAAACTTTTTAAGGTGTTAACTGCCCAGACAGCCTACTTGGTTGGCTTGGTCTGTCTGTTGGCTTTTTTTTATCAGAGAGGGGTGAAGAAAGTAAATGTTAATGGAGGCTAGAAATCAGTTAAAAGTTATTTTATTATCCGTAAAATATAATATTATGCGGGAAATGACCAACCGAACTACATTTGTAACCAATATATTCTTTATGATATTAAATAACAGCACCTTTATTGTACAATGGCTTATTTTATTCCGTCTGAAAAATAATGTGGGGGGCTATGCTTTTGATGAAGTAATGACCCTGTGGGGCTTTGGAGCAAGTACCTTTGGTATAGCACACATTTTTTTTAGAAAAGCCTTTGAACTGCCGGATTTGATAATAAATGGAAAACTGGATGCATTCTTAGTGCAGCCAAAGAGTGTTTTATTAGGGGTAATAACCTCAGCAACCAGTACCTCTGCTATTGGAGATGTAATATATGGATATATTATTCTGGTGGTTTTTAATTTCTCTATACGTAATTTATGCTTCTTTACTTTATTTACTATTACCGGAGGCATTATACTTACTGCCTTTGCGGTAATTACTGGCAGCCTGTCCTTTTGGCTTGTTAGGGCAGATATTCTAAGCAATAATTTAATGAATGTCATGGTTTCTGTCTCTACGTATCCAGACGGAATATTTAAAGGAATTGTGCGGTTATTGTTATATACGGTAATTCCTACCGGGTTTGCAGTGTATCTGCCGGTTAGGCTTATGGTACGCTTCAGGCTGGATTTACTGCTTGGGGTTCTGGGTTTTACGGCTGCCATATGTAGTCTGGCTGGACTTATATTTTATAAAGGACTAAAAAGATACGCATCGAGTAGTCTTATGAGTGCCAGAATATAAAAAATATCACGAGGACTGGTGTAATGGATAGTTCCACCCATGCACCAGTCTAATGTATTGTTAAACTTCAGTGGCCTGAGAATTTCGTCGGTATAATAATTTCATTGTAATAGGGGTAATGATTGAAGAAACAATTATAAGAAGTATAACCGAAGTGAAATAAATAGGGCTTAAAAGTCCAACGGACAAGCCTTTTTGAGCAACTATCAGTGCAACTTCTCCACGGGTCATCATCCCGATACCAATTCTTAGGGAGTCTAACTTATTGAATTTTAATAAGCGTGAGGTAATACCACATCCAATAATCTTAGTTAACAATCCTACTGCCACAAATCCAAAGGAGAAGAAGAGTAGCTCTGTTGAAATTCCTTCAAAAGAAGTTTTTAGGCCTATACTAGCAAAAAATATGGGACCGAAAATCATGTAAGAACTGACATCCATTTTTTCAGCTATGTAGGTAGAGTCCTGAATACTGCAAAGTATAATTCCGGCAATGTAAGCACCGGTAATATCTGCGATTCCAAAATATTTCTCAGCAATATACGCCAAGGAAAGACACAATACCAGTCCAAAGATTGGAATTCTTCGTTTTCTGGAATACTTTTTATCCAGTTCTCTGAACAGAAGATAGAGTAAAAATCCGACTACACCACAGAAGAGGAAGAACAAAACGGTGTTGATTATAACACTCATAGGATTTACATTTGGATTTTTAAAGCCGATAACAAAGGTAAGTACAATGATACCAATTACATCATCAATTATTGCTGCACTTAGAATGGTAGTACCTATTGTACCTTTTAACTTGCCAAGCTCTCTTAAGGTTTGAACAGTAATGCTAACGGAAGTAGCGGTCAGAATAACACCTATAAAAACGGCCTTATAAAAATCTTCTGAACCAATAGGCGAGACTCCGTAAAAGCCGCTGTATAAAAAATAGCCGCCGATAAGGGGGATGAAAACACCCATACAGGCTATGAGTAAAGCTTTTGGACCAGTTTTTATTAAGTCTTGTAAATCTGTTTCAAGACCGGCCATAAACATTAATAGGATAACACCTATTTCAGCCATTTGTATTAAAAAATCGCTTTGGTTCACAATCCCAAGGATACTTGGGCCAATTATAAGCCCGGCAATAATTTCACCGACCACTTGGGGAGCTTTTAATTTTCTAGCTAGAATCCCAAAGCATTTCGCTGAGATAATAATGATTGCTAAATCCTTAAATATATTTATTGCTTCCATAAAGAAACCTCCTAAAAGATGTTAATAATAAGTGTCCGTGTTGTACTAAATAGAACCTGCTTTTTAGACAACATTATTGATTGTATCAGAAGTGTGCTAAAAATGAGTTGCTATAGCAACTTTTATTCATAAATTTTTCATAGTCTATTAATATTTATCTAATGGTATGTTATACTCCAAATAGGAATAAGGAAAGGATGGAGCTTACGAGTGTATTATGAAAATATAGCAGCACATCCCCTCTTTGAAAAAGTAAGTGAATCCGACATACCGGTTTTATTAAAATGTATGGAGGCATATGGCAGGTATTATAAAAAGGATGAGTACATTATACTTGCCGGCAACACCATTGATTTTGTTGGACTTATCTTAGAGGGGCGGGTATTTATGGAAAAGGTAGACTACTATGGAAATAAGTACTTTTACACGGAAATCAAGGAAACTAATACTTTTGGAGAGGTGTTCATCCGTCCTATGGCAGGAAACTGTACTGTAAATTATAAAGCTGCAACCGAAAGCAGTATACTATTTATTCATTATGATAAGCTGTTAAAGTCCTGTCGAAAGGAATGCAGCAGTCATAAGCAAGTCATTGATAATCTGATTAATCTGCTTGCAGGTAAAAATAGGATGTTTATGGAGAAGATAGAGATTATATCAAAAAAATCGTTAAGAGACCGTATATTAACCTATCTGGCTCTTTTAATGGAGAAAAGCAATAAGACGACAGTCCGCTCTCCCTTAAACCGGAAAGAGATGGCAGAATTTTTATGCGTCAATAGAAGTGCAATGATACGTGAACTAAAACGACTAAAAGAGGAAGAAATTATTGATTATTACAGCAATAGTTTTATCATTAAGAAAATTATTGTTAAATAAAATAAATGAATGGCCGTTGGTAAGCTATTGCAAACAAATATGTTTAGTGGATAGTCTATTTGAATGACAATAGTATTATAATACCGCACATTAATGATATTGATTATCAATATTAATATTGAAATATTTAACAATGTGTGATATGCTTTAACTAAGTTAATGAAAATAACTTTATTAACGGTCTTTATCCATAAGTTAGAAAATGTTAATTTATGTTTATATGGTTACGGAAGATAACAAGAGAGGAGCTATTTGCATGAGTTATTTAGAGATAAAAAAAGTACTTGGTAGAGAGATTATTGATTCCAGAGGTAATCCGACGGTAGAAGCAGAAGTCATTTTGACAGATGGAACTGTGGGAAGGGGTGCGGCTCCAAGCGGTGCTTCCACAGGAATATTTGAAGCACTGGAATTAAGAGACGGTGATAGAGAACGCTTTGGAGGCAAAGGGGTCTTAAAAGCGGTTACCAATATCAATGATAAAATCAATACAGCCCTAAAGGGTAAGAACGCCGGGGATATTTATGAAATAGATGCTGCCATGATTGCTCTGGACGGAACAAAAGACAAGTCAAATCTTGGTGCTAATGCAATACTTGCAGTTTCTATAGCAGCAGCAAGAGCAGCAGCAACAGCTTTAAAGCTTCCCCTTTATAAATTTTTAGGAGGCTCCTCCGGTAATGTACTGCCGGTACCTATGATGAATATATTAAATGGTGGAGCTCATGCTGCCAATACAGTAGATGTGCAGGAATTTATGATAATGCCCGTAGGAGCAAAAAGCTTTAAAGAAGGGCTTCGTCAGTGTACGGAGGTATTCCATGGACTGGCTAAGATTTTAAAGGACAAGGGTCTTGCTACCTCTGTTGGTGATGAAGGCGGATTTGCACCGGATTTGTCCAGTGATGAAGAAGCGATTGAACTGATTTTAGAGGCAGTTAAAAAAGTCGGTTATGAACCGGGAAAAGATTTTGTACTTGCTATGGATGCGGCATCCAGTGAATGGAAGGGAAAGACTGTAGGCGAGTATATATTACCGAAAAGCGGAAAAGAATATACTTCACAGGAATTAATCGCTCATTGGAAGAACCTGTGTGAAAAATACCCTATCTACTCCATCGAGGATGCTTTGGATGAGGAAGACTGGGATGGCTGGAAGCTGCTAACAAAAGAATTAGGAGATAAGGTTCAGTTGGTTGGAGATGATTTATTTGTAACTAATACAGAACGTCTTAAAAAAGGAATTGAACTTGGCTGCGGCAATTCCATATTAATTAAGTTAAACCAGATTGGATCTGTATCCGAAACTCTAGATGCAATAAAACTGGCCCATAAAGCAGGCTATACAGCAATATCCTCTCACCGTTCTGGTGAAACTGAGGATACGACCATTGCTGATTTGGCCGTTGCACTTAATACCTGCCAGATTAAAACTGGTGCACCAAGCAGAAGTGAACGTGTTGCAAAATACAATCAGCTGTTAAGAATCGAGGAGGAATTAGGTGCTGCGGCAAAATATCCTGGCTTTCAGGCTTTCAATGTTAAGAGATAGATAATTTTCAAGGCATATCGTAATTACCTTTCTAAAAAGAGAAAGTTAAGGAGGAATCTATGTCATTAATAGGAAAAGAAGTAAAAGATTTTAGAGTACAAGCTTATGTGGAAAAAGATTTTAAAGAAATAACAAAAGACAGTATTCTCGGAAAATGGTCCGTATTTTTCTTTTACCCGGCTGATTTTACTTTTGTATGCCCTACAGAATTAGAAGATTTGGCTGAAAAATATGTTGATTTTAAAAAAGCAGGCTGTGAAGTGTATTCCGTATCCTGTGATACTCATTTTGTACACAAAGCATGGCATGATGCTTCTAAAACGATACAAAAGATTCAATATCCTATGCTTGCAGATCCAACCGGAGCACTGGCAAGGGATTTTGAAGTCATGATTGAGGAAGTCGGTCTGTCTGAACGGGGAAGCTTTATTGTTAACCCGGAAGGAAAGATTGTAGCTTATGAAATAACCGCCGGAAATATCGGCAGAAATGCTGAAGAATTATTCCGAAAAGTACAGGCTGCACAATTTGTTGCAGAACATGGTGATCAGGTATGCCCAGCCAGATGGAAACCAGGTGAAAAAACCCTAACTCCGGGAATTGATTTAGTAGGCAGTATCTAAGTATTTATAATTACAATAGCAACCCCACTTTACCTATTAAAATACAACAGGTACTATTTAACGAATCCCATATTAAAACTTCTATAAATATAAAAAGGCTGTTACTGTTTTAAGTAAAACTTAACTTTGAAAGATTAAATCTGGAATTCTTTCAAAAACATAAGTTAGCTTAAACTTGTAACAGCCTCTTTACCTATATACATTTCTATAATATTAAAAACCATTATTATAAAAACGCTAGATTATAGATGTTTACTTCACAAAGACCATTGCACCGTATCTTGCGGTTATGGGTTTTGACCATAGCCAGTCATTGGTGGAGCTGTCATCAAAATAGAACATGGCACCGTTTGACGGGTCACTGCCTTTTAGGGCAGCTTTTGCAGCTTTAATGGATATAGCAGAAGCAGGTTTTTTAATATATCCATTTTTAACTGGTGTAAACTGATAATAGCCTCCGGCTATATGATTGATTACCTTACTGATTGAATCGGGCCATTCCTTGCTCTGAACTCGGTTAACGACTACACCACCTATTCCCACCATGGCATTATAAGGCTGTCCAGTGGCTTCTGCAGTTATCAATCTTGCCAACAGGTCAAGTTCTGCTGAGGTATAAGATATAACATCATTTGAAGAGGCAGAAGTCTTAGCTGCCGAGGTAGAAGTCGTAGCTGCCGAGGTAGAAGTCGTAGCTGCCTTACTCTGAGCAGCAGTTGATTGCAATGACATGGTTGAAGCAGTAGTAGTAGTTTTGGCGGAAGTCTTTATTCCCGGCAAAAGAAGCTTCTGACCGGGTTTTATCAAATTACTTTTTTTGTTGTTTGCTTTCTTTAAATTTGCTAAGGTTATCTTATGTTTTTTGGCAATTTTGTTTAAGGTATCCCCTTTTTTTACCGTATAAGTTTTTGCATTAAGCTTTAATTTTTGTCCGGGTTTAATGTTGTTGGATTTTAGGTTATTGTTTTTTTTAAGCGTACTCACTGTGGTTTTAAATAAGACACTTATCTTATATAGAGAGTCCTTAGGCTGGATTGTATAGCTTGCTGCCATCGCTGATTGTGAGCTCAGTGTAATGGATAAGAAAGCAGCCGCTATAACAACACCCGCTTTTTGTAATCTTTTCATAAGTACCTCCTTAAATTGGGGTTATTAGTTGTCTCATTTTCATAAACTCATTGTATAATACATATGCATCTGAAGCTATGTATGATTACTGGAAAGGTTGGAAAATAGGGGAAGAGGTGGAAGCTCTTATAAGTGGAAACAAGATATGGAAGGAGCAGCCAATAGAAAAGAAAGTGCTAGAGGATGGAGTGAGAGGAATATAGGGGGGGAGGATTAGGAGTAAAATAAAAGCAGAAAAAAATGTAAATAACAAAAAATAACTATGCTAAAAAGCAAAAAAAAGGGGTGATAAATTATAGTTTTTCATGATAAGGAACAGTGTGATACTAGGATAAATGAAGAGTCGGTAAGAACTGTTGAGTCCATAGTAAGTGTAAAAAAAGTGTTGGAGATTTGTCTAAAAAACAGCATATTGTCTAAAGGACAAGAAATGTACAGCCGGGGTGTTTGTTTTGTGAACAATATTACATACTGACAGGGGGTAGGCAAGCAATGAGAGCCCTTTCGGATTACCAACGCAGGGAATTGCCCTCATTATCAATGAAGATAGGATGATTTATGTCTTCTATACGGTTAAAAAGACTTACCAGTTTACAGGCAGTTTCATAGGGGTCTAAATCTGCCTTTTGACCGCCCATATCGGTACGCATCCAGCCGGGTTGTATTGCAAGTACCCCAATAGCATCCTTTTTTAAATAATTGAATAACAACTTACTGCCCATATTTAAAGCAGCCTTAGACATACAGTAGTCAAATTCCTTTTCTCTTTGGCATGAACCGATACTTCCGCTTTCTGAGGATATGTTTATTACCTTGGAGTGAGAACCATTTCGGAGCAAAGGTAAAAATGCCTTTACCGTTCGGAGTGGGCCTATACTATTTACATCATATACGGAAAGACAGTCATCCAGATTGGTTTTTTCTAAAACTTCAAAAGAGGATTCACTATGAATTCCCGCATTATTAATTAGAACGTCAATTTTATCAGTAAATTCCAATGTTTTTCTAGTAGCATTTTCTATGGATGTGGTATCAGTAACGTCCATTTGCAGCAAAATAAGAGAATTCGGATAAGTCTTTTTTAATTCGATTAATTTTATAGGATATTCTTCTCTGGCACCGGCAAAAACAATGTGACCGTCTTCTAAATATTTTTGTGCCAGATAAAAGCCTAAACCTCTGGAGGCTCCACTAATTACAACATATTTTTTCATATTGGCTCCCATCTGTGCTCGAGTGCAAACTTGATTGCACGCACTTGTACACGTATAAAAACAATATACGGACGGATGATTGTATCAATCCGTTATAACAAGTATATGGTAATTAATTTGCAAAAACAAGCCATAATTATCATAAATTTACTGTATGATAATTTGTTAACAAATACTTAGCAATCTTTATAAATAATTAAAATTAACGTAATAACAATTAATATAAAAGTAACCATTGGAAACCGGGAATATGATATAGTATTTCTTGTCGTTTAGAAGTGACAAAAGGAGAAAATACATGTTATTTAGCAGTTTATTATTTCTATTTCAATTTATGCCTATATTCTTCTTAATTTATTATATATTACCGGTTAAATGGAGAAATTCTTTTTTGTTCATCGCGAGCATAATCTTTTATGGATGGGGTGAGCCAAGATTTCTGGTTTTAATCTTTACTTCTATCAGCATAAATTATATCAGCGGAAGATTAATAGAACATTATGATGACAGTAAAATAAAGAATCATTTGAAAAAAAGGAAAGCGGTATTTCTACTATCGCTGCTTTATAATGTTGGGACACTGCTGCTTTTTAAGTATGCCAATTTTATAATAGAAAATATAAACCAAGTGCTGCATCTGGACATGACTACTTTAGATATTACCCTCCCTTTGGGAATCAGCTTTTATACTTTTCAGATTATTTCCTATGTCATAGATGTGTATAGAAGGGATATCAAGGCAGAAGGCTCCTTTATTAATCTGGGAGTATACTTGTCCTTATTTCCACAGCTTATTGCCGGGCCAATTGTGGTTTATAAAGATATAGCAGCAGAATTAAAGAGCAGAAGCAGTACCCTTGAACAAATTGAGGAGGGTTTAAAAATATTTGTTCTGGGACTTGGAGCAAAGGTTTTAATCGCAAATAATGTTGGTAAGCTTTGGGAGGAGCTTGGGAGTTTAGGTTATTCCAATCTATCTATGCCCTTGGCATGGCTTGGTATCATTGCGTATACCTTACAGATTTATTTTGATTTTAGCGGATATTCATTAATGGCCATCGGTCTTGGTAAAATGATGGGCTTTCAATTTCCTATAAATTTTAACTATCCTTATATATCAAAATCTATCACTGAATTCTGGAGACGCTGGCATATAACCTTAAGCAGTTGGTTTAGAGATTATATTTATATACCTCTTGGGGGCAGCCGCAAGGGAAGGTTATGTACTTTTATAAATTTATTTCTTGTATGGAGTATTACTGGTTTATGGCACGGAGCCAGTTGGAACTTTATACTTTGGGGAATATATTTCTTTATACTTTTGCTCATAGAAAAGCTATTTTTAAAAAAATGGTTGGATAAGAGTGCAGTTATATCCAGAGTTTATACGCTCTTACTAGTGTGTATCGGTTGGATGATTTTTGCTATTACTGATTTTAATGAATTGGGTCAGTTTATGAGAAGTGCCTTTTCCTTTCAGATTGAGGCAGGAGGGAAGCTTTTCCTGTATTATCTTAAGAACTACCTGGCAATTATAAGCATGGGTATATTTTTATCGATGCCTGTGTTTCGAAGATGGTTTGAAAAACACAAAAAAGGTTGTATAGCAAACATTATATTGACGCTGATTCTGTTATTGTCAGTGGCATATTTGGTGGATGCTTCCTACAATCCATTCTTATATTTTAGATTTTAGAACAAGCGTGATTTAGTACATGGAATTTTGAAGAAGGGAATCCAATGATGAAAAAATTAATAAAATATCCATTTATAGGTATATTCTCCTTTTTTGTGTTTGGGGTCATGCTTCTAGGAATAATAAAAAAAGATACAGAATTTTCTGTTCTAGAAAACCGATATCTAACTGCAAAACCACAACTGACTTTAAAAAAGATATTAGATACCAGTTTTGAAACGGAGTATGAAACCTATTTGAATGAACAGTTTCCATTCAGGAATGAATGGGTTAATCTTAAGGCAGCCTCAGAGGCAGCTATTGGTAAATCAGAGAACAATGGTATTATAAAGGGGAAGAACGGATACTTGTTTGATAAACAGATTACAATAAATAAGCAGTTTGAGAAAAACAAGCAGGAGCTAATAAAGTTTACCAGACAGATAGATATACCAGTTCAAATTGCACTTGTCCCTAATTCTTATGCAGTTCTGAGTCAGGAGGTTCCTGAGATTATGCCAAATTTTAATCAGGAAGAAGCAATGAACGCCTTCTATGCAGAAATAATAGATATGGATCTTGACAGCATTGATATGTTTAAAACGCTAAACGAGCATAGGAATGAATATATTTATTACCGCACGGATCATCATTGGACCACTCTTGGGGCATATTACGGCTACGAGGCATATTGCAGAGCAAGAGGACTTAAACCTATTACAAAACAGGAGTTAAAATCCATCGAGATACCGGATTTTTACGGTACTTATTACTCAAAGTATAAGGGTAAGGGAATTGCTCCCGACACCATAACCTATTATGAGATACCAATTGAAACTATGATAATAGACAAGGAACAGAAATCTTCTTTATATGATATAGAAAAAGCAGAGACTCATGATAAATATAGTATGTTTTTATATGGAAATAATCCATTAACAATTATACGTTCAAAAGAAGCTAAGGCATCTGATAAGGTAGAGAAAAAACTTCTGGTGATAAAAGATTCTTATGCAAATAGTTTTATTCCATACCTGACCTATCATTTTGATGAAATATATGTAGTGGATTTAAGATATTATACAGGAGCCATTCACACCTTGATACAGGATAATAAAATCAATGAGGTTTTAGTGTTATATAACTTTGATACCTTCATGTCAGATAATAATGTATATCGTATAAACAAACAGTAAGAAAGAGACAGGGAACTTCTATTATGGATATGAAGATAAGAAGACGAGTATGGAAAAAACGAAGACGGCGCAGAGAACTTCGCAGGCGAATAATAATTGCTGTAGGTATGCTGCTTCTAATGGCTGCTATAATCTTAGGCGGAATGTATTGGATGTCAAAGAAAGGAAATCAGAACACTTCGCCTGGACCAAGTGGTATACCGGGTATTGAGAATCATATAGATGAAAATGCCGCTAAAGAACCTACTTTAGAGTATGAACCGAATCAGGAAAGCGGAAATGGAGAAGATCCTTTAGATACCGGGAAAAATAGTCCTCAGGGAGATGTAGATAAAGAGACTGAGAGTACCAACAAGGAAGAAGACGGCAAAGGGAAAGACGGCAAAGGGAAAGACGGCAAAGGGGAAGATGAAAAAGGAGAAGATGGCAAAGACGAAGACAATAAAGAAGAGGTTGTAGGAGAGGATACAGGCACAGAATTTTATGAAGCGGATGAGTCATATTTTGATGATGTGCTCTTTATCGGCGATTCAAGGACAGCTGGATTTGAGATGTATTCCGGTCTAAACAATGCAACATTCTTTGCCGATAAAGGTATAGATGTCAATAATATTTACGAAAAGACGCCCATTAAGCAGAAGGGAAAAAATGTAACTATTCTGGAAGCACTAAAAGGAAAAACATTTGGTAAAATCTATATCATGCTAGGAGTAAATGAATTGGGATGGGTATATGATTCTATCTTTATAGAAAAATATAGCAAATTAATTGATGATATACAACAGATACAACCCAAAGCAAAAATAGTAATAGAAAGTATTATCCACGTTACCAAAGAAAAATCGGATGCAGATAAAATCTATACAAATAAGATTATAAACAGTCGGAACAAGTTAATAAAAAAGATGGCGGAAGACAAAAAAATATATTATCTGGATGTCAATGAGGTATTAACAGATAAAGACGGAAGTTTATATGCAGATGCATCTAAGGATGGAATCCACTTAAATAAGCAATACTGTCTGATTTTAAAAGAGTTCTTAATGAAAAATACGATTAAATAAAAGAATAAAAAACAATTAGAGGAGGAAAATAAAATGAAACGTTGTAAAAAATTTGTAAAATTATTGTCTGGTATTATGTTAATGGGTATAATAGTTATAACAAGTTCAGGTTGTAAAAAAAATGAAAATGTAGCTGTTGATGTGAAACAACTTGGTACAAATTTAGTGACAGAAATAACTTATGAAGATGAACTTTCAGAAATAGATTTAGATACGGCTAAAAATATATATGAGGTGGAAGAAGCAGAAATAACAGATTACAGTATTTATGTCAGCAGTGGGGCCACGGCAGAGGAAATAGCTGTTATAGGTTGTAAAGACAGTAATTCTGTAAAAATAGTAGAAGAGGCTTTTGAAACCAGAGTTGAAAATCAGAAAACA
The DNA here is from genome assembly GCF_014218335.1 of Anaerocolumna cellulosilytica. Lineage (GTDB taxonomy): Bacteria > Bacillota > Clostridia > Lachnospirales > Lachnospiraceae > Anaerocolumna > Anaerocolumna cellulosilytica. The sequence continues at coordinate 4,266,252 of NZ_AP023367.1, read as the reverse complement.
TCATTTCAGGATTATGTACCCGAAGAACTTAAAAAATTGGATAAAGCTGTTATAATAAAAAAAGGGAATTATGTAGTTTTTAGTGTATCAAATGATGACACGAAAGCAAAAGATATTATTAACAATAGTTTGAAATAAATGTATTAAGTAATTTACTTACTCGGCAAACAAATAGGTAGTTTGCCGGGTATTTTTTTGTACAAAATAACAAATATTTACATTTTATTAATGAGGTATTAACATATATTTTCTATAGTATATTCATGAAGAGGGCATACAATAATATTCTGTAAACATATTTTTTTTACATATAGATACAAGTAATTGTTTACAAAATATGTATATCATGATAAAGTATTTACAATTAATGGGATGCAGTCAATTAGAGGGTAATGTAAGTAGATATAAATAATTCAATATAATAGGAGGGGAACAAGTGAAAAAGCAAATCATCAAAAAAGCAGTTATAGCAGTAACTGCATTATCTTTAGTATTTTCTGTACAAGCAATTACTTCCGCAGCTTCTTACTACAAGAATCCGGAGGAAATATTTACTCAGGAAGAGCTTGATAAGCAGTTTGAGAGTGCAAGGAGTCAAAAAGTATATGCTGACAGTAAACATACTTCTGCTTATGGAACATTAAGTAAAAGTACGCAGTCATCTACCGGCACATATCCCACCAGAAGCGGTGTTATTCTGGTGACCGAGGACAAATTAAAAGGGATTATTCCTACAGGACATGCTGCAATTATCTGGACATCATCTACAGTCGTGGAAGCCTTATCGAAAGGTGTAACAACCGGTCCAAACGATTGGAATACTACCAGGAATTCCTGTTATGGTGTAACGGTTATCGGTACCACAGCAGCACAGGACACTGCAGCTGCTAATTGGAGCTACAAACAAATCGGCAAACCTTATAATTTTAATTACCTGGATAAGAACACCAGATCTAAGTTCTATTGTTCCCAGCTGGTTTATGCCGCATATTTAGACAATTACGGGATAAATCTTGACACCAGTTCATTCCTTACTGCAATTCATCCCATAGAATTAGTGCAATCCGCTAGTACCCGTACAATTTATAAGAAATAGTACAGAGTAACTATATATAATTAAAACAAATTATTTACTTATATTACCTGGCTGTTACATGATTCTAAAGCATTATCAAAGAATATGTAACAGCCGTTTAAGGATTAAGGTGTAGATGGTCTAATCTTTTACCGAATCCTTTTAAGTTAACATAAAAATAATAGGAAGGAGAAGAAATATGGTATGGATTAGATTAACCCTCCTTTTCATACTTGTCATTGGCTTCCTGACAGGCTGTAAAAGAAACACAGAGAAGTTTGCAGGAGATTACAAATTTGGCATTATAGAAACGACAGGCCAGGATAATGACAGTGTTATAACATATTATAATCAGGAGCTTCAAAAAGTATATACACAAGAATTACCTTTTGGAAGTATGGGAAATATATTTTATAATCCTATAATATTCGAAGATAAACTGTATACCATTCCTCAGGGATTAGCTAATGAAAAAGACCTTAAGATGGTTTTGGAACTAGATTTAACAAATGGTGACACAAAGGAATATACTATAGATCAGTTGGCGATGAATAGTCTTTCAGCAAATGCCGATTACATTTTTACATGTAACACCTATAACGGAAATTCATACATCAATCGTTGTCATAAACAAAGTCAGGAAGTTATTGAAAAAGCTTTTATAGATATTTATATTAGTAAGCTTGAACTCGCAGGCGATAAGCTTCTGGCATTTGGGACGAAAAGAGAAGAGAACTCATTAGTTTCATTTCTGTACCTTTTAGACATGGAGTTAAATGTACTTAAGACTATTAATATCAGTAAGAGTGGAAGCAGTCATTACAAAACGGCGTTGGTCGGGGATGTCGTATACTTCTCCAGTCCTATGAATCAATATGATCAACCTGGTACCTTAATAAGTGCTATTTCCACTAAGAATCTGACTGTTAAAGATATTGATTTGAAAACGGCTTACCCATCAGATATTATTCCATACAACGAATTTTTAGTTATAGCCCATTGCAATTTAGTTACTTTTGAAGGGAATCAACTCACTTTTTATAACACAAAAAAAGAAACGATGAACACTATAAATCTAGAACACCCCATTCTACAAATGAACATAGAGGGTGATGACCTTTATATTATGAGTCAAGAGAAATTATATCAATATAAAATAAGCGGTAAAAGTCTTGCGCTTACGGGAGAAATACACATGCTGACGAAAAGTAATGCAGAAGAATATTACTATGCCTCTGGTTTTTTTCTTAGATAGATATATTTTAAGTTTGTGTTCTTAAGATAAGAGGAGAGAGTCAGTTATTCTTTGAACAAAAACACAATCACTACATATATTGTAGAATGAACAATATTATGAGGTCGATTCATGCATTACTATACCAGATATACCAGTTATCCCAAGATGAGTTATTTGCAAAACCGAACGGGAAATCTAAGAGTTTTTCATGCCGTTGCGGATGCTCCTAATGTGGATGTCTATGCCAATGATACACTTTTGGTCAGAGATTTGACTTATGGAGAGTATACAGAGTATTTACCTGTTCCTAATAATAATTATAGAATAACCCTTTATGAAGCAGGAACAAGAGATAATCCATTAGTAAGTAATATGTTCATGGTAACAGATGATACCATGGCTACTATAGCAGCAGTGGGAACTTTGGAGGATTTAGGACTTTTATCTATTCCTGACAATATGACGAATCCGAGTAGCGGTAATGCCAAGGTTAGATTTGTACACTTATCACCGGATGCTCCGGCAGTTGATATAACGCTTCAGGATGGCACTGTTTTATTACCGGATGTATCCTATAAGCAAATGACTCAGTATATTGAAGTTTCTCCCGGAGATTATACTTTAGAGGTGCGAGTAGCAGGAACCGATGTTGTAGCACTTACAGTCTCTGATTTAGATTTAGAAGAAGATACTCTATATTCCATATATGCAATTGGTTTGGCAGAAGGAACGCCGGAATTAGAGGCAGTTTTGGTAATTGACCAGTTTTAACAAATATGAGTCAAGCAACGAATATGAATAGAATATAAAAAACCAATGCTATAAAGTTATACGGAATAGCCAAAATTTAGAAAAGCTTAATGACTTTTTGTGTATACAAAATACGTCATTAAGCTTTTACTGCTTATATTTATACTTAGTGTAAGTTATTAAAATACCAATCCACTCTAAAAAAAAGAATGGTTATCTTGCAAATTGGCTGTTATATAATTTTTCGTAAAACCCTTTTTGCCCCAGCAGTTCGTTATGGGTGCCTTGTTCTATAATCGTACCCTGCTGCATAACAAGAATTAAATCAGCATCCCGGATAGTGGACAATTTATGTGCTATAATAAAGCTGGTTCGCCCTTTCATCAGGTTGTTCATTGCTTTTTGAATTTCAACCTCAGTACGGGTGTCCACACTAGAAGTCGCTTCATCCAATATTAGAATGGAAGGGTCAGCTAAAATAGCTCTTGCTATAGTTAATAATTGTTTCTGCCCCCCGGAGATATTAGAACCATCTTCTGAAAGCAGTGTATTATAGCCATCAGGTAGTGTTCTGACAAAATGGTCGGCTCGCGCTGATTTAGCTGCTGCAATAATTTCTTCTTTGCTAACATTAAAATTACTGTATGCAATGTTTTCCCCTATACTGCCGCTAAATAACCAGGTATCCTGTAGAACCATACCGAATTTACTCCGAAGTTCTCTGCGGGACATATCTTTTATGTCAATTCCATCAATAGTTATTCTGCCGCCTTGTATATCATAAAAACGCATGAGCAGATTGACTAGAGTTGTCTTACCAGCACCGGTAGGTCCAACAATTGCTATCCGGTCGCCGGCTTGTACCTGAATGGTTACATCCTTCATTAAGATATGGTCGTCACTGTACCCGAATCTTACATGTTCAAAGCATACATTACCTTGAACGGATGGAAGAACCTCTGTTTGAACAGAATCCGGTACCTCATCTAATTCATCCATAATTTCAAAGAAACGTTGTGAAGCAGCCACAGCTGATTGCATGGAGCTAATGATCTGGGAACATTCTATAACCGGTTCGGAGGCTTTGTCTGTATACTGTATAAATGCCTGTACAGCACCAATGGAAAGTCTCCCTTGTATAATTGAAAACACGCTCATAACTGCAATCGCGATATAACCTATATTGTTTATAAAACGAACGGAAGGTGCCACAACAAATTGAGCTATTTGGGAGTAGTTGCTGTGTTTGTACAATTCCTGGTTGATTTTTCTGAAATTATCGATGGCATTTTCTTCATGATTAAAGGCTTTGATAACTAACTGACCGGTAAAAGCCTCTTCAATATTGGCATTTAATTCACCCAGGGAAGTCTGGTAGTTTAAAAAATATCGCCTGGATTTTTTTGCTATCATTATGGTTACAATGGTTGCGGTACCTATGGTCAAAAACGCAATCAAAAATAAGGAGGGGCTGATAGCTAACATCATTATGACTGCACCTATAATGGTAACAGTACAACCAATTAACCGGTTAAAACCTTCTCGCAAAGAATCTGCAACTTTTTCTATATCATTAGTTGCACGGCTTAAAATATCGCCACGTTCTGTCGAGTCATAAAAGCGCAGTGGGAGTTTGTGAAGCTTGTCGCTTAGTGCTGTACGCATATTCAAGGTTACACTTTCTGAAATGAAAGACATCAGATAACTTGCTATATAATTACAAAGAAAGCTAAGTACATAAAGGGTGATGAGAATTAGGAAAATACCACCCATCGTTTCGATGTTTACATGAAAACGTGTACCCAGGGTCACAGCAGTTTTGATACCGTCTGCAAGCTGGTCCAGTGCTTTTCCCAAAAATATCGGTGTAGCAATAAAAAAAACCGAACTTAATATGGAAGTGATAAAGATAAATAACATCTTAACCCCTAATCCATGAAAATAGGAACATAATCGTATAATAGTCCCTTTCTTATTTTTTTTCATAATCCTTGTCCTCCTTTTTGGACAATTCGTCTTCACTTAATTGAGTAGCAGCTATCTGCTGATATATAGTACAGGTTTTCATGAGTTCTTCATGACGGCCCATACCTGCCATTTTACCTTCATCTAAAACAATAATCTGGTCTGCGTCTAAAATTGTACTGATTCGCTGAGCTACAATCACGACAGCAGCTTCTTTTACTTCGTTACGTAGTGCTTTTCTTAACATAGCATCTGTTTTAAAATCAAGGGCGGAGAAGCTGTCGTCAAATACATAAACCTCAGGTTTTTTAAGCAGTGCCCGAGCAATAGCGACCCTTTGTTTTTGTCCGCCGGAGAGGTTAGAACCTGATTGGGCAACATAAGACTTATAACCATCCTCTAAGCCCAGAATAAATTCATGAGCCTGAGCAGTTTTAGCAGCGGCTTGTATTTCTTCCATGGTAGCATCCTCTTTTCCAAATCGGATATTGCTTTCAATCGTACCTCTAAATAAAAATGCTTTTTGAGGAATAAAGCCTATCTTATCTCGGAGGGATTTCTGAGGATAATCTGCTATGTTAATACCGTTTAATAGAATTTCCCCTTTTTGAATATGAAAGAAATGGGGAATTAAATTTGCAACTGTTGATTTACCAGAGCCAGTACCTCCAATAATTGCAGTAGTTTGTCCGGGTTTTGCAGTAAAGGTAATGTGGCTTAACACAGGTTCTTCTGCATTGGGATACTGGAACATAACATCACGGAATTCAAGCGTTCCTTTTTGGGTGTTTTCTGTAATGTTTACAGACTGATCATTTATTTCAGGAGTGAGGTTAAGTATTTCATTAATCCTTGAAGCACTACTTAATGCCCTGGGAATTTCCATAAATCCCATCACTGCCATGACACTACAAAATAAGATGATAGTCAGGTATTCAATTAGAGCAAAGATACTGCCGATTTCCATTGAGCCATTTGATACCTGGATACCTCCAAACCAAATGATAGAAGCAACACTTAAATCCAGTATAAGGAAAAGAAAAGGGATTAGGATGGCAAATATTTTATTGGTTTTAACAGCGATATCTTTGTAATCTTTACAGGAATCCTTAAATCTTTGTTTCTCAAATTCTTCCCGATTGAAGGCACGAATAACGCGAACGCCGGTAATTCCTTCACGTAAGACATATGTCAGCCGGTCCATTCTCATCTGAATCTTCCGAAATAAAGGAACTGCTTTACGGCCTATAATATATGCCATAATTCCGAAAATTACAATAACAGCTACAAAGAAAAAGGCCATTTTTGCATTGGTTTTAAAGGCTAGGGTAAGCCCAACCACTGTCATAACAGGTGCCGGCAGTATAACCCTTAAAAACATCATTCCCGACCTTTGTATAATGGTAATATCATTCGTACAGCGGGTTATCATAGAAGCTGTGCCGATTGTTTGAAAATCATTTAAGGAGTACTGCTGTGCTTTTATAAAAACGGCCTCTCTTAAATCTCTTGAAAAGGAAGCCGTAACTCTTGATGATAATATAGCAGAGATAATAGAACTTAATCCGCCTAAAACAGCAACAATAAACATAAGCATACTTATGCGGTAAATATAATCAATGTCACTGTTGGCAACGCCGACATTGATGAGATTGGCTGTCAGTGTTGGCAAAAACATTGCACTGAAATTATTAAAAAATAAAAATATGATAGCACCTACCAGTATTTTTTTATGTGGTTTTAAGTAACGTAGTAATTTACTCATAGTTTACACCTATTGTATAGCGCAGTTCGACTGCGGTACTGCCACCATGAATAAGTGTGAAAGATTTATATGTGGCATCCTTTCGTATTGTTAATTTTCTTTCACACTAGCTCCCAAAGCATTTGCCCAAAATCAGGGTGAGAATTATATTTTTTTGTCACACTGGCTCCCCAATGATAAATTTGAAAATGCAACGAGTTTTTCAAAAATATTTCTTTATGTTAGAGAGATATATTTAGCCAGCACCATAATCCAGTATGATTCGTTCAAGGTTACTCTTGACTATATGGCACAACTATGTCATTATAAAGTATAGTGTAACCCGAAAGTCAAGATGAAGAATTAATGAGAATATAAAATTAATAAAAAAGTAAAAAATGTATATATTTGCCGAAAGGTAAGAAGGAATGCCGGAAGGCTACTAGAGGTACAAGAATGCCAAGTATGAATAAGCAATATTTTACAACAAGTGAATTTGCAGAGATATGCGGTGTTACCAAGCATACGCTGTTTCATTATGATGAAATAGGAATCCTAAAACCAGAACTGGTTAAACCAAATGGTTACAGGTATTATTCAATCAAACAGTTTTATTTATATGATATGATTTTTATACTAAAGCAGGCAGGAACTTCATTAAGTGAAATAAAGGATTACGTAATGGATCAGAATCCCAATCATTTTCTTGCGATATTAAAACAAAAAGAGCAGCGGTTAAAAGATGAAATAAGAAAAATGACCCGCATGCGGAAGAAAGTAATATCCGCTATCGATAAGACAGAAGAAGCATTACGCTCTTTATATGGTGTTCCTTACATAGAAGAGTGTGAAGAAGAGTATTTTATCGTTGTTAAAATATCCGGGTATGACAATGATAAAGAAGAACTGCAAAAGATACGTGAACATTTCGAATATTGTGATGAACAAAGCAGTGACTGTGATTTACTTATGGGAGCTATCGTTAGTTTGGATAACCTAATAACGGGTATTTATGATAAACCGGATTATTACAGCAACAAAATAAAGCACAAAGTGAAAAGCAACCGTTTACGGATTAAAACAAAAGGTACTTATGCAGTTGTTATTCATAAAGGTGCTTATAAAGAATTGTCTAAATCCTATGAAAAGCTAAAAGATTATATTGTTGAAAAAAACATGCAGATAGATGGTGATGCTTATGAAAATGATATGCTAAGTTATCTTGCTGCGGTTGATCCAAATGAATTTGTAGTTAAGATATCAATTCCGGTAAGACCGGTTTAAGTTTTGGTAGATGATTCGATGATAATAAGTGAAAGTAAAATATTTCTTAAATTTAACTGTTGCTTTCTATGCTCTGTGCATTTAAACTAGAATCAAGAGTTTCTTTATATATAAATTCACTAAATTGAATTTAAGATATAAGTTCACTAGCTCCCATGCATGCATGCCAAATCTGCTTACAGATTTGGTACTGTTATTAATCAGAGTGTGAAATAAAGGTCATTTCACACTTATTTTGATACGTATAAATATATCAGATAAAGGAGAAATTTAATGCCTATACATGTAGTAAATGAAGCGAAAAGATGTTTAAATTGTAAAAAACCCCAATGCCGAATCGGATGTCCAATCGAAACACCCATTCCTCATATGATAGAGCTCTTTTTAAAAGGGGAGATGCTGGAAGCGGGAGACGAAGTATTTAAAAACAATCCTTTATCCGTTGTATGTTCTCTTATCTGTGACCATGATAAGCAGTGTGAAGGTCATTGCATCTTAAATAAAAAGGGTTCACCGGTGCACATCAGCAGTATTGAAAATTACATATCTGATGCATATTTTGACCGAATGAAGATAGACATTCCAGAGAAAAATGGAATGAAATCTGCCATTATCGGCTCTGGTCCGGCAGGAATAACCATTGCTGTTTTATTGGCTTCAAAAGGATATGATGTTACTATATTCGAAGGAAAAGAGAAAATAGGCGGGGTACTTCGCTATGGTATACCAGATTTTCGTTTGCCCAAGACAATATTAGAACGCTACAAGGTTAAGTTAAAGGAGATGGGTATAAAAATACGACCTAATACTGTAATAGGACTAAGTATTACTATTGATGATTTAATAAAGGACGGATATAAATCCATATTCATCGGAACCGGAGTCTGGAAGCCTAACAGTCTAAGAATTAAAGGTGAAACCCTAGGACACGTTCACTTTGCCATAAATTATCTTACAAATCCAGATGTGTATGACTTGGGGAAAAATGTAATTATTATAGGTGCCGGTAATTCAGCTATGGATGTGGCAAGAACTGTAATCAGAAAAGGAAGTTCTAATGTTACAGTATTCTCAAGAACTCCGGTTGCCTCTGCCAGTCCCAGAGAAGTTGAATATGCAACCATTGAGGGTGTAAAATTCGAATACGAAACTGCTGCCGTTGAAATAACCGATGAGGGTGTAGTTTTCCGTAAGATAAAGGTAGACGAGTATGAAAATGTAATCTGGGAGGATGAAGAAACCTTCTTTAGAGAAGCGGATTCGGTTATTATATCCATCAGTCAAGGACCAAGAAATCGTATTATAACCACCACCTCAGGAATTGAAGTAAGTGAAAGAGGGCTTGTAGTAACGGATGGTAAGGGAGAGACAACAAGAGCCGGCATCTTTGCTTCCGGAGACGTGGTACAAGGCGCAAAAACAGTTGTGGAAGCAGTTAAGTATTCCAAAATGGTAGCGGATGAAATGGACAAATATATGAAGAAGAACAGTGGGGCTGGCGAGATTTACACGAAAGAATAAACAGAGGACAGGATTCACACTCTCACGCAATATGTTGTTAAACTGAAGCATACACTGGAAAAATCTTATGTTTCCTAAAATGAAGTATCTAAAGGAACATAAGGCTTTTTTCCAGTATTCAGCCTACTTTTGTAACAGATTCTTTTAAATATGTTGGTTACATTTTTTCAAAAGCTACCGGTTCCGTTATTTTACCCAGACAAATTAATTCCTTGCTGTGTTTGTAATAATCCCAAAGACTTGCAGAGGTAATCTGATTCTTGTTATAAGTTCTGAAAAAATATTCACAGGTAGTGGTATTCACAAAGGCAGTGTATTTTGTATAATCGTAAGTGCCTCTGTCCGTTATAACCAAGCCTTTGGGAATAGAAACCGATTCCACAAGGTGAAAACAAGCGACTATGGTTTCGGAACGGCTTTTCGGCAGTTCGATATGAGTTTTTTGGTAAGCAGTTCTGACAAAACGTTCGGGTGAAGTGTAGCCTCCGGGCAACAGCATAGTACCGCCCGCCTGACCAAAGGGTCTTAGGGGGAACTGTCCCCAACAGGCTTCCCCGGTTTGGGTTTGAGAAAGTTCTATGTAATTTCTAAGATTAGTCAGATGCCATGGAAAGTCCGGGCTATTAGCCATGACACCTATAGGATTTTGAAAACATTGAAGTCCGTTTTCTGTTTGTTCTACAACAATACATTCGCCACTTTTATCGGTTGCCATCCAATGCAGAGGTGCTGCTATCTGGGTTACAGGGTCAGGAAAACCAACAATTGATATATTTGGAAGTCGTTTTACAAGCTCCTTAACAGAGCCGCATTGACCTAACATATAATGAAGGAAATCAAGAGATGGAATATATTCTTTTTCCTTACAATTTGTATTAGTATCATAACTGGCATAACCTGCAAAGTATAAGGCTGCGGCTGCAAAACCATGTTCATTCACTCCGTCAAAAAAGCCTAGCATTCCTTGACTCTCCTGACCGATTCCCATAAAACTGTAACAATCATGAATCGTATTCATGGTTATAACATTTGTCCAGGCGTAATTCTTTGGTACTACATAAAGATATGGTTCAATATCGTAAGAAAAATCCATGGTTCTGCCGAAAAAATTCTCATGTTGTCTGGATTGGAGTGTTATTGCGGTACACATTTTTTATCCTCCTATATAAATGCAACCTACTCTATGTTAATATATAATAAAATTTGATGTTTCATTCATGAAGATATTGTATATCGCTTAGAATAGAGCATCATACATAAAATTTATCGAGAATCATCATCTTATGCAAAAAACCTCAATTTTAATGATTTTAACAGACCAAGAAACGAGTTAAGGTACTACCATTTGGTACACAGCTTGCTTTTTATTGTGTCAGCTGAAAAGTCTCTCTTAAGCACAAGGCGCCAAAGCCAAAGGTAGGATTGGGATAGACCTGTTCAAAGCTAAGTTTTCTGGCACCTGCAATAAGATACGCTTTCATTTTTTCGCCATACATATAAGGGTCATTCCCGTTTACAATACCCCATTCCATCATAAGCGCTACACTTCCGGTGACAAAAGGGGTAGCCATGGAGGTGCCGGAGCGACTGGTATACCCGCCGCCCGGGGAAGCAGAAGTAATATTTACACCAGGAGCTACTAAATCCGGCTTGATTGAAGAATCATTTCTGGGGAAGCCTCTGCCGGAAAAAAAGGCAAGACTGTCATTGTAAGCGTCATAGGCACCAACTGAGATAGCACGTTCTGCCGTAGAAGGAATGGTTAAAGTAGTCTGCTCGGTTGGCCTTAAAAAGTTAGTCTGAGGATTTAATACACCACCGGAGGGAAGCCACATATCATAATTACCTACTACAATATTTCTTGGAACTAATTCTATCGTCCAAATTCCCGATTCTACATAATCTGTTACCGGAATAAATTCTATATATATTTCCTGCTGTATATTATAGGGCAGGGGTTCACCGTAATAAAGGTATATTTCTGTTGGTCCGATACGGAATCTTTGAGTACCAAGTCGTTCGGGAATTGGTCCCACACGAGTGCCTCCCGGGGATGTAATCACAATCTCAAATTGGTCATAAAAATTTTTCCAGATTTGTAAATTAAATGTAAATTCATATTCCCCTACTGCAAGTTCAATAATTTCTCTGGGAGCAGCGGGTGCATTGCTTAATATACCTCCGGTATGCTTACCGGCAGATCCTTCGTTACCAGTACCAATTACTATGTTCATTTTCCAACGGTTTGCAATGTCGTTGATATAATTCTCAAGAAGGGAATTACCACTATGAGAACCGTAATTATTCCCAAAACTAATGTTGATGGCTAAGGGCATATTTAATTCAATGGCACGCTTGACGCAATAATCTATTCCCTGCATTAATTGTGTGGTACGGGGAAAGGAGTCGCCAATGGAGGTACCAAGTTTTACAATTATTAATTCGCTTTGTGAGGCAACCCCCCGGTATCTGCCGTTGCTTGCTCTGCCGTTGCCAGCAGCGATGCCTGCTACATGTGTCCCGTAAGTGAATACGAAAAAGGGTGTAAGTTGAAAATACTAAAAATATAGACAAGTATTATGGTTGGTATTACAACGTCAATATAGTATAATGAATTCATTATAAATCAGAAGTTGAAGTAAAATATTTATATTATACAGAACGAAACTGTGCATAAAAAGTTGCTATATAAGAAATTCAATAATGCTATACTTTAGTTGAAAGGAGGGGATTATATGGAATGGTTAACGAAAATGAATGAGGCTCTTGACTATATCGAAAACAATCTAACTGAGGATATTGATTTTTCAATAGTAGCCCAAAAAGCTTGTTGTTCATCCTATAATTTTCAGCGAATGTTCTCTTTTATTACAGATGTGCCATTAGCCGAATATATACGTAGAAGACGCTTAACACAAGCGGCATTAGAATTACAAAATTCTAATGCTAAAGTAATTGATGTAGCTGTGAAATATGGATATGATTCGCCAATTTCTTTTTCCAGAGCGTTTGCAAATATCCACGGTATTACACCGAATGAAGCTAAACAATCAGGTGTAGAATTGAAAGCTTATTCCAAAATCTCCTTCCAAATTTCAATTAAAGGAGAGAAAGAAATGAATTACAGAATTGAAACAAAAGAAGCTTTTGATGTTTTTGGAATTGAAATAGTTGCATCTTTATCAGGAGAAGCTGGTTTTGTAAACCCTGCCGAATTATGGAAACAATCACATCGTAACGGTGATTACGAAGGCTTATTTAACGCATCAGGGGATTTGCCAAAATTTATTCAACAGGATTTATGTAAGATCCATGGCGTTGAAAATTACCGAAAAACAGAAGGAAATACTTTCCCTTATATGTTATGTGCCTTTATTTCTGAAAGCTCAAAAACAGACGGTTATAAAATTCAACATATACCTTCACAAACATATGCGATATTTCCATCTGAAAAATTTAAGTGGGATGAAGATTTCAATGTAGTTTTGAGAAATCTTCAAAAAAGATTCTACTCAGAATGGCTACCTACTGCCAATTATGAAAGAGTTGCTGGAGCAAATTTTGAGATATATGGTGGTGACAAAGAATCTGGTTATATTGAATTATGGTATCCTGTTAAGCAAAGTAACAAAACTAAATGAGTATAAATATTTCACAGTAACAACTGCTAAAAGAATGGAACAAGCAGGTAGATTCGTCCCAGTAGAACTTGATGATACAGTAAATAATTTCGGAATTGTAAACAAAGTTTGTGGATACATGACATAAAATTTGAAGATAATGATTTTAATGCAATAGTAAATTCATTCTTAGATACTATTAACCAATATGCTGTTTTTTAAAAATCTTACGTAGAATAAAAGCCATGAAATACTGTCAAAGAAAAGGTTCAACCATGACAGTGTTTTCATGGGTCTTATAAAATAAGTAAGCATTAAAAAACTCATATTTATTTTGGGAGCGTTTATATTTTCGTTGTAAACTCGTTTTATAGAGTTTCTCATTTTAGGCTCCCAAATATCTATAAAACTGAATTTGAAACGGTCTCAACTCATTCTTATTTGTAATGTTTACAGAAAATTCAGTTCCGCCAGCAGAAATGATTAGGTCATGGCTTATACCATTTTCTGTCCAGATTCCGGTATACTCATCATAATTTTCATTACTTGCGCTTTCTGTGCTATTTTTCTCATGTTCCACTTGTTTCTGCCTCTCCTGATAAAAGAAGCAACGGTGTAGAAGGGGCTACAAGCGGTATAAAGAAACAGGTGGTTTCAGTTTGATGTTCATTTTTCCCTCTCATTAAATCTCAATAGTTATACTTCTTCCGTTTAACAATCAGGAATATCGTACCAAGAACAACTGCCATAAACTCTGCAACGACCACAGAGATCCAAATGCCATCAATTCCCCAAATCATAGGAAGCAACATAATGGATCCACTTTGGATAACCAATGTACGCAGGAAGGAAATGAGGGCTGAGGTAAGACCGTCGTTCAGTGCGGTGAAGAAACCGGAAGCAAAAATACCGAATCCCATAAAACCAAAAGACAGTGAAAAGATTCGGAAACCGGAAACTGTCAGGTCAAATAACTCAGCATTGTAACCCACAAAAATCTTCGAGAGCGGAGCAGCAAGAAGTTCTGCGGAAATAACCATACAAACACCAAATGTGCCGATTAGAATTAGACTCTTTCGGAGCAGACCCTTGAGTTCAGCATAGTTTTTTGCCCCGTCGTGATAACTAATTACGGGTGCGGCACCGATAGAAAAACCTACAAATGCCGCCGAGAATATCATACTGACATACATCATCACTCCGTAGGCTGCGATACCATTTTCACCGACATATTTGATTAACTGTAGGTTATACAGAATGCCTATTATACTCATGGAAATGTTGCTCATAAACTCAGAAGACCCATTGGTGCAGGCTTGTAAAATTGCTTTACCATCATAGGAGGTCTTACCAAGGCGCAGGATACTGCCGTTTTTCCGAAAGAAATAAAACAACGGAATCACACCGCCGACAATCTGTGCCATAGTGGTAGCAATGGCAGCACCGGAGAGTTTGAGTTCCTGCGGGAGAAGAAGTACTAGAACGGCATCCAGTATTATGTTCGTCACACCGGATGAAATGCTCATAACAAGACCAAGCTGTGGCTTTTCTGCTGCTACAAAGAAACTTTGGAACATAACCTGCAGCACAAAAAACGGCAGAGCAACAAGAATGATTCGTGCGTATATGACGCAGTTATCCAGTAAATCGCCCTCCGCACCAAGAACAGAAGCTATCGGGCGAATAAAAATGAAACCAAGTATTGCTAATACCAAACCAATGGCAAAAGCAACGTACACGAACAAAGAAAAATAACGGTTTGCCTTTTCTTTCTCGCCTTCGCCGTAGGTCTTTGCTACCAAAGCTGTGCCGCCCGTACCAAACATGAAGCCCACTGTACCCAAAATCATCAGTACCGGCATAATTAAGTTAATTGCGGCAAAAGGAGTTTTACCAGCAAAGTTTGAAACAAAGAAGCCATCCACCACGCTGTAAATAGATGTAAAAATCATCATAGCAATGGATGGCAAAGTGAATTTAATAAGTTTTCCATAAGTAAAATGATCTGAAAGCTGAATGTGCATTATGTCCTCCCAAACCAGCGGTTTGCAAACTCCTCAACTGCTGGTGCTAATTCTTTGATATTCCAATCAGTAGTGCTTACAGTCAGATGATACGTGTCCCGCTGTCCCCATTCCGAGCCGGATATAATAGCCCTTGGGCTAATCGTAATAATTCTCATAGATTCCACCTTTACAGTTTCTCAATCTGCTGACGGAAGCAGTCTGCGTATTTTTCCATCAATCGAATATAGGTACTGATTTCATCCTCTGTCCAAGTGTCAAAGGCATCCATTTCTGCCTGATAGAGCCGTGCAGCCGTTTTTTGCACATACTCTTTGCCTTTATCGGTCAGAATAACTTTTTTCGCTCTGCCATTATACTGCTCCAGAAAGAGAATACCGTCTGCTTCAAGGCCACGGATAGCAGAACTGATTGTCTGCTTGCTGATGCCGGAGTTATTATAAATATCACTTAGCAGACATTCGCTGCCAGCATCATAAATCGAATACAGCACAATGGAAACGCTGTCTGTAATCCCCAGCTTTAAGGATGATTGATGATACAGAGATTCAAGTTCTGTAGTGAGATAGTTGATTCGATGAATTTCGTTAATGTGATTACCTTTCATTTTTCACCTCCATGTACGAAATCGTACAGTTTGCAGTATAGTATGAAATCATACGATTGTCAATATATATTTGACCACATATTAAAATTTCATTTCTTTATCAAAAGGAGAGAAATAAAATACTACCTTTAATATATCCTAAAAATATTACTGATGAAGTTAAAAAGGAAGGTTAATATCTCATGGCCATAATCATATAAAATAATTAAAGACCAAGAATCACTCCAGGTCTTAGAATTTGTTGCTTCATTGATTTATGGTAGCTTTCAAATCATAAAAGTCTGTTCGTGGACCTCTCCGCTATGTTCGTATTGAAGAATATATCTGACACTTGGATTCTACGTCATTAGTATCAGTATTTATTTCAACATCTTGCGTTTTTAGGAGTACATTTTTTTATAGTATAAAGCAGATGAGCCATGACATTATCATCAATATCTATGATACTTTTTATGATGGCTGACTTAATATTCTGAATAAAAATGTCTCCTTTTTGATCATAATATTTAAGATACATCCCATTATATTAACTGTATTGGCAGGAATCGTTGGTGTTTTTTGGGCTAGGATAAATCACATAAACCAAACACAATACATACTATATATCAAAATAATCTGAAAGTATTGTAAGGTGAGAAGTTGGAATTTCAAAATAGTAAGACGTATCTTAACTTACAAACGGCGTTAGAAAATGAGTTACAAACAAATGCGTTATATGGTTTATATAAAAAACGGTCGGATCAAGAAGTGTATTTGGAAATCAGTGGTCTTTTTGATGAAATCTCCAGAAATGCTCAATTTATAGGTGAAAGATTGCGTCGAATACTTAATGAAGGTGATACAAATACTTCTCAAAATTTAATAGATGCAGCTAATAGGGAAGGGTTTTTAGCAAATACTTTATATACGGATTTTTCTCGTATTGCAACGGAAGAAGGTTATGCTGACTTGGCTTCTTTATTTAATGGAATTGCAAATATTAAATTAAATCACTATAGTATTCTACAGACTTTTGTGGATAATATGGAAAGTAATCAACTATTTTGTAAAAATAGAGAAAATTTATGGATTTGTATAGGCTGCGGCAATATAATTAGTGGAATATGCGCCCCGGAGATATGCCCGATATGCGGATATCCTCAAGGTTTCTATAAAGTATATGGATGCAATTAATAACAGAATAGGATTTTTCTTACTAAATATTTTGATATGTATCAAAATCTATGTACAACTCCTCTGTTATAATAAGTGTGGGTCTCAAACCGCACCAAAATAACAAAAATTTTGGTGTAGTGGGTATTTTGTAGATACCGTAGATAAAAATGCAAAGAAAATAGAGGCATATATCCGAAATCAGCTCATGGACGATCAAGCAGAAGAGCAACTAGCACTAGAAGAGTATATCGTCATGCAAAATTGTGTGTATTCTTTTATGGACTGTGTTTCAATCTCTATTATATCCTATGATTTGTCAAATCATAGGATATAATAATAAAAAATGTTAAATATTGACAAATGGTATTATTTGGGTTAAGCTAATATTAGAAACTTATATAAAATACGTATATGGGAGTGTTCTGTGCAATACATACCCATTGATGAGCAGAATCATTTTCAGCACAGTGTTACCACACCAGAGGTAGTAAAAGAGGTTTTTGTAACTTATGATAAGTTACAAAAAGTTCAAGAAAAGGAGGTGCTAAGAATTAATAGCATATAAGGGTATTTATTGGATTTAAACATAAACGTGAAATTCTGAATCTAAAATATGTTTCAGTTATGAAGATTATAAATAAAGTTAGGAGGAGATTTAAATGAATGAGAACAACGATTCTACAATAGATTCTAGGGCTTCGGTAGAAAGAAAACATGCAGTTGCTAAAATTCATGCTAGGAATCACGCTACTGAATTTACAAAAGATATGATGGTTAAATTAAATCAAGAAAAGCTAGGATATTTAAAAGGTAGTAAAGTAGAAGTTGAAATGAAAGCAAATAAGTACATAGATGAAATCACATCAGGAGACTCAGACATAAGGCTTAGAGGTAATTCTTATGTAAACATGGTTAAATTCCTTTCTAATCAAGATCCTAGCTTAAAAATATCGTGTAATTATCATCCTGATGACAAAAAAAATGAATATACAATTACAATAACTTTAGAAAAAGCAGAAAATATACATACAAAAGGAAATATGCCATTAAAAATAAATATAAATTATGCATACGCCACTTGGTCAAAATATGGCGCTTGGTATCGAGAAAATGATATATTTGGTGATACTTCTGTAGAAACATTGGGACAACTAACTAATTTTGAAAAGGCACCAGTATTAGAAATAGACTCCGTAAAGGAATATACAACAAATCTTGACCTAATTGTTAAACCTGACCAGTTATATAATGTAAAAAGTCATGCAGGCAATGTAAATAGTAAATACTTAAATAATCCAGATTTTTCTCTTCTTGGTGAGCAAAAAGCTACAATCCATGTTTGGGATGAATATGGAGAAAAAACTCCAAGTGATATTGAACATTATAAAACATTTGATGTGAGATTAAAACTTATTGACATTACAACCTTTAAAAGTAATAGTTTAAATAAATGGGAATATTTCGAAAATCCATCTATTGAAATCAAATTTATACAAGGTTCAAATAATAGCTTAACAGATAATATATCTTTGTTTTCTCCAAGTTTAATTTCTTTGATAAAATTTTATAAATTTATAAAAGGAGCAAAGTACAAATTTACAGTATTTATAAAACCAGAAAATGAAAACGAAGTAGGTATAATTAGGATTAACTTGGATTCCAAATTCAATCAAAGGGTTTTATTGGAAGAGTCAACAAATCATTTGCCTCCAGTACAAAATCAGTATAAGGGATTTAAAGAAGTAAGTACCGTGTTTACTGTGATGGATAATGAAGTGAATTCAGAATTAATTTTCTCATACATATCACATACAGGGATATATATCGACTCATTGAGAATAGAACAAGTATAATAAGTTATACTTTTACTACTAATACAAGGGGGAGTATAGATGGCAAAAACACGAACAATATTACCAAAAGACAAAGATTATAATGAGGTTCTCAAAGAGATAGTTGATCTCCTTACTTACAGGAATCCCGAAACTGGTAAGGACACATACACTAAAACAATAGATAAGTTTACAAACAATGACTATGATAATGACTACAATCCAGGAATTATTGTAGCTGCAGATAAAATCATATTATCAATTAAAGAACGCAAAGAACCAATTGTCGCAGATGAGTATTTATATATGGGAACAAATGAATTAGCTAATAACAGCGGAAAACCACAAAATTTGACTTCATCAACTTTCTCTAAATCGGTTGCAGAGACTACTACAAATGAAACTACACATTCTATCGATGTAGGTGTGGAGACTAAACTTGAATATGAAATACCTCTTACTTTCACATTAGGTGTACAAGTAAGTATGGAGTATGGTTACTCAAAAACTGAAATTAAAACAAGAACTGAAACTGTGACTTATAGTATTTCTCCTCAGACGGTATTAGTTGGAGATGGAGAAACTGCATATGTCACCGCGAAATTATTAGCAATGACGAATACAGATGGAGAGGTGGATCTTCTTGCAACGTATTCAGGAACAATAATATTAGATTATAGAAGTATTTCTACGAAAAAACTTATGCAAAAGACAATTCCATTGGGAGATTGGGTAAAAGATGTATTAAGTTACGACGATAATAGATGGTTAAAAGAAAAATTGGAATATGTATCTTCAGATACTGCATATGTCTATGGTAAAGGAAATTATACTGCGAACTATGGAACAAAAACAATTATAGATGTACAAATTCGTAAAAATGATACAACAAAACCAGTAGAGCAGCCACTTTCCAATACAAGTTACTCATATGAAGTGATTCCGGACATAGTGAGAGAGTAATAATGAATTAATGCATTAGCAATAAAGCAAACAAATTTACTGCTGAATTTAAAATAATTAAAGAAATAGGAAATGCTACTTTAATGCCAAGAAAGTAAGTTCTTAGAACAAGATTAATTATTGATTAAAGTCGTAAGAATGATATATATAGTAATGTATCAAAAGTTTTTAATGTTATGTTATAATTATTACACAAGGGCAAGAATCGCTAGTCGTAACGGATTCTTGCCCTATGTATTTATACGAGGCGGCAGGTATCAATTTTGCTTTATATTAATTTGTCACAATTATAACCTGACTTACCGCAACACATTATAATGTTGTATTTCATAAATATAATAAGAGTGGTTTTATTGAACAACCTCTCTGCTATCAATTTTCAATAGAGCATACAGTCATACAGTTTCAAAAATAAAATTACACTCCCCTTTAATTATATTTTGTATACTCTATTGAAAGTTGATACAACTACTATCTAGAAGCTGTTACGTAATTCGGTTAACAGCTTCTTTTTATGTGATAGGACAAGAAATCAATCGAATATATTCTAGAAAGGAATTGTGTCGCTAAGGAGGTGTGAGTATGTTAATTGTAAAGGAAGTATTTAAGGATCAGCCACAAGAGGAGAGGAAAAAAGCACTTTCTAAAATCATCGTAAGAATTATTAAAAATAAACAGCGTGCCATTTGATTCATGCTAGGTGTTATGATATGCTATTTATAGTATTTCAACTTACACACCATTTTGTAAATATTTATATAAGGGGTGGTAAGTATCGAAAAAGCAGCTATTTATTGCAGGCTATCAAAGGAAGATAAGGATAAGCTTAACCAAGGAGATGAAAGTGCCAGTATACAAAATCAGAAGATGCTTTTAGTAGACTATGCCATAGAACATCAATTTGCCATTCATGAAGTATACGTAGACGATGATTATACCGGACTTGACAGTGATAGACCGGCTTTTAACCGTTTACTTAAGGATGCTAAAAACGGGTTGTTTCATACCATTATCTGTAAGACACAATCAAGATTCACCAGAGATATGGAATTGGTGGAGAAGTATCTTCATGGACTATTTCCAGTACTTGGGATACGGTTTATAGGTGTAGCTGATTATGCGGATACTAATGTGAAAGGCAATAAAAAGGCGAGACAAATTAACGGACTGATTAATGAATGGTACTGTGAGGATTTATCAGAAAATATCCGATGTGTCTTTAAAACGAAGATGGAAAAAGGTCAGTTCCTTGGTTCCTATGCGCCTTATGGATACAGCAAAGACCCAGCGGATTATCACAGACTGGTTATTGATGAAGAAGCGGCAGGGGTTGTACGTAAAATATTCTCCTATGCGGTACAGGGGCTGGGAAACCGGCAGATTTGTGATAGGCTGTATGAAGAAAAAATTATAACTCCAACGGAATACAAAAAAAAGCAGGGGTTTCATTATGAAAATCCTGCAAGTGACATTGGGTATGGTAAATCCGGAATTTGGGGAACATCCACCATTCGGAAAATACTATCCAATCGTGTTTACATCGGAGATATGGTTCAGGGCAGAGAAAAGAAAGTCAGCTATAAGAGTAAAAAGGTGGTTCATTTACCGGAATCAGAATGGGTAATTGTTACAGGTTGCCACGAACCGATTGTTGATAAAGAAACCTATACGTTAGTACAAGAGTTAAGGAAAAGCAGAAGATATGCCCGTACTGTAGAGGAAGACGGCATAAAGCATGCTTCTTTACTAGCGGGGAAAGTAAGATGTAAGGACTGTGGCAGCACTTTAACCCGGTGTAATGGTGACACAAAGTATGTTCGTTTATACTGCCAGCTTTATAAAAGAACCAAAAAGGAGCAATGCTCCCCACATGCTATCGGATACGTTAGTATTATTAAAATATTGGATGAAAAGATAAGGTACATGATAAAGGAGCATTTACAATTTAACAAAGTAGAAGAATATCTTACATTTGAACAGGATAATAACAGACTTTATCAAAATAAAAGACAGGAATTATCTAAGTTAGATGAAAATCTGCGAAGAACGAAACATGCATTGGCATCTCTGTATGTAGATAAGACAAATCAGATAATTTCCCAAGAAGAATATCTGCTATTAAAAGAAAACTTGAATCAACAACTTTTAGAGTTTACTCAAAATATGGATAAGACAGAGAAGGAACTTAAGGATTTGCTTCTTGTACATGAAAGTAAGGAGAAGAAAAAGGATTTGATTCGCAAATATGCAGATTTTGAATCATTAAATAGTGAGATAGTCAATGAGTTCGTAGACTTCATTGAAATCGGAGATAAAGATGACGAGAAGAATCAGGAAATCATTATTCACTGGAGGTTCTGATTTTTCGTATTCGGGCACGGTACATGTGTCCCGTGCCCGGATAAATCTGTACTAGGTATTAGAGTCTGCCGCTCCATAGAATTGGGTAGTGCCAACGCTTCATTAATCTGTTCTCTGGTGTACAAAGTGCCGATAGCATACCCTGGAGGCGGATTTCCGGGAATGGTCTGATCCCACAGGTCTAAAATTCTGGTGGTACCGTCTTCGTTCCGAAAATCAGGATGAGAATAATCAATACCGGAATCAATCACCCCTACAATAACACCTCTGCCAAAGAGATTAAATTGTGAAGTCTGGAGTGGATTAATGCAAGAAGCAGTTCTTCCTTGGTTCACTTCATAAAACATACGCTTTGGCTTTTCAATAAATTCTACCTCTTGATAGTCAGAAAGGCGGTCTATTAAATCTTCTCTTATTGTAATAATTGCATACTCATTTTGCAGCGGAACAACAATTAAGTCCAGTTCTTCTGCAATTCTGGCAATATTTCCGCTATATTTAACAATCAATTCCCATGTTCTTGTAACAGGTTGATAACCTACATTTAAGTCAAGTGTCTTTTCTCTAGTCTGTTCAGATACATCTAAAGCTAAGTTTAACTGATTATCTATTTTTCCATCCGGCATGTCTAAAAACCTTCTAATAGGGTTACTTCAATATATGCGGCAGTGTTCATGAAATTCCTAACAAATACGTGCTCTAGTGTTTATGAATTATATTGCAAAGAATTTGACTGATATCAAGTAGTTTTTTCAGCTGCTTTCGGATAACCTATAGTATAGGAGATTCTAACCAGAGAGTGGCTGGCAAAATCATTTAACACTCTAGTCTGCGTTATGAAAATAATAAAAGGTGGTACTGCTATGCATGATAAGAAAATAATTCCATCCCCCTTGTATCGTGATCCTGTATACGATGGGGCTACTGACCCGGTGGTAATATATAACAGAGAGGAAAAAACCTTTTGGATGTTATATACCCAGAGGAGAGCCTCTAGTATCAGTATAGGTGTTTCAAACATTCATGGGACAAAAATCGGAGTAGCCTCTTCTACAGACGGTTATAACTGGCTCTACCGGGGAACTTTGTCCGGTCTAGAATTTGAGCCGGGAGAAAATACATTTTGGGCACCGGAAGTAATCTATGCTCAGGGAAAATATCATATGTATGTTTCATATGTAAAAGGAATACCTACCAACTGGAACTGGGAACGGCACATTGTGCATTATACCGCGGATAGTATGTGGGACTGGAACTTTGAATCCGTACTGCCGTTATCTTCAAACCGTGTCATAGACGCATGTGTTTATGAGACGGAACCGGGTCTGTATAAGATGTGGTATAAGGACGAATGCCACGACAGCCATACCTACAGTGCAGTCAGCAGAGATTTGTATCAATGGGAAGTCTTAGGGGCAGAAATTACAGATGTGCCTCATGAAGGAGCCAATGTATTTGAACTACAAGGTAAGAAATGGATGATAACAGATTTCTGGAAGGGACTGGCAGTTTATGAATCCGAAGATTATACCAACTGGCAACGCAATCATGTAATTCTAAATGAGGCGGGAACCCGTACAGATGACAATGACCTTGGACATCATGCAGACATTGTAGTGTGTGATGATAATGCATATATATTCTATTTTGTTCATCCGGGGCTAAAGGCAGCTGAGCGTATTAAGGATGAATTAAGTGCAAATTATCAAAGATCTCGAGCCAGTGTATTCGTTGCCCGCTTATATGTTAAGGATAATCTATTATGCTGTGACAGAGATGAGGAATTCGAATTAAAGTTAAATAGAGAAGTGTAAAAAAGCTGCTGTACAGTTTAGAAATGGATTTTTCTAATAAGTACAGCAGTTTTTTTCTATTAATAATTTGTCCTCGGTACATTTTAATTATTCCTGCTTAAGCTAATGCAATGGTTCTCCTTTTGACAGCGACAATTATTAATGAAGACAAAAGAAGTAATAAATATACATTTTAATGTCCGGATGAAGGTACTTATATAATTTGGTGATTCAGAAAAAAATATCCAGAAAGCGTGAGAAATAAATGTTAAATAATTGGCAAAGTATCCTGTTATGAAGCATTTATTATATTTCTTTATAAGTCCTATTAACCTTAGTAATAAATACACATATTTTTTCAATAATATACAAAATCAATATTGACAAACAATTTGCCGTAGACTATGATAATTGTATGGTAACGATACCACATTGGGAGGAGAGTATGGCAACCATAAAGGAAGTAGCAAAACTGGCCGGGGTAGGGACTTCAACCGTATCCAGGTATTTTCAAAAGGGAAGTTATATTAGTGAAGATGCAGCAAAACGTATCGAAAAGGCATGTCAGGAATTAAATTATTACCCCAATGCCATTGCAAGGGCTATGAAATACAACCGGAGCAATACCATTGGGCTTATGATACCAACTATCAGCAATCCGTTCTTTACTCAGTTAGTTGAGACCATAGAGCAGACTTTTATGAAGTATGGCTATAAGACGGTTTTGTGTAATACCAACGGCAGTATTGCGTTAGAACAAAATTATCTAAATATGGCAATTTGCAATTGCTTTGATGGGATTATATTTATAACCGGGTCCATAGAATTTGAAGAACTCGAATACAATATCCCAACGTTAATTCTGGATAGAAAAAGTGAAAAGCAGGGTGAAAAGATAACGGTAATCAGTAATCATAGACAGGGGGCTATTCTTGGAAGTGAACATTTAATAGCTTGTGGCTGCAAGAAGATACTGTATTTAACCAGTGCTGACTATAATCGTCCGGCAGAAGAACGTCAGGCAGCTTTTGAAGAGGTTATGAAAAAGAGAGGAATTACCTATAGTATTAAAGCCTTTGAGTCTATAATAAAAACAGACCGGGAGAAAATACTTACTGCATATGATGGTATTTTTGCCTGGAATGATGTGACAGCCATTGAATGTATGAACTATCTGCATAGTAAGAACATTAAAATACCGGAAGAAATCCAGATAATTGGATATGATAATATAAAAATGTCGGAATGGGTGTATCCAAGGCTTACGACCGTCAGTCAGCCTATAAACCAATTGGGAGAAACTGCTTCCAGATATATGCTTGAATTAATTGAAAAAAAGGTATCGGCACCCCTTGAAATTGTCTTGGAGAACAGCCTTGTCATTAGAGAATCCACACTAGTTCCCATCTGATTTCAGATGTTTTACGCTATGAATTAGGATGTGAGTATGCTTTACTTTACACAAAGTCATAGAGGAAATTAAAGAGAGGTATTTCATTGAAGAAAATAACAGTAATTGGAAGTATGAATATAGATATGCTTGTACAAGTGGACAAGCTTCCTGTTCCCGGGGAGACAATGCAGTGCCATAATTATGAAATTCTACCCGGCGGAAAAGGGATGAATCAGGCTGTCTGTGCGGCAAAGCTTGGTGCACAAGTAACCATGGCAGGTTGTCTGGGAGAAGATATGTATCGTACCTTTTTACTAGAAACCTTAAAGCAGAATAAGATTGAAACCAAACACATTAAAGCCGTGAAAGAAACCAGTACCGGTATGGCAATCGTTACAACCAGCAATACGGATAACACGATTGTAGTAGTTCCAGGAGCAAATGCATATGTAGATAAAAGCTATGCAGCATCACTTAAAAAATTGATTTTAGCCTCTGACCTAGTGATGCTCCAGCTTGAGATACCTTTAGATACGGTTTATGAAATTATAGATTTTTGTTATGAAAATGCTATAAAAGTTATTTTAAACCCTGCACCTGGGAAGCCGCTTTTGCTTAAGTATATAGATAAAGTCACCTATTGCATTCCGAATGAAACAGAATTACAGCTTATATTTCATAAGCCATATCAGGAAGTACTTAAGGAATATCCAGGGAAGATAATTATGAGCGCCGGGAAAGATGGTGCATATTTTCATGATGGGGAAAAGCTTGTGCATTGTAAAGCAGTACCTGCTAAGGTGGTGGATACCACCGGAGCCGGAGATGCTTTTAATGGGGCAATGGCAGTTGCCACGCTGGCAGGAAAAACTTTGGAGGAGGCAGTGAATTTTGCCAATCAGATTGCTGCTTTTACCATATCCTACAAAGGAGCCCAAGGGGCTATGCCAGACATAGATAAACTTATATTATAGGAGGACAACATGAAAAAAACACTAATCGTATTATTGGCTATGGTTTTATGTATCGCCGGAATCACAGGATGTTCCAAGAAAGAGGAGGAAAAAAAGTATACAGCAGCACTGTTAATACCTTATCAAGGAGATCAATCCTTTTATGATCTTGCAGTAGAAGGTATGAAGCTGGTAGATACAAACCTGTCTGATGTTAGCACTAAAATTATTGAAATCGGTACAGATGACTCCAAATGGAAATCTTATTTTATTGATGCAGCAGAAGAGGGTTACGATGTAATCTTAAGCTGTAATTGGCAGATTGCTCCTTATATGAATGAAGTAGCAGCTGAATATCCTGATCAGAAATTTATTAACTTTGATATAGAAGATGCCGCAGGATTGGATAATGTGTACTCCATGTTCTATTCTACCAACGAAATCGGATATTTATGCGGTGTGGTTGCAGCTGCAACTACCACCTCTGATATGGAATTAGCAGATGAGAATGCAACTATCGGTTTTATCGGCGGTATGGACATTCCCGGAATCAATGATTTTATGGTTGGTTATGTAGAAGGTGCAAAGTCTGTGAATCCAGATATTAAGGTAGCGGTTTCTTATGTAGGTGGTTTCCAGGACGTAGCTACTGCTAAGGAAATAGCATTAAATCAGTATAAAACTGGTGTGGATGTAATTTTTGCCTGCGCTGGTAATGCAGGTAACGGTGTTATTGATGCTGCGAATGAATTAAATAAATATGTAATCGGTGTAGATAGTGACCAGGCTCTTCTTTATGCAGAGACAGATGAAGCAAAAGCGCAGAAAATCATTACTTCCGGTTACAAAACCATTGATAAAACAATCTTAACTTCTGTAACTGCTGCAAAAGAAGGTACACTTTCCTGGGGTACTCATGTTCAGTTTGGTTTTAAAGAAGATGGTATCGGTATTGCTAAAAATAAATTTTATGAAGCAGCGGCTACTGACAATGTAAAAGCAGCCGTAGATTCCGCAGAAAAAGCATTAAAAGACGGTGCTTTAACCATATCCTCAGCCTTTGATATGGATGATACTGCAATCAGCAAATTCAGAGAAACAGTTCAGCCATAATGCATGGATACTCACAAGTTTTCTTTTAAGATATAAAGCTTTATAAATAAGTACAAAGGGGTTGTAAGCAAAATCATTCATCCAATTATTCTATTTTGCAGCAGCCCCTTTTAAACAAATATGCCCGGAGGTTAAGGGAATGGGTCAGGATTATATTTTAGAATTAAAAAATGTCGATAAAGTGTATGATAACGGTGTAGCTGCTAATAGAGGAATATCTGTCGGCTTTAAAGAAGGAGAAATTCATGCCATTGTAGGAGAGAACGGTGCCGGAAAATCTACTCTTATGAAAATGATATTTGGACTGGAAAAGCCAACAGGAGGCGCTATCTATTTTAAAGGAAAAGAAATGAATTTTTCCTCCCCTTTAGATTCAATTGCTGTAGGTATCGGTATGGTACACCAGCATTTCATGTTAATACCTTCTTTTACGGTATTGCAAAATATCGTTTTAGGTGATGAACCCACCAAATTTAATTTTATACAGGCAAAGGAAAGTAAAAAGAAAGCCATGGCATTGGCAAAACAATATAATTTTCAGCTTACCATGGATGAAAAAATCGAGAAATTAAGTGTAGGAA
Source organism: Anaerocolumna cellulosilytica (assembly GCF_014218335.1). Lineage (GTDB taxonomy): Bacteria > Bacillota > Clostridia > Lachnospirales > Lachnospiraceae > Anaerocolumna > Anaerocolumna cellulosilytica. The sequence continues at coordinate 4,238,281 of NZ_AP023367.1, read as the reverse complement.
TGAAGCAGAAAGTGGAAATTCTTAAGCTTCTTTATAAAGGTGCAAAAATACTAATTTTGGATGAGCCTACAGCAGTATTGACACCGCAGGAAACAGAACAGCTCTTTGTGGAATTGAAGAAATTCAAAGAGAATGGACACACTATATTATTTATTTCCCATAAACTAAATGAAGTGAAGCAAATTAGTGACCGTATTTCGGTTATTCGGAAAGGTCAGTTAATTTCTACCCATAATACCGAGGAGGTAAGTCTTGAGAAGATATCTGAACTTATGATTGGACGACGGGTAGAATACCAATATGACGATATTAAAGATGAAGTAAAGGGCAGGAAGACTGCGTTAAATATAGAAGGTTTAAATTTAAAGCAAAACAATATTTCCATACTAAAAGACATAAATCTACAGGCTAAAACCGGAGAGATTCTGGGGGTAGTAGGTGTAGAAGGAAACGGGCAGGCTGAGCTTGTGGAAGTTTTATTCGGGTATAAAAAGCCTCAGGAAGGCCGTATTACTATTAATACAGTTCCGATTGAGGGACTAAAAATCAAGGAAATCAGGAAGAATGCCAAGGCAGCATATATTCCGGAGGACCGTATGAGACAAGGTATTGCGTCTACTGGGACTATAAAAGAGAATTTAATCTCTAGTTTTTATGATGATAAACAATTCAATCATCGATTTTGTATGAACCAAAAAGCCATTGATAAAGTAAGCTCTCAGTTGATACAGGATTTTAATGTTGTATGTCAGTCAAAGGAAACAGAAATTGGTTCTCTTTCCGGCGGTAACATTCAAAAAGTAGTAGTAGCTAGAGAATATTACGCAGACCCAGACTTTTTAATAGCAGAACAACCCACCAGAGGAGTTGATATTGGTTCTGCCAGGTTTATCCACGAAAAATTAATAAAACTGCGCAATGATAATAAAGCAATCCTTCTAATCAGTGCGGATTTGAGTGAGGCACTGGCTGTTAGCGACAAAATTATAGTGATGTATTCCGGTGAAATCGTAGGCTTTTTTGAGGATGTTAAAAATCTGACAGAAACTGAATTGGGATTTTATATGCTGGGTGTTAAGAAACAAGACAAAGGGGATATCCGGAGGTTAATGTATGAAGAAGCTTAATTTGAAAGCAAAAAATGAAATAATTCAGATACTTACAGCCATAGGGATTGCTTTGGTCATCACCCTTCTTGTTTTATTAGGTACAAGTGAAGAACCCTTTTATGCTTTTTCAAAGCTTTTAACAGCACCTCTGACCCGTATGAGGTATTTTGGTAACGTAATTGAATTAATGATTCCCTTGGCCTTTGCAGGCTTATCTGCTTCTTTATTATTTCGAAGCGGTTTGTTTAATATGGGTGGAGAAGGTATCTTTTATATCTCCGGTATTATAACCACTATTTTAGCAACACGGTCACTAGGAAATGGATTTTTTCATTCCTTTTTAGTGATACTGGCAGCTTCGCTTTTCGGCGGACTGATTGCTTGTATATCTGGTTTTTTCAAAGCGAAATATGATGCCAATGAATTAGTAACCTCTCTTATGTTAAATACGATCTTGTTCGGCATTGGATTTTATATTTTAAAAACCCGTTTAAAGGACATGTCCGTTACGGGAGTAGCAAGTGCCCCTTTCTTAGATACGGCTAAGCTTACGGTAATCATACCAAAAACTAATATTACAACTGGTTTTATACTGTTATTACTACTTACTGGGACTATATGGTTTATCTATAAAAAGACAAAACTAGGGTATATGATAAAAATGACCGGAATCAATAAAGATTTTGCAAAATATTCCGGAATGAGCTTTTTTGCCCTTACCATGATAGTACATTTTATGTCTGGTTTTATTGCCGGAATGGGTTCTTCTGTACATCTGCTTAGTATGTATGACCGTTTTACATGGTCAGCTTTGCCAGGCTACGGTTTTGACGGCTGTCTGGTAGCCATGCTAGGTAAAAATCATCCAATCGGTGCTTTTGTGGCAGCTTTTGGTCTGAGCTATCTGCGGACCGGTTCTGATATTATGGCAAGAAGCACGGACGTGCCGGTTGAAATGGTAGCCATTGTAGAGATGGTACTGGTACTGCTAATTACAGCAGATTTTATTGTAAAATACTTGAAACGTAAAAAAGCCCTGGCAGGAGGTACTGTAAATGAATGATATATTAGCCCTTTTAGTAACGCCCGCCTTTTTCTATGCTATCCTTAGAGTAACGACTCCCATTTTATTTGCAGCCCTTGGCAATGTTATATCTAGTAAAGCAGGAGTAAGTAATATAGCCATGGAAGGAACTATGTTAACGGCTTCCCTAGCGGGAGTGCTAGCTTCTGCCTATTCAAAAAGTGCCCTGATTGGTCTTATTGCCGCGTTATTAGTAGGCGTTTTGTTCAGTGCCTTTATGGCATATTTAAGCCTTTATCTGGGCACAAAGGTGATTATGGCAGGGATTGCCCTGAATTTGTTCGCCAGTAGTTTTACGGTTTATATTCTGTACATGTTTACCGGACAAAAGGGAAATTCAGCCTCTCTTGCCAGTAAGCAGATACCCTCTGTAAAACTTCCGCTTATTGATAAAATACCGGTTATCGGAGAGATTTTTTCCGGGCATAATATTCTTGTGTACGTTGCTCTGTTATCCGTTGCGGCAATCTATATTATGCTGAATAAAACAAAGCTTGGAACCCACATAAAAGCAGTGGGAGAGAATCCGGCAGCGGCAGCTTCTGTAGGAATTAAGGTACGGCGGGTACAATTTACGGCTCTTTGCCTTAGTGGACTGTTGGCCGGTTTTGGCGGTGCTTACATGTCCATGGGATACCTGTCTATGTTCACCAGAGATATGATAGCCGGAAGAGGCTGGATTGCCATTGCGGCCAGCGCCATGGGACGTTCCATGGTAATCCCTACTACCATAACCTCCTTTTTGTTCGGGATATTCAGTGCTATTGGTAATGTTTTGCAATTACAGAATATTCCTTCCGAATTAATTACCACTCTGCCTTATGTGGCGGTATTTATCGGAATTGTTGTGTATTCAGTTCGTAAATCCAGAGGAGGACGAAGCTAATGAGAAATGTACTAATTGATTGTGACCCCGGCCATGATGATGCTCTTGCCATATTACTGACTCTGGCAAATCCAGAAAACTTTCGCCTGCTTGGTATCACCACAGTGGGAGGAAATCAAACCTTAGAAAAGGTAAGTGAGAATGCTTTAAAGGTACTTATGGCAGCGGATAAAAGGATACCGGTTGCAAAAGGAGCTGACAGTCCGTTGATAAGTCCTCTTAAAGTAGCACCAGAAGCTCATGGAGACAGTGGGATGGATGGTCCGGTCTTTGATAAGATTACGTTAGAATACGACAACAGACATGGCGTGGAATTTTTAAAGGACAAAATTCTTGAGGCAGAAGGTAAGGTTACTATCATTGCATTAGGACCTTTAACCAACATTGCCTTGCTGCTAAAAACTTTTCCAAAGGTAAAGGATAGAATAGAAACGATTGCTTTAATGGGAGGAAGCTATAGCTCCGGTAACGCTACGGCTGCGGCTGAATTTAATTTTTATATTGACCCACATGCGGCTTACATGGTATTTCACTCGGGAATTCCGATTATACAGGCAGGTACGGAGGTAAGCCAGGCTGCCAGTATTCTACACAGTGAAATCGACGAGTTTAAAGACGGGGGCAGGGTTTCAAGGTTTGTTTATGAACTATTAGAGTTTTATGCGAAATTCTCTAAAGGCTTAAATATCGATAGAAGCCCCATATTTGATGCCTGCCCGGTAATGTATATATTGCATCCTGAAATATTTACCCATGGGGATTATCATGTGGATATTGAATTACAGGGAAATCTGACAGCAGGCATGAGTGTTACCGACAAAAGGGTGTGGTATAATATGCCGAAACCGAATACAAAAGTATTGTTATCTGTTGACCGTGAGAAATTTGTAGCGTATCTTAAAAAGGCAATCTACCGGCTGGATACAGAAGCACAAGCATAGATATTATCAAAGGGAGGGGAAGATATTCTCCCTCCCTTGTCAGTTTTTGTTAGATTTTATTAGATATTGTATAATTAACGAAAAAAGGATAAAATAGGAAGTAGAAATATAGAAAGGAAAAACAGATGTCAGATGTCAATAACAAAAAACAAATTGTAAACAATTATCTGGAAGAAAACCGCCAGGCAATCTTTGCATTGGGGGAGGAGCTGTTTCAGACCCCTGAATTAGGTTTTTTGGAAGAAAAAACGGAACGCATTATTTGCAGACACTTGGATGAGTTGGGGATTCCCTATAAAGCGAACGTTTCACTACATGGAGTAATTGTCACTCTAGGTCTGGGAGAAGACTTTCATATTGGTGTTGCAGCGGATATGGACGCACTGTTAACTAGTATGGATGGGAACATGGTACCTTTTCATTCCTGTGGACATAGTATACAAGTTGCCATTCTTTTAAATCTTATAACTGCTTTTCATCACAGCAACGTACTGAAAGAGATGGATGGCAAAGTCAGCTTTTTCTTTACTCCGGCGGAAGAATTTATAGATATGGAGACCAGAAAGAAGCTTAAGGATGAAGGTAAGATTCGGTTCTTCTCTGGAAAGCAAAATATGATTTATGAGGGTGTTTTTGATGAAGTAGATATGCTTTTATCCTGTCATGTTATGGGCGTAGATGAAAAACATCCCGATGCAAAATTCGATTTAAATTCAACTTTGTCGGGTTTTATATTAAAGGAAGCGGTATTTAAAGGGCAGGCAGCTCATGCAGGTGTTGTTCCCCACATGGGCAGAAATGCCCTTCAGGCGGCAACCCTTTCTCTCACGGCCATACAGATGCTTAAGGATACCTTCTCACCGGAAGCCGGTGCCAGAGTGTATCCTATTTTAAGAGAAGGCGGTAAAACCGCTAATATCATTTGTGATTATGCAGTCGTAGAAACCTATATCCGAACGACGACAACAAAGGATTTGTTTCAAATCAACGAACAGATAACGAATGCTTTTGTACACTGTGGGGAAGCACTGGGAGTTGCCTGCGAGGTTTTAGATACCAATGGTTACCTGCCCTTAAAGCAAAGCAGGGAGATTAATCAGGTGATTCATCAAAATATGCTCACACTTTGTAACGAAGAAGAGATTATTCACGAATTAGTTTCGGGAGCATCTGGTGATATTGGTGATATCAGCCTCTTGCTTCCTGTTGTACAGTTTGGATTTTCCGGTATATCAGGTATTGTCCACAGCAACCAATTTAAGATAATTGATAAAGAACATGTATATATGGATACAGCCAAGGTTTTGGCAGGAACCATACTGGATATTTTGTCTGATAAAAGTTTACAGAAAAAGAAAGAAGGCTATCAGGAGAAGAAGGAATATTATTTAAATAACTGGCTGAAAGTTGAGGATTGTAATGATACCAGATAATTATGTAGAAAAAACCTATGCAGGATGGCTTGGTAAAGTCATAGGGATACGAATGGGTGCACCTATTGAAAATTGGAGCAGAGAAAAAATTCAAACAATGATAGGGGACAGAATACAAGATTACCTGGTGGATTATCATGATTTTGCTGCTGATGATGACAGCAATGGTCCGATTTATTTTATACGTGCATTAAAGAACTATAAGGAAGCTGCGTCCAGAGAATTCGGATACACGTTTTTAAATTATGTTCCTAGGGAGCATGGCTTTTTCTGGTGGGGAGAAGAATTGTCCACAGAGCATACAGCATACAAAAATTTATTAGCCGGCATAGAAGCACCGGAATCCGGGAGTGCTGAAAGGAACGGAAAAGAACTAGCAGAGCAGATAGGCGGCCAGATATTCATAGATGGTTTTGGATTTGCGGCACCCGGTAATCCTATACTAGCAGCATCTCTGGCAGAAAGCTGTGCAAGAGTAACCCATGACCTAAATGGCATTGCAGGTGCCCGTTATGTGGCTGCTTGTATCTCTTTGGCCTATATAAGGACTTCGATTCGAGACGTTATGAAGGAAGCGCTTGAGCTTATTGATGAATGTGACTATACAAGGGTAGTTCTCAGTATGCTTAAGTGTTATGATGAGGGCTTAACCTGGGAGGAAGCTTTTAGCCTGTTAAGAAAAGAATACTGGTCGGATAAATATCCGGGAGTGTGTCACATTATACCCAATGCAGGTATCATGGCACTTTCCATGGTTTATGGGGAAGGGGATTATGTAAGAACCCAGGAACTTGTTAATCTGTGCGGCTTTGATACAGATTGCAATGCAGGTAATGTAGGAGCAATTCTTGGTGTATTAAGCGGAATTGCTTTAGAGAATGGGATTAAGGGGGCTTCAAAGGAAATCCCCTCGGGTATTCCCTCAAGGCTGATTAAGCCAATAAAAGATGTAATGCTTGCCTCCGGGATTACAGGAAGCTTAAACATAGCTACTATCTCTGAGCAGGCGCTGCTGTTCTCGGGTATTGGCTATGAACTGGCAGGCGAAGAAATGCCGGAGCCTTATCGTGGATATATCGAGGAGTTGGAAAAATATGGAACAAGGCATGCTCACTTTACATTTCCTCATGCACTTCATGGTTTCCGTGTAAGGGGTGGATATAAAAATGCAGAGGTGGCGATTACTAATGTAGAAGAAGCAGCTTATAGAGGAATGGGTGGACTTAAAGTAACCATTAATAATCTGCATTCCGGTAATGGTGTATTTGTATACCAAAAGACCTATTATACACCTGAGGATTTACACGATGCCAGATATCAGCCCTCCTTTTCACCGATAGCATATCCGGGGGATGAGGTCAGCTGTTATCTGAGAAATGTAACCGGGCAGAAGATTAAGGCGTATCTTTACTATTATAATCTGTACAGTAAGGAAAAGGTACGTTTTGCACAGAGCAATCTATATGGGGACTATCATGGAGAATGGCTTTTTATACAAGGTAAAATTCCGTACCAGAGCAATGGATTAGTAAAAGAACTGGGTATTGAATTGGTTTCTGATGAGACAGAACACAGCTATTTTGGTGAACAAGTATGTGTTTTTATGGATGAATTTATGGTAAAAGCAGTTCCACATTATAGAATGGATTTTTCGCAAATACCGTTAGAAGATTATTCCCTGCATCTGACAGAGCAGGTTGAACTTAGTGGATTCACTCATTACAATGGAAATTTTCATGGATTATATCATACAAAAGATGGAATAATTTTGTCAGAGGGTGAAAAAATATTCACCGGCGATTATTATTGGAAGAACTATCGTTATCAAGTTAAATTTGTATTCTTAAACGGTGGACAGGCTGATATTATATTTAGAAGCCAGGGTAGTATTAGAAGTTACTATCTGAGGATAACGAGAGATAGGCTGGCGGTAATTTGCCAGTTGGAAACGAAAGAGTATCCTCTTGCGGAAACAGAGCATTCTCTGGAATATGGTAAAGAATATACGGCTGTCATAGAAGTCGAGAATAACAACTTTTCTGTTGCTGTAGGAGAGTTGCAGCTACAGGCTGCCGACATGGATAATCTGTATCCCTATGGCAGTATAGGTATACAAGTTGATAGCGAAAGTACGATTTTGTTAATCCATTATGACTTAAAAGCCCTTTAAAATCAATATATTACATGGACACTTAAGCCAATATATTTAAACCGGAGGTGAGAAACATATGCGTATAACAGTTCTGACTGACAACCATACCTATATTGATAAGTACTATCTTGGAGAACCTGCGGTTTCTTACTATATAGAAATCGATGGCATAAAAATATTGTTTGACACAGGTTATTCGGATGTATTCTTAAGAAACGGAAGGGACATGGGGATTGATTTTACCGCACTGGATTATGTAGTCATATCTCATGGACACAATGACCATACCGGTGGAATTCCCTTGCTGTTACAGGAACTTGACAGAAATTCCGCAAAAAGAGCCTTGATTGCCCATCCTGATATATTTGCAGAAAGATATGCAGAAGGGATTAATATATCTCCGAAGGTTGCAGTAGAAGAGGTGCAACAATATTTTACTCTAAAGCTTACCCAAGAACCGATTCAACTCACCCCGCATTTGTACTTTCTTGGAGCGGTTCCAAGAAGGAATGATTTTGAAGCGAAAGATGCAGTTGGAATCAGGCGTACTCAGGTGGGGGATGTAGAGGATTTTGTGGTGGATGATTCAGCCCTTGTATACAAGGGGGAAAAGGGAATTTATATAATCACCGGCTGTTCTCATGCAGGAATTTGTAATATCACCGAGTATGCAAAGGAAGTAACAGAGGAGGAACAGGTACTTGGCATTCTTGGCGGTTTTCACCTTTTTGAGATGAATCAGCAGGCAGAAAAAACCATAGAATATTTAAAACAACTAAAGATACCTTCTCTATATCCTTGCCACTGTACTTCTCTTCGGTTAAAGGCAGAAATGATGAAAAATATGCAGGTAGAGGAAGCGGGAGTAGGTTTAGTTTTAGAATGGGTGTAACCTGAGTTTTTACATCATTTTTCGAATTTAATACATGGACATAACTAAAAAAAGATTATATAGTAAAACGTAAGAAGCAATTATGTTATAAATCAATTACAGAATAAGGCGGGTTCATGTATGGAAGAAGGATGGAAAACAAATAAGGTGACTGAAAAGCTGCGGAGTGAAATCAGTCAATTTGTGGAGGATGCAGTCATAAAACCCATACCTAGCATTTCTTTTCATGGGTATCAATCGTTTTTAGAAAAGGGAAGCAGAAGCGAGTCTGAAGAAGAATATTTTTTAGTTAGAAAGCATTTGGCAGCATTTGCACTATATCTGCAATGGAATCAGACGGATGCTGTCATAAAATATTTCAATGAATTATTATGGGTAGTGGCCAATGAGTTTTCCTGGTGTCTGGCAGCGCATCTTCCTTATGGAGAAGAGAGCTTTTTACCGGAGGCAGATCAGCATATTGACTTATTTGCCGCAGAAACAGCACATACCTTAAGTGAGGCACTAATACTTCATAAAAAAATTATACATCCGTATATATATAATTATGTGCTGGAACAGGTTAAAAGACGTATACTAAGACCATTTATAAATAAAACATGGGGATGGGAAACCAGCATTAACAACTGGTGCGCAGTCTGTGCAGGCTCCATTGGTATGACAGCTCTGCTATTAGAAGAAGAACTGGGAAGTAACAAGGATGAAAGAAAGGCACTATTAACTACTAATTTTGAGTCCCGCAAAGCACATATTGAATATAAAGAGGATATTCTTCAAAAGGTAGATAGGGTGTTAGTCAATTATTTAAAATGTTTTAAAGAGGATGGCGGAACGGAAGAAGGTATTGGTTACTGGGTCTATGGGTTTGGATATTATATCTATTATCTTAAGATGCGGCTTGGCAAAGATAAGAGTTTTGCGCTGGATAAAGAAACCTCAGATAAGTTACAGAAAATATCTCGATTTCCTACCTGTGCCCAGATAAAAGGAAGTGAATTTTTACCCTTTTCTGATGTGTCAGCCGGAACTTTAATCCCCACGGGATTGGTTTCCTGCCTAAAAACCCATTTTGATGTAACACCTCCATCCTGCAAGGAAATCACTCCTTTTGATTTTGACCATTGCTATCGTTTTGCTCATTTAAGCAGAAATTTATGGTGGACAAAGGAAGAAGTTATTACAAGAGAAGAGATATCTCATACTACTTATTTTCAGAACCTGCAATGGTTGATTCAAAAGAAGGGTGCTTATTTTTTTGCTGTTAAAGGTGGTCATAATCAGGAGGAGCATAATCATAATGATGTAGGAAGTTTTGTTCTGGCACTAGGAGGAGAACTTATCTTAACGGATTTAGGAGCAGGACCGTATACTGCTGCGTATTTTACTGACAAGAGATACCAGCATGCCCATACCAGATCATACTGGCATAATGTACCTTTTATTGAGAAGAGAGAGCAGATGCCGATTTTCGGAGAATGTATGGCAGCAGATGTCATCACTGACCCTGCAATAGCCGGGATAACCCTAGAATATTCGGATATGTATAATATAAAAGAGCTTACATCTTTACACAGAAAGTTTCATAATAACCTGGAAGAGAAAAAGCTCACAATTACGGATTCGTTCCACGGAGTGAAACCTTTATGTTTTGAAGAAGGATTCGTTAGTACCATCAAACCGGTATTGCAGGAAGATGGCAGCTTGTTTTGGGCTGGCAAGAGCGGAACGGTAACACTGTTAGTTTCAGAGAATTTGCATTGTACAAAAATAGAAGAAGAGCTTCTTTTTGACCATTCTGGCAAACCATTTACAGCGTACCGGACCGCTTTGGAGCTAAAGCAGCAAACTATAGAGGAAAAGATTACTTTAAACTTTGTTTATGAAATGTATAAGTGCTCATGAGTTTGGACGCTCATGAGAAAATAAGCTGTCTGGAATTGAAAAGGCTGCTGCGATTCAGATTACATAGCTAAGGTGCGTCTGAAACTCATTTCGGATACAAGTAGTTTTCAGATACATCCTAGAGAAACTCCATGACATTCCTTCCTGTACCATATAGACGTATGAAAGGAAAGACATGGAGTTTCTTCTATAGTATGTTAGAGTTTGTCTGAATAATCATTGGTAGTTCTGTGATATATCTCATAAAATTGATTAAAATAGTCCAGATATTCCTGTAAAAAATGACTGTCTTTCATACAAATAAAATTAAATTCCCGCTCAATTCTAAAGTTTTTAATCTGAATTTGTCTTAACGTTTGGTTTTTTAATTCATCTCTTACGGCGTCCTTATATAGGAAGGTAATTCCAAGGTTTCGTTTGACTAATTCTTTAATTCCATTCAGATTGCCAATTTCAGTTATCTGAGAAAAATTATGAAAGGTAAAGCTATGCTCTGTTAACACCTGTTCTAACACGCCTCTTGTGCCGCTGCCGTGTTCTCTTACAATTAAACGCTCCATAAATATTTCTTCAAAGTCTATTACTCGGTCAGCAAAGGTGTGAGAAGGTGCGCAAACAGGAATAAACCATGCCGGTGACAGTAATCTGGTAGTAAACTGTTTCTTATCAAATTGACCTTCCACAAAAGCAAATTCAATCGCTCCTTGTTGCAATTTTTGTAAAAGAGTTTCCGTATTATCAACTTGCATAGAATAGGTAACGGAAGAAGGGGGAGTAAGCAATTTTGCAAGAATGGGAGGCATGACATACTCACCAATGGTTAAGGTTGCACCGAAATGAATCAATTTTACGTCTTCCTGTCGCAGGGACTGTTCAGCCCTTTGCCAGTCAGTCTTTGACAACAGAGCAAAGTCCTTAAGTTTTTCACCTTGGGGAGTTAAGGAGAAGTTTTTTCCTTTATATTCAAATAATTTTCTTCCGAAATGCTGTTCCAGATAATGGATGTGCTGACTGACGGCGGGCTGGGTAATACATAGTGTTTTGGCAGTCTTGGTAAAGCTTTTTTCCTTACAAAGGGTTAAAAAGGTTTCAATTCTAAAATCCAGCATATAAAATACCTCTATCTATAAATTCTATTTATGGAGTGATAAGTATTAATAATTTCATTTTATGATGATTGTGTGATAAAATCAAGTAATTTAGAATAAATGAAAATTATATACGAAACAGCATGCCAGTAAGAGGATGTGCCTGGGGATTAAAGTTTGCAGGTATGGGAAGAGCATGGTTATTATTTGGAGGGAAAGATGAAGGAATATAATGCTATTTTATTAGCTGAAATACCAGCATTTCGAGAGATTGGACATCAATTCGTTAAAAAAGAGATATCCGTAGCTGAATTTAAAGGAAAATCGGGAGGAATGGGTGTATATGCTCAAAAAGGCGGGGAAAAGTTTATGCTGCGACTGCGAACTCCCTCCGGTGTGTTGTCAGATGCACATCTAAAACTTTTGGGAACATTTGCAGAGGAGTATCAACTTAAGTTTATACATCTGACTACCAGACAGGCAATACAGCTGCATGATTTAGAGATAGATTCTGTATGCGATATTATGGAAAAGGCTATCCATGCAGGGTTATACACCAGGGGCGCAGGAGGTAATTTTCCAAGAAATATTACCCTGTCTCCTCTATCCGGGGTAGAGGAGGGGGAAGCCTTCGATGTGACTCCATATGCACTTTTAGCAGGTGAGTATATAATGGAGAGTATAACGAAGTATCATTTACCGCGTAAGCTTAAAATTGCCTTTTCAAACAATGAGAAAGATACAGCTTGTGCCACAGTTAATGATTTGGGCTTTATGGCTGTAAAGCATGACGGGAAACCATATTTTAAAGTATTTCTGGCAGGAGGACTTGGTAATAATCCGGCGCTTTCACTTACGTATGATAAATTAATTTCTCCCGAGGAGGTTTTATATCACGTAGAAGCAGTTACCAGAATATTCATGGCAGAAGGAGATTACGAGAATAAAGGAAAAGCCAGATTACGCTATGTAGCAGGACGTATGGGGGTTAAGGAATTTTTAGACTGTTATGAAAAACATTTAGCAAAGGTACAAGAAACATTACCTGAGTTAAAACAGTTAATTACAGAGAAGATACAGAAGCAGTCGGCGGCAGGAATCAATTGGGATGGCGGCACTACTGTCTGTCAGGATGGGGCGGTGTCAACTTATAAGAACCTGATACCACAGAAGCAGTCAGGACTTTATACGGTAGAACTCCATCCTTTAGGCGGTATTCTGTCTTCTAATACCCTGTTTCAATTAATAGATTTTTTAGAAGGCTGCAAGAAAGCAGACATGCGTCTTACCATGTCTGAAAGCATATACATCAGAAACTTAGAATACGCAAAGGCACTGGAACTTCTGGCTCTTACAAAGGATGCTTGCGGACAGTCAGACATTGAAAAAAGCATAAGCTGTATTGGTGTTCCTACCTGTCAAATCGGAATAGAACAAAGTCAGGAGCTTTTGAAGGAAATATTAAATTTTATAAAAGAACAAAAAACGTCAGGAGAATATTTGCCCTCGATTTATATTTCAGGCTGTAATAATTCCTGTGCAAGGCATCAGGTAACTGAAATCGGTTTTACAGGAAGTAAGAAGAGAATTGATAATAAACCGGTCGATGTTTTTGAACTGTATGTAGGTGGGCATGTGGGAGATTGTAAAACAAAGCTTGGTACTTCTATGGGATTTATGAAAAAAGATGAGATTCCCGTATTTATGAAAGAACTGGCAGACTTATTAAATACAAGTCGGCAGGATTTTTCAAGCTTCTATAAAGATAAGAAAGATGAATTTGATAAACTAACAGGAAAATATGTAATATAATACGGTCTACTATAGTATTCTATACACTCTTTTGTCTATCACAAATAATATAAATAAATCGCATTAGCTCCATGGTTTCTTAAATTGCACCGGGTAATGTCCGGTATTTTACAGGAAAGCCACGGAGCTTCTTTATAATGCAATCTTAAAATTTTTTCGTAATAGTATGATTATTAACCTTTCAGGGATACTAATACGTATGTAAATTTACCTTAACTTTAATTGATATATAAAGGAGTTTTTTCATGAACAAGGAAAAAGGTTTATCAGCCTGGCAGCTTACTATGATGGCACTTGGTACAGTAATCGGAGGTTCTTTTTTTCTGGGCTCCTCAGTAGCAATCCATTCTGCCGGACCCTCAATTATAATTGCTTATATTTTAGGTGGTGTACTGGTTTATTTTATTCTATACGCCTTATCAGAAATGACCGTGGCAAATCCAAGTGCAGGCTCTTTTCGGTCCTTTGCTAATGAGGCTTACGGACAGGGAGCCGGCTTTGTAGTTGGCTGGGTTTATTGGACGGGAATGGTGCTTGCCATGTCTAGTGAGGCAACAGCTGTATCCATTCTGGTAAGGGAATGGCTGCCCAGAATATCCATAACATGGCTGGGCAGTTTTATAATAATTGGTGTTACCTTATTAAATCTCTTGGGTGCAAGTAAGTTAAGCAAACTAGAAAGCGGTCTGGCAGCAATTAAGGTAATAACCATACTAGCTTTTATCGTATTAGCTGCCTTACTTGTATTTGGAATATTACCGGGAAGAACCGTGGTTGAAACGGGAGAAACAGAAAGACAAGCTTTTTTAGCCGGAGGTGTAAAAGGAATTGCCGGCAGTATGCTTATTGTAATGTTTTCCTATGCAGGGTTTGAAATTATCGGACTGGCAGCCTCAGAAGCTAAAAATCCTGGGGTAACGGTGCCAAAGGCCATAAATTACACGGTTTTAAGCTTGCTAGGTCTATATATTCTATCAGTAGGCTTTATTATTCCAATGATTCCAACCGAAGAGATAAGAGAGGATATAAGTCCTATGGTAGCGGCCCTTAACCGTTTTAGAATCGGCTGGGCAGGGACAGTTATTAATGTAGTATTGATTACAGCAATACTTTCTACCATGCTGGCAGCCATGTTTGGCTTAGGACGTATGATTCGTTCTCTGGCGGATGACAAACTGGCACCGGGATTTATAAAAGATAAAACAGAGGTGCCTTATAGAGGAATTATTTTCTCAGGACTTGCCATGCTGGCAGGACTTGGATTGGGGCTGGTATTCCCAAGGGTATACCTGTTTCTGATTAGTTCAGGAGGTTTTGCCTTATTATTTACCTATGCTATTATTATGGCAACTCATATAAAGTTTAGGAAAAAATATGGTTGTCCCGAAGGGAAATGCAGACTAAGGGGATTTCCCTATTCCTCTTTGTTTGCACTTATATTTCTGGTTCTGGCAATTATTAGTATGCCTTTTATTAAAGGGCAGGGTTCAGGGCTTGCTGCGGGTGCTTTTATGATTGTTTTTTATAGTGTCTGTTATGGTGTAATTTGGTTTATAAACCGGAGACGACAAAAAAATATGGCTTATCCATTTCAAAATGGTTTACAAGGAAAGTTGTCCACAGAATTATCCGAAGAACTTACAAAACAGGAAAGAATAGTGAAGGGATTAAATGACACAATAAGTAATAGTAAGGAATCCAATATTAATCAGGAAAAGTAATTGACTTTAGCTATTTCTGTTAATAATTTATGAAAAGCCGCCGATAATCCTTAAGAAGGAAGAAATATAAGGAAATCAGGGAGGATTGAAAGTGGCTATTACAAATGTAAGTGAAAGAAGAAATCAACCAATTGCCTACAACAGAACCGATGACAATAAAGTGAATGGCAAGGAAGAAAAGGGAAAGTCAAAAGGGAAAGCGAATGTTATTAATGCGGCGGACCTAAATCTGCCTGAGAATAGTATTCTTGCTAAAAAAATACAGGCTCAGAAAAAGGCAATGAAGGCTTTATTAGATGCCTATAACATCGACCAAGATTTAGATGGTGGCATTGCACAGAGAAGAGAGCGTATAAAAGAGCTGGAAACATCAGCAGTCCAGGCACAGGCAGAAATGAATAAAATAGACGGGTTAAAAGAGGACTTAAAAGAGACCTATAATATAAAGGATGACAGCTTAGAGCAAAAACAGCTAAAGGTTCTTGAAAAGCTTAAGGATAATGATAATGTGAGGAATAAATACCAACCACTGACCGATGAAGAAAAAGCAATTCTTATGGAGATGGGAGGACAAGAAGTAGATTATAAGGGCAGCTGGAACTATAAGACGGCACAGGCAGTATTTAATATAGATGAAAAGCTTACCGACTACCAGAAGAATGCTTTAGAATATCATAAAATGAAGGATGCCTGGAAGAATCAATATGAATCAGCAAAAAAGGAAATTGAGTCAGAAAACGCTACGATTAACGGTATTCAACAAGGACGTTTAAAAACCAAATTTATGGTAGACGGCAGTAAAGTAGCGGAAGATATCTTAGAAGCTGCCAGTAAAGAAGCCATAGGCATGTACCTAGAGGAAGCTAAGGATACTATCGATAAGAAGATAGAAGAAAATAAAGAAAAAGAAGAGGAAATCAAAGAAAAAGAAAAAGAAGAGGAACTTGTTAGTGGTAATACACCTACTAAGGAAACGGTTAACTCAGAAGAGGTAGAGCAGATTCATGATGTTGCTAAACTGCAGACGGACTTAGAAAGAGAGATAAAGAAGTTGACCCAGAAGCTTCTGGAAGAAGATATGAAAGGTATTGCTGTAGATCAACAAGTGTAATTCATAAAACTATGTAATATCCGGTTCTGTATGCTATGAAGGTACAGTGCCGGATATTATATAGTTTTCTTTGATTTCCATAACAGATAATTTCAGCATTGATATGGATATATAAATTCTTCCCAAAGCAGGAAGTTTTTATTTAAATCCTTTAAACGTGAATAATTTAATGGTGTATCTCATAAAATAATGGAATAGGTTTAACGGTACTTGACTACACGAAGGGAATCACGCATAATAGCAGGAAAGGAAGTAATTTGGGAAGGATCGATACGTATGAAATGGCTAAGGCACTTAAAGACAATCAACCACCACAAATGGCTTGTAATGAAATATTGTTTTTCCGTCGGCTTGTATAAGCAGGGATTGCTGCATGACCTGTCTAAATACTCACTGACGGAATTTTTAGTAGGCGCAAAGTATTTTCAAGGTGACCAGAGTCCCAATAATGCTGAGCGTCAGGACAAGGGTTATAGTTTGGCGTGGCTCCACCATAAGGGCAGAAACAAACATCATCTTGAATATTGGATTGATTATAGTGTAAATAAAGGAGCACCAATGGCAGGCATGAAAATGCCTGTAAAATATGTAGTTGAAATGTTTTGCGACAGAATAGCGGCCAGTAAAAATTATAACAAGGAAAAGTACACAGACGGTGATGCATTGGCATATTTTCATGCCTCGAAAGAGCATTATATCATACATGCTGAAACAAAAGATTTGTTGGAAAAGCTTTTGGTTATGCTAAAAGACATGGGTGAAGAAAAGACCTTTCAGTATGTTAGAAGAGAAGTATTAAAAAGAGGTTATGAGGTTCTGTAAGATAGTATCAAAGATAATAGTATCGTATAAATATTTTCTGCAAATTTCCCTATTTTTTTATTTACCTAATAGTAACATATAATTTACATATGCTTAACATACAATTTCTATACTTTTAGCAGGATAGGTAACTGTCCGGACAGGAGGCAGCTAATGATAAGCGCAATTGTAGATTTAGGTTCCAACACCATAAGATTATGTATTTATGAACATACCGGCAATGAAGTAAAATCTTTGTTCCAAAAAAAGACCATGGCAGGTCTTGCAAATCATGTAAAAAACCAACAGCTTAGTAAAAATGGTATAAAAAAAACTTGTGAGATTTTAAATGAGTATACTGGTTTATTAAACAATTTTCAGGTCGAACAAAAGGATGTATATGTGTTTGCCACAGCCTCCCTGCGTAATATAGTTAACACCAAGGAGGTTATAAGCATAATAAAACAAAGCACTGGTTATGATGTGGAATTATTATCCGGTGAAGAAGAAGCTACGCTTGATTTTAAAGGAGCGACTAGGGTAATTACAAGCGATTCCGGTATCTTAGTGGATATTGGCGGTGGCAGTACAGAGCTGGTTGCTTTTAAAAATCGTGAAATTATTTATGCTACCAGTATGCCGATTGGTTCTTTAAATTTATATATAAAGCATGTTAAAAAGATTATTCCTAAAAAAGAAGAAAGGGAAGAAATCAGAAAAACAGTGCTAGAAAATATGGAGGCACTTGAATTAAAGCAGGATGTGTATGCAACAATTTGCGGTGTGGGCGGTACCATGCGTGCAGCAGTTAAATTAAGTAATCATATGTTTGAAGGAGAAAAGGGCAGCCAGACATTTCAAGTTTCTCATGTACAAAAGATGTTGGATAGTATTAATAACAGCCATAGAAGTACGTTAACTCCGGTACTGCAAAATATACCTGACCGTATTCACACGATTATACCGGGTTTAATTGTGCTGGATACGATTGCAGACTACTTCAACAGTAAATCGGTTGTAGTAAGCAGTTATGGTATTAGAGAAGGATATCTTTACGAAAGAATCATAAAAGGAGAGTAGTGTATGGCACAGGCTGACCATAAAATACAAAATACCTTTATGCAGAATAGGGAGATATCCTGGCTTCGTTTTAACGAGAGGGTATTGGAAGAAGCACAGGACGAAACAGTGCCTTTTTATGAACGTTTAAAATTTGTATCAATTTTTACCAGTAATCTGGATGAATTCTTTATGATACGTGTCGGGAGTCTTGTTGACTTGGGGATGATGGATAACACCCTTGATAATAAAACAGGTATGAGCCCTAAGCAGCAGTTGGATAAAATTTTTGAATACACGATACCTCTTTGCAAGAAAAAAGACAACATCTATCAGCTTGTCGAGCAGAAGCTAAGGCAGTTTGACGTCTTTAATTTAAATATAAAGGAGCTTGAAAAGTCTGAGCGAAAGTATCTGGATAAATATTATCATAACGAAGTTTCTCCAATTCTCTCACCTCAGGTAATTGATTCAAGACATCCCTTTCCCCATCTTATAAATAAAGGACTGTACATTATTTGTGAATTTGCCGGTGAAAATACAAAGTTTGGACTTATTTCCATTTCACAATCACTTAAGCCCTATGTTCTAATCCCCGGTAACCAGACCAGATATATATTAACCGAGAAAATTGTGTTAGAACACATTGCCGAAATTTTTGGCATGTATAAAATAGAGTGCGGGGCTATTATTTCGGTTACCCGTAATGCAGATATCAGTCCTGAAGATGAGATTTTTGAGGTGGATGACGACTTTAGAGAGCGAATGAGAAAGGTGCTGAAAAAGCGTGCCAGATTATCACCGGTTCGACTAGAGGTACAGGGGCGATTAAGTAAGGTACTCACAAATTTTTTACTGGAAAGGCTATGTCTGACAAAAGAACAGATTTTTTTCTGTGAAGCGCCTATTGTAATGGGATATGTATTTGATATAGTAAAAGAATTGCCGGACATATTGCAAAAACAGTTATGTTATCCCGTATTCGAGCCTGGTTATCCGGCAGGTTTAAGCAGGGGGGAGAGTATTACCAACCAGTGTAGAAGAAAAGATATTCTCCTATTTTATCCATATCATCAGATGGAGCCCTTCTTACATCTTCTTAGGGAAAGTGCGCAGGATTCCAATGTCATCTCTATTAAGATAACCATCTACCGGTTATCTAAAAATTCAAGAATTATAGATTATCTATGTACGGCAGCCGAGAATAATAAGGAAGTAACAGTCCTTATGGAGCTTAAGGCAAGATTTGATGAGAAGAACAATATTGAATGGGCTGAGCGGTTAGAAGAAGCAGGATGTACGGTTATATATGGTTTTGAAGGATATAAGGTGCACTCTAAAATCTGTCTTATTACCAGAAGGGATAGAAGTAAAATACAATATATAACGCAGATTGGAACAGGTAATTATAATGAAAAGACTGCAAAGCTTTATACAGATTTATCACTAATTACCGCAAATCAGGATTTGGGACAAGAAGCAAATGAATTCTTTAAAAATATGTCTTTAGGTAATTTGAAAGGACAGTATAGCAATCTGTTTGTTGCACCGCACTTTTTTAAAGATAATCTGCTGGCTCTTATGGATTATGAGATAGAAAAAGCGAAAAGGGGAGAAGCAGCATTAATTATTATTAAGTCCAACTCCCTTACAGATAAAGAAATCATGCAGAAATTATCAGGAGCTTCCATGGCGGGAGTGGAAGTAAAGTTATTGATACGGGGAATTTGCTGTCTGCTTCCTAATGTACCGGGGAAGACGGATAACATAACCGTATACAGCATTGTAGGACGGTTCTTAGAACATTCAAGGATATATTGTTTTGGAAAGGATAAAGAAGCAAGAATCTATATATCCTCAGCTGATATGATGACAAGGAATACGATAAGAAGAGTGGAGATTGCCTGCCCTATCCTTGACGAAGACCTCCGAAAATGTATATTACATATACTTAATACTATGTTTTCGGATAATATAAAGGCAAGAATTCTTAAAAGTGATGGAACCTACCAAAAGACAGATAATTGCCCGACATTAGAAAGTGACCAGAGTACAGCATTAGAAGTTGCGGGGGGATTTGACAGTCAACAGTATTTTATAGAAGAAATGTTAGCAGATGGTAATGAAACTAAAAAATCAAGCGTATTGTTTCGAAAACTAATCACAAGCCTAACCAGAAAGAAAGAGTAACGGCAACTTGTTTAGTACCAGAATTGAATTGTGAAAGTAGCTCCTTAGCTTTTCCATAGGACATGTAGCGTGTCTAGGGGATAGATTAGGAGCTACTTTTGCCGTTAAGGGTGTATTTTTATGCTATTTCTTTTATGGTATTGGTGTCGCTAAAAAAATGACACCTTTTTAAAAATAAATCTATTATACTTTCAAGTAAAATCAGTTATCATTAGGTCAAGGAAATGGTGCGAAAGAGTGAGGAGAAAGAAAAAATAGTTCTGAAATTACCGAACCAAAAGGTGTGAACGGAATGAATGAGAAGAAAGGATGCCACGTATTAATTCATTCACTCTTTAGTTTTGTGGCATGAAATGGGGTGTAACAATGGCAAAAACTGTAAGACCAGAAAAGCAATATGCCTTAAAAAAATGGTGGAATCAGAAGTATCTGCAATTCATGGTGATTCCGGGAATTATATGGATGCTGCTGTTTAATTATGTACCCATGGGAGGTATCGTAATAGCTTTTAAAAAGTTTAAAATTACAAGACCAATAGCGGATGCACCTTGGGTAGGATTACAATATTTTAAAGAATTCTTTCAGGATTCCAATTTTTCGGACATTATGATTAATACCTTAGGAATCAGTCTGTTAAAACTTTTTATTGGCTTTCCACTGCCAATTATCTTTGCTTTATTGATTAATGAAATCCGGGGAACAAGGTTTAAGAAGATATCACAGACTATATCATATCTGCCTCATTTTTTGTCATGGGTAGTACTCGGTGGGATATTAACTACCTGGCTAGCCAAGGACGGTGTTATCAATGATTTTTTTGTTACTGTCGGTCTGTTAAAAGAACCTGTTTCCTTTCTGGGACAGCCAAAGTACTTTTGGGGAATGGCACTAATTACAGATACCTGGAAAGAGCTTGGATGGTCGGCAATTATATATTTGGCTGCCATATCTGGTGTAGACCAGCAGATTTATGAAGCTGCGACAGTAGACGGAGCGAGTAAATTACAAAAAATACTTTTTATAACGCTGCCGTCAATTACAGGCACGATTGCTTTAATGCTAATCTTACAGATATCCGGTTTGCTTAATTCCAATTTTGATCAGATATTAATACTAAAAAATCAAATAAATGTATCCAGAAGCCAGGTTATTGATACCTATGTCTATCAGGTCGGTATGACTATGGGGAAATACTCCTATGCTACAGCCGTCGGATTGTTTAAAGCAGTGATTGCCTTAATGCTGTTGCTGATAGCGAACAAATCCAGTAAGAAGCTGCTGGGCAGGTCACTATACTAAGGAGGCAAACGTATGAGTAAAATAACCACCTCTAAAATAAAACGTTCGAAAGGTACCATACTTTTTGATACCATAAATACTTTGATTATGTTAATTATTTGCTTTTTGTGTGTCTATCCAATCTGGTATGTACTGGTCAATTCTTTTAACGATGCCAAGGATGCCATGATGGGAGGAATCTATTGGTGGCCCAGAGTATTTTCTGTGGAGAACTATAAGACTGTCTTTGAAGATAGCAGCGTGCTTCGAGCATTTAAGATTACAATAGGTAAAACCATTCTTGGCACTGGTCTAAATGTATTTTTTACGGCCATGGTTGCGTACCCCTTATCAAAGCAGAACCTGGCAGGAAGAAAGTTTTATATGGCAATGGGTACCATAACCATGTTCTTCTCAGGTGGTTTGATTCCAACCTTCTTGTTATTTAAGAATCTGAATCTTTTAAATAATTTTTTAGTTTATATAATACCGGCTGCATTTAATTTCTTTAATCTGCTGATATTTATAAATTTCTTCCGAGAAATTCCGGCATCTTTGGAGGAATCAGCGAAAATAGACGGTGCGAATGATTGGCGTATCTTTATCAAAGTTATTTTACCATTATCTAAGCCGGTACTCGCAACGATTGCACTGTTTGCTGGTGTAGGGCAATGGAATGATTATTTTGGCGGTTTGATGTATATGACAAACCGAGTTGACTTAGAGCCTATCCAGACATATTTGTACCGCATGGTTGCCCAGGTACAGTCAAATCAGGTTGCCGGTTCCATATCAGCTTCTAATATTACGGCAGGGGATACCACTTCCACATCAATAAAACTGGCGGCTATGGTTATTACTACGCTACCTATATGTTGTGTATATCCTTTTCTTCAGAAATATTTTGTAAAAGGAATGATGGTGGGTGCAGTTAAGGAATAGTGACTAAGGATTATCATGTGAAAGAAAATATAATAAAAGAAAGGAATGCCACAGAGTACTTCTTTCACATTTTTTTGTGGCAGTAATACATCTGTAAACGGATGTATGGAGAGGGTATATGATGAAAAAGAGTTTTAAAAAGGTTCTTGCACTGGTGATGGTACTGATTATGGCTTTGAGTGCTGCGGGGTGCAGCAGGAATGAAACAAAGCAGACTAAAAGCAGCGGAGATAGTGCTGCAACAAAGGCACCGGAGGATAAGACAGAAACCGGAAGCGATGAGGTTAGTGAAACGGGTGAGGCTCTACCGGGCTGGCAGCAGAATGCAGAGGATAAGGTGGATTTAACCTGGTACATTAACTTTTCATGGTTTACAACGCCTTGGGGTGAAAATCTGGTATCCAAAACAATTTCAGAAGAAACGGGTGTTAATATTAAGTTTATAGTTCCGGCAGGTAATGAGGCTGAAAAGTTAAATTCCTTAATAGCTTCCGATTCTCTTCCGGATTTGGTTACTTTAGGGTGGTATGAACCACAGGTTGGGGATATTATTGAAGACGGGCTTGTGTATCCGTTGGATGAGTTGGCAGAGCAATATGACCCCTATTGGTTTAAGGTGGCGGATGATGGGCGTATTGGATGGTTTACCCAAAAAGACGGTCATATTTATGGTTATCCAAACTCCTCTTTTTCTCCTTCTGATTATGAAAAATATGATAATATTTCCTCCAATCAGACCTTTTTAGTTCGAAAAGACATCTATGAAGCAATCGGAAGTCCGGATATGACAACGCCGGAAGGCTTTAAAGCAGCGGTAAAGGCAGCAAAAGAGCAATTTCCGGAAGTGAACGGACAGCCGTTGATACCAATAGGTGCTCATGAATTTGCTACCAACGGTAATAATTCTTTTGACAATTATTTATGTAATTTTTTAGCTGTGCCCTATGAAAAGAATGGTGAATTTAATGATAGATTTACTGACCCTGAGTTGGTAAGATGGTTAAAAACCTTCCGCGAGCTGGGAGAAGAAGGTTATCTGGCAGACGATATTTTCATTGACAAAAGAGCGCAGATGGAGGAAAAGATTGCTCAAGGACGTTATTTTTGTATGTTGTACCAAAGAACGGACTTACAGTCACAGCAAAAGATTCTGTATGCCAACGACCCTAATAGCATTTATATGGCAGTAGACGGACCTAAGAACAGTAAAGGCGATGCTTATACATTACCTGGAACAGGTATCAATGGTTGGACACTTACCATGATATCAAAAAACTGTGACCGCCCTGACCGCGCCATCCAGTTATTCTCCTATCTTATGAGTGAACATGGACAGCATATGACCTGGTTGGGTGTAGAAGGTGTAACTTGGGATTATGTAGATGGAGTAGAGACCATGAAGCCAGAAATCAAGGAGCTTCTTACGACAGACAGAACGGAGTATGATAAATTATATGGTGCCGATTCAGCTTACTGGATGTTCCAGGACAATGCCATGGCATTAAAGTGGGCAGTGGAAACGCCCAATCCTCTTGGGCAGATGGAACGATGGACTTACCCATATATTATAACAACTTCCCCATATGAGATAACATTAGAAGCCGGTTCTAAAGAAGCGGATATTCAGTCCAAGGTAGATAATGAATGGGGTGTGGTACTTCCTAAACTTTTACTTGCAGATAACGAGGCTGAATTTGATACTATCTGGGCGGAGTTTATGCAAAAACGTAAGGATTGGGGTATAGATAA
Source organism: Anaerocolumna cellulosilytica (assembly GCF_014218335.1). Lineage (GTDB taxonomy): Bacteria > Bacillota > Clostridia > Lachnospirales > Lachnospiraceae > Anaerocolumna > Anaerocolumna cellulosilytica. Next base: position 4,214,131 of record NZ_AP023367.1, on the reverse strand, counting down.
TGTACTTGAGACGAAAACCAATCTTATGAATGAGGCAAAGCAAAAACTGGGTATCAAATAGATACTATAGATTAGAGAAATAGGTAAGCTCCATGATTTTCTTATGCACCGGTTGAAAGAAATATTAAGACTTTCAGTCAGGGAAGACAGGAAGTCATGGGGCTTGTTCTGCCATTGATTTTAATGTAATAAGAGGAAAATAAATGGATACGGTTTCTATTCTAAAAGCTGTGAGTTATAATAGAAGTAGAAAAAATAAGTCAGGTATAGCAGCGTTTTTCAGCCTCTAGATTTAATGTGTGATAAAGCACACGGATGGGAGTTAAGTTGAAAAAATCACACAGATGGGAGTTTTATGAAAAAGATTAAGAATTTCTTTTCTTCTTTAAAATTAAGTCATAAGTTTACAGTTCTTATTATGGCAATCATTGTACTTCCATTAATTATACTGTCTATCTTTTTTTTCGATAACGTTAGAGATTCTCAGATTAAAGAAAAAATTAAAAATGTAGAACTTAACTTTACGCAGAATTATGAGCAAATCCAAAAGAATGTAGAAATGTGCCAAATGTCTACGCAGGTCATGCTAAACAGCCAGAATTTCTGGCAGTATGTTGAGCGGTTTTGTGACGGTGAAAATTTTCAGACAGAGGAGCTGTTAAGCTTTTATCAGACAGAAATAAAATCACTTGAAAAAATCGTTAATTCCAACCCCTATTTATATCAGGTTAGAGTATATGCTGACTATAAAGGGATTCCCGAAATGATGCCCATACTGTATCAAAAGGAACGAATCAAAAGATTATCCTGGGCAAAGGATAGCATCATTACCTCTGGTACGTGGCAATTTGATTATGTAGACGAACTTTTTCCTTCCTTTTCTTCCATAAGAAAACAGCATCTGGTTGCACTGGTAACAGAAAAGCAGATGAGTGACAATAGAACTGCTATAATAGAAGTGTCTACCAACATGGAGCTGTTGTTTCCCCAAATATATTCATCCAACCAAGCAGAATGGACCTGTTTTGTGGACGAAAACGGAAACTATTATTTTGACTGGGAGAATAAAAGCCGATGGTTTGATGATATCAATGTAGTGTTAGAGAAGATACCGAGAGATTTAGAGGATATAGCTTATGAACAGATGGTACTGGATGGAGAACCGGTTATTGTCTGTTTTAAAGCGGTGAAAGAATTAAAGGGTAATTTGTTTCGTATTGTCTCTTTAAAGGAGGAGTACTCCTCTGTTAATACCTTTCGAAATATATTTTGGGGCTGTTTTTTAATCATTGTAATCATTCTTTTGTTTTTCTCAGATAAAATGGTAAAAATCATATTAAAGCAGTTTTATGAAATTATGTATATTATACGTAAGGTTCAAAAAGGTGATTTAGAGATACGTATTAAGAATTCCTCAACGGATGAAATCGGCGAATTGGGACAGCAAATTAACAAAATGTTAAACCGTATAACTCAGCTTATGGAGGATAATATAAAGAGAGAATTATTGGGTAAGGATTCAGAAATCAGGGCGTTGCAAAATCAAATCAATGCACATTTTATTTATAATGTTTTAGAATCCATCAAAATGATGGCAGAGGTTGAAGAAAAATATGATATTTCAGATGCAGTAACAGCATTAGGAAAACTATTGCGCTATAGTATGAAATGGGTATCTAAAAATGTAACAGTAAGCGAAGAAATTGATTACATTAAAAATTATCTTGCGTTGATAAATTTAAGATTTGATTATGAGATATATCTTAGCTTAAATATGCCGGAGCAAATATACGAGCAGCAGATTCCGAAGATGTCCTTGCAGCCTATTATCGAGAATGCAATATATCATGGTATTGAAGAACTGGCAGAGGATACAAGTATATATATGAAGGGAGTTTTATATGAGCATTACTGTGTTATAGAGATAACGGATGCAGGAAGAGGAATGACGGAGGAGGAGATTGTGAAACTGCAAAAAAAAATAGAAGGTGAATTAGAGGCTACCGGCAGCTCTGGAAATGGGATTGGTTTAAAAAATGTTCAAGACAGAATAAAAATCAGCTTTGGTGAAGAATATGGGATTAGTATAGCATCAAGAAAAGACTGCTATACAAAGGTAATGGTTAAAATTCCGTTGGTTTAGTAATAACAGTACTAGGGGGGTACTTTATGAAAAAGCTTTTGATTGTTGAAGATGAAAAAATGATTCGTCAGGGAATCCAGTCTATTGTTCAGCGTTCCTTGGTACCTGTTGAAGAAATTATCCTTTGTAAAAATGGGGAAGAGGCATATGAGATTGTAAAAGATAACAGAATTGATGTGATGATAACGGACATACGTATGCCAAAAAAGGACGGTATTACTCTAGTAAAAGAGATTCAGGAACTTCCTTATATACCTAAAGTAGTAGTTATTAGTGGTTATGATGACTTTGCTTATGCGGTTGAACTTTTACGTTATGGAGCAAAGGAATATTTGTTAAAGCCCATTGAAAGAGAAAAGATTAATAGCATATTGATGAAATTAGAAGAAGAGATAAATACAGAAAATAAAGAGCTTAATGAAACAATAAAGATAGGGTGTCAGCAATTTAAGTACATGTTGTTAAATACCAGTATAACAACTGAGGAGATCAAGGCGATTGAGAGTAAGTTCAAGGATTGCTTTTTAAAAGAAGAATATGTAGTATGCTGTACCAACTACAAGGATTCGGGGCTTTCTCCGTCATCGGAAGCCATATTCCTTGATGATATCAATGGGCAGAGTGTTTCCATTGTAAGAGCAGACCATAAGGATGACATTTTAAGCAATCTGCTGAAGGAATACTATGTAGGTGTCAGCAAAACCCATAATTCTCTCGTAGAACTTAAAGCAGCCTATGAAGAGGCATTGTATGCAAGAAAGAAGGCATTTGCAACCGGTAATTCTATTTCTGAATACAAAAAAGCGGAGTATTTAAAGGAAACTGTTTCTGAAGAGATGATTGACCAGTTTGTACAGATAATCGGAACGGATAAGTTAGAAGAAGCCAGTAAGTTCTTAAGCCGTATCTTGTATAAAACAAGGCAGGGACAGCTAGAGCCAGATCAGTTTTCTGCTGTTATGAAGGAAATTGTTGAAAAAATCTGTATAAATTATAAGAATGTTTTGAATTTCGAAGATGAAGACATAACTAGTCTTCAAAACGTCTATGAATATGATAACGCAGGTTGTTATTACGAAGCGATTCTTTCCTGGGTGGAAACTATTAATGAAAAATTGTTAACAGAATTTGACGACTATAAAAACAAACAAAAGATACAAAAAGCAATTAAATACATTCAGGAGAATTATGATAAAGATTTGAATATGGCTGTGGTTTCGAATTATATTTCCATGAATTATTCCCTATTTTCTTATGTGTTTAAACAGTATACCGGTATGAACTTTGTTAATTACTTAAAGGCTCTGCGGATTAATGTGGCGAAAAAACTTCTTGAAGATACGGATAAAAAAATTATAGAAATCAGCAGCCTCGTTGGATATGAAAATGAAAAACATTTTATGAAAATATTCAAAGGGACCGCAGGGGTCTCGCCGTCCGAGTATCGGAAAAATGCACAAGTAGGAAGACAAAAAGGAAATAAAGTTTAAAGAAGATGGGAGTTTATATGAGAGATTATGAATTTGTAGATAGTTACGGTACTTTCCGGTTACAGAATCCGGAGTTGACCAGTTATTTATATTTTCCTATTGCCAATGAAACAGGTGTTATGGGAAGCATTACACCTGTTGGGGGCGGAGATTTAAAAATGGGGCAGAACACCTATTTACTCGCACCTGTAAGCAGTGAAGACTTACATAATAATAAAGCATCCAGAAATTTTTGGTGCCAAATAGAAGATATGGGAATCTGGTCTGTAACGGGGAAATCCGCTCTACAGGAAGCAGAACTTTTCACGAAAGAGAAAGAGGAGACCGAACTAGTTGCAGGATACATGTGGCAGAAGGTAACCAGAACCTCCGTAAAATACGGATTAACGGCAGAAACCTTATCCTTTGTGCCGTTTACGGAGGATACCGTTGAAATAATGCAGGTAAAGCTTAGGAATACAGGGATGGATAGTATAACCCTCACTCCCATTGCAGCTATTCCGCTCTATGGTCGTTCAGCGGATAATATCAGAGACCACAGGCATGTAACATCGTTATTACACCGGATAGAAACAGTGAAGGAAGGGATTTTGGTTAACCCTACCCTTACCTTTGATGAACGAGGGCACAAACAGAATAAGGTATGGTACGGTATTTTTGGAGCTATGGAGGATGGAAAATTACCGGAGAGCTACTATCCTTGTGTCGAAGATTTTATCGGGGAAGGAGGCTCCTTTGAGAACCCAGGCGCCTTATGGGGAGAGAAATATAAGCCTGTAAATGCCGGTTACAAGAAAAACGGCTATGAAGCGTTAGGCGGCTTACGATTTAAAAAAGTAACCCTTAAGCCGGGGGAGGAAGTAACGTATCAGATTATTCTGGCTTTTGGAGAAGGCAAAGAGCAGATGCTTTCTATGATAAGGCCTTATCTTTCAAAAGAGCACTGCGGGGAAATATTTGAACAAACCAATCGCTATTGGAGAGAAAAGGTTAATATAGGCTATGGTACTAATGATAAGAATTTTGATGCCTGGATGGGATGGGTGAATTTTCAGCCCATCTTAAGACGCATTTATGGTTGTTCCTTCCTTCCGCATCATGACTATGGAAAAGGCGGCAGGGGTTGGCGGGATTTATGGCAGGATTGTTTAGCCTTGTTGATGATGAATCCGACAGGTGTAAAGGAAATGCTTTATGATAACTTTGCAGGTGTTCGCATAGACGGTAGTAATGCAACTATTATAGGTTCAAAAACAGGAGAATTTATTGCTGACCGGAATAATATCACAAGAATTTGGATGGATCACGGTGTTTGGCCGTTTTTAACCACCAGCCTCTATATTGGGCAGACCGGGGATATTATGCTATTACTAAAAGAAACTACATATTTTAGAGACCCTCAGGTATGCAGAGGAGAAGAAAAAGACCCGTTTTGGAAACCGGAGGATGGAAATCATATAAAGACTGCTGAGGGTACTAAATACTATGGAACAATCTTGGAACATTTGCTGGTTCAGCACCTTACTGCCTTTTATGATGTTGGAGAGCATAATCATATAAGGTTGCGGGGAGCGGATTGGAATGACGCTCTGGATATGGCAGTAGAGAGAGGGGAAAGTGTTGCTTTTACTGCAATGTATGGGGACAATTTAGAGCAACTTGCAGGGTTTCTTGACAGACTTGAACTGGAAGGGAAAAAAAGTGTTTCAGTGCTTTCAGAACTCACCCTTTTACTTACGCAAGAGGAGGGAGTATATGAGGATATAAATAAAAAGCGGCAGCTGTTATTACAGTACTGTACGGCTTGCAGATATTCTGTAAAAGGCGATAAAACAATACTAACCTGCTCTCAATTAGCTAAGAATTTGCGTGAGAAGGCTCGCTTTATAAAAGAACATATCAGAGAAAAAGAATGGCTGACAGACAGTAGGGCCTATTCCTGGTACAACAGCTATTACGATAACAATGGCAATCCGGTAGAAGGAGAGTTTGACCTGGGAGTTCGAATGATGTTAACCGGACAGGTATTTGCTATTATGTCAGGTGTAGCAGACAAAGAGCAGATAAAGGCTATCACGCAGGCAGCAGACCAATATTTGTATAAAGAGGAGATTGGCGGCTATCGGCTGAATACAGATTTTAAGGAACTTAAAACAGACTTAGGCAGAATGTTTGGATTTGCTTACGGCAGTAAGGAAAATGGTGCAGTTTTCTCACACATGGCAGTTATGTATGCCAATGCTCTGTATCAGAAAAATTTTATTAAAGAAGGCTACCGGGTATTAAAAAGCTTATATAATCATCTTTCTGACTTTGAGAAAAGCCGGATATATCCGGGTATACCCGAATATATCGGTGATAATGGAAGAGGATTGTATCACTATCTGACCGGTTCTGCCAGTTGGCTTTTGATTACAGTATTAACAGAAATATTTGGTATAAAGGGTAAATATGGAGAATTGAGTTTGGAACCTAAGCTTAGGAAAGAACAATTTAATAAGGATAAAAAAGCCTGGGTAACTTGTATGTTCGCAGAAAGGCATTTGAAGGTTACATATAACAACAAGACAGAAAAAGAGGCAGGAGAGTATTCTATTGCAAAGATAACGATTGATGGAGAACTTTATTCCTTTACAGAGTATGGAGTCATAAGGAGAAGGGATTTGCAATTGCTGTCAGAGAAGGGAATACATGAGGTAGTGGTTGAGCTTTTGTAAAACTATCAATGTAAATATACTGTGTGGAAGCGTTCGGAATATAGACTAGGGTGTTAAAAGCCCAAACTCTCTAATCCTATGTAGAAATGATAAAGAGAAAGGAGCACATGATGTTTTATACATCATAGGGTAAATATGGGGCAGGAATATATTGAAATCAGTTCCTTTGAAGGCGAGGGCTACCAGCCGATGATTGACTTTAAAACCTGGAGGGTGGCAATACTAAAGTATTGCGAGGAATTAGAAATAGAGAATATTAATACTATGCAAAGGCATTTGGAGACAGATGAGGTGTTTATACTACTCGAAGGTAACTGTACGCTGTTTTCAGGGGGAATGGAGGAAGAAATATCAGATATAACGGCCGTTTCTATGAAACCGTTTCACTTATATAATGTAAAACAGGGAGTTTGGCATACCCATACACTTGACAGAAGGGGAAGAGTATTGATTGTAGAGAACCAGAATACGTCGGATAGTAACTCGCCCATATGCTCTTTAACAGAGAAGCAGATACAGGTCTTAAGACACCAGTTTTAATAATTCCAAAAGAAAGGCGGGTAAACCGGTAGGAGTTCGGTTTACCCGTCAGCATCTTTTATAGGTTTGATATATGATACAACGCATGGAAGAAATATGTCAAATATCTTAACAGTTGGTTTAGGTGTCTCTTTAGAAAGAAAGCCTATACCATTTAGTTAAAGATATTTATACTTTAAGTTATTACTTTTTGCATAGGCTTCACCCTGAGAACCCTTCGTAGTATAAATCACTAACTTTTTGCTGGGTGAGTGGAAGGCTTCCGGTGCTATTTGAGTTACATTTTTGGGAAGTACTGCTTCCTTTAGGTTTATACAGCCGGAAAAGGCTCCCTTTTGTATGGTTTTTACACTGGTAGGAATGGTTATTTTTGTAATTTTCGTATTACCCTTAAAAGAAGAATTTAAAATGGTAACAACACCTTTTGGAATGGTAACCCTGCCTTTACTTGTTTTTCCGTCAATGAGAATAGAATTGACAATAACCAGTGGATTCTCTTCTCTTTGCACCGTTAACCATTCGGTTTTATAAAAGCTGTCATAACCAATAGATGTCAGGCTTTTTGGGAAAGTAATAGTTTTCAGGTTTTTACAATTGTAAAAGACCATGTTGCCGATTGCAGTGAGACCTTCAGGAAGAACAATACTAGAAAGGCTGTCACAGCCGGCAAAAACATTATGCCCCATTTTTGTTAACCCCTCTTTAAAAACAACAGTCTTTAAGTTGCTGCAACCAAAAAAGGCATCGCTTGCTATGGCAGTTACATTCGTATTCATGGTGACTTTAGTAATGTTCTTATTCAGTAAAAAAGCATTCTTTTCGATTCTTACAACAGTTTCAGGAATAATAACATGACCCTTTGCCTGGCTTGCGTCAATTAGAACCCGGTTAATTACCAATAAAGAGCTTTTTTTCATTTGGTTATCATACCACTGGGTATTATGAAAAGCATTATATGATAATTCAGTGGCACTATCCGGTATGTATATAGTACTTAATCTTATAGAGCCTGCAAATGCCCCTTGGCCGATTGTCTTAAATCCGTCCGGAAGGGTAACGGATTTTAAGTCGGTACAGTTTCCAAAACCGCCGGTACTAATCGTACCAGACACCAGACTTTGGGGAAACGCTAGATTCTTTAGGCTGGAACAGTCTAAGAAAGCATAAGCGCCTATAGATAATTTCTTTGCTGTAAAAGTAACCTCTGTTAAACCGATACAATCTCTAAAAGCACCGTATTCGATAGAAGCAGCCGGAATAGTAAGACTGGTTAAGGACACACAATTATCAAATGCAGATTCTCCGATTGAGGTTAAAGCGTCCGGTAATTGAATGATTTTAAGCTTTACGCAGTCAGAAAAAGTTTCGTTTTCGATTCTGGTTAATCCTTTTGGTAGAGTTACCTTAGTTAATTTAGAACAGGAAGCAAAGGCACCTGTACCAATCGCTGTAATTCCATCTGGAATAACGACTTCTTCCAAAATATCATTTTGAGCAAAGGCACCGTCAGAAATGTATACCACCTTCTGTCCTTTATAGGTTGCAGGAATTGTTACTACAGCAGCTGTGCCATGATAACTGGCTAAGATGAACGTACCATTTGTATTCTTGTGGAATTCAAAATCGTTGGCCTCGGTCTCAGGCTGCGCAGTTTTAGAATCAGACGGATTATCTGCCGGCGGCTTTGTCGGTTCAGAGACAGTAGAGACTGATTTTGCATCTACAGTTTCAGCCCGAAGATGGACTGTCTCATAGCCGCCAAGTAAAGCCAGAGATAAAAGCCCGATTATTACTGGTTTCTTCATTCGATTCCTCCTTTATGTACAACTAAAATATTTCTTAACACATTATCTTCACCGTATATGTTTACCGGGTTATAAGTTTCAAACGCTTTGTGGCATCCTCACTGAAGTGTTTAATCCTTAAGAAATTCAAAGATTTTCCTATGATATTAAAATTATAACATGGGAAAAGCTTGGATACTATGAAGAAATTCTTACGTATTCTTAATTTTGATTAATGATATTTTATAAAATATTCATTTTGTTTTGGATGAAAGCATTGGAAATCAGAAATTACAATGGTAAAATGGCATTAGAATAGCAGCGGAATTTAAGGAAAATACTAAGGCGGCACATGACGTAAAGGTTTCATTAAGGATATTTAATGCCAAAGTTTATACGCCACCAAAGGTCGCAGAGGGGAGCTAAGAATGCATGATATAAGTCTGTATGAAAAGAAAATTATAAATGACGAAGAGTTTCCGGTACAGATGTTTATAAACCAGATTCGCATGCCGGGGACCTATTGCCTGCCCCATTGGCATGAACATCTGGAGCTTCATTACATATTAAGCGGCAGAGGAAATTTTATTTGTAACCAGAAGCAATTAGAAGTAACAGAGGGCAGTCTGGTGATAATAAACAGCAATGAACTTCACAAAGGCAGCAGTAATACGAAGACCTTCGACTCTCTGGTAATTATATTTGAAATGAGTGCCTTTTCTAAAGAAATCGCTAATTATAATGTTATCTTTCAATCCCTTGTGGAAGGAGATAGGGTCATTAAAGATATTTTATTATCTGTCTACAAGGAGGACCTGGAACGAAAGCACGGCTATAAGCTGGCTATGAAGGGAAAGCTTTATGTGCTCCTATCCTACCTGCTTCGCAATTATGTTACGGAAAGACTGTCAGAGAGAGAGAATCGTTCAAGGATTTGGAACTTAAGCCGGTTAAATACGGTTTTACAATATATTCAGGAACATTATACAGAGCCTGTTACCAACAAGGAGCTGGCAGACTTGATTCATATCAGTGAATACCGCTTTTGTCATTTGTTCAAGGAAAGTATCGGACAGAGCCCATTAAATTATATAAATGAAATACGGCTTAAAAAAGCCTATTATCTTATAGAGCAAAATGAAATCAGTCTTTCTCAAATAGCTGCTCTGGTTGGATTTCAGGATTATAATAACTTTGGACGACTTTTTCGTAAATACTACGGGTGTTCTCCTTCGAAGGTATAAACAATAGCAAGATTGTATGACTAATCAGCAATACATCCATAGCATTTGGCTAAGATACATTATATCATATAAGTGACTTTGAAGTTTATGTATCTCAAAAACAAGATGATGGGTTGAAGGAAAATACTGTTAAAGAAAGGATGCCACATTTATTTCTTTCAACCTTGAGCATGTTTGTAAAATGACTGCACTAGTTTTACTATCCAAAAAGTGAAGCACCCGGTCAGGCAGAAGTATTTTCCAAACACACTCTTTTGTATTGGTGGCAGAACCTTAGTATTTATAGAAGGTTGCGATGGGTGAAAGTTATGAAATTAGGAACATTTTCAGTAGTACTCGGCAGTATGTCTTTTGAGAAGGCTTGCGAATTCCTACACCAAAATGGTGTACAGATGATTGAAATAGGATGCGGTGGTTATCCTGGGACGGCTCACTGTAATCCAGATATTCTGTTACATCAGGAGGAGGAATTCGAAAAATTTAAAACAGTTTTAAGAGAGAACCAATTAGAAATCAGTGCTTTAAGTGCACATGGCAATATGCTTCATCCGATAAAGGAGATAGCAGATAAGTTTGACGAAGATTTAAATAAGGCAATTCTTCTTGCACAAAAACTAGGAGTTCAGGTAGTAAACACCTTTTCTGGCTGTCCTGGGGGAAGTAAAGAGGATAGAATGCCTAATTGGGTTACCTGCTCATGGCCGGAGGATTTTGGTGCAATTCTTAACTATCAATGGAATGAGGTTTTAATTCCTTACTGGCAAGAAAAAGCTGCATTTGCCAGAACACATGGAGTACATAAGATAGCTTTAGAATTACATCCCGGATTCTGCGTATACAACACGAATACACTACTTCGCTTAAGAGAAGCAGCAGGCCCTGAAATCGGAGCAAACTTTGATCCAAGCCACCTTATCTGGCAGGGAATGGATCCTTGTACTTGTATACGAGAACTTGGAAAGCATAATGCAATCTTTCATTTTCATGCGAAGGATACCAAGATTGACAGTCTAAATTGCGCCGTGAACGGAGTACTTGACACAACTCATTATGGAGATGAAAGGAATCGCTCCTGGTTATTTCGCACTGTTGGCTACGGACATGGAGAAGAGTACTGGAAAGCAATTATCTCTGAATTAAGAATGTCCGGCTATGATTATGCAATCAGTATTGAACATGAAGACAGCTTAATGTCCGGTAATGAGGGGTTGACAAAAGCTATCCAGTGCTTGAAGAATGTGTTGTTGTTTGAGGAACAGGGCAATATGTATTGGGCATGATTACAGCCTATACCATATAAGGAGAAGACTTATGTCACAGCAGGAATTTATGATTGGCATTGTTGGCTTTGGAGGAATGGGCAACTGGCACAGGGAGTTAATTGATTCCATTGAGGGTCTGACTGTGGCAGGCATTTATGACATAAAGGAGGAACGGTCGGCCTATGCCAGAGATTTAAAGATTAAGGCTTACGCAAACCTGCCTGCGCTCTTAAGTGATCCTAAGATTGGGTTGGTACTAATTGCTACACCAAATGACGTTCATAAATCTTTGGCAATGCAGGCCATGGCAGCAGGAAAGCATGTGGTTTGTGAAAAGCCCGTTGCATTGAATTCAATGGATTTAAACGACATGATAGAAGCATCAAGAAAATATGGACGACTTTTTACAGTACATCAGAACAGACGTTGGGATGAAGATTTTTTAACGGTAAAGAAGGTGTATGAGGAAGGACGTTTAGGTGAGATATTTCGGATAGAATCAAGAGTTCAGGGTTCCAGAGGAATCCCCGGAGACTGGCGTCAGGAAAAGGAACGTGGCGGCGGCATGGTACTTGACTGGGGTGTACACCTGTTGGATCAGATATTATATATGTTTGGAGAATCCAAATTAAATTACGTCTATGCAACACTGACCAATGTAACCAATCAATTAGTAGATGATGGTTTTACTGCCTGGCTTACTTTTGAAAACGGAATAGAGGTGCTGGTGGAAGTAGGCACCAATAATTTTGTATCACTTCCGAGATGGTATGTACTTGGAGTAGATGGTACAGCCGTTATTAAAGATTTTAATGAGTCCGGAAAAATTGTCAGCGCAGTGGGAAAGGATGATAAGGATGTGGTGCCGGTTCGTACAGCAGCAGGCTTAACGAAGACTATGGCACCCCGCAGGGAGGATACAATCAAAGCAGAGGAACTTCCGCTTGTAAAAAGTGATGTCAAAGATTTCTACCGCAATATTATGGCAGCGATGGAAGGAAGAGAGGAAGTTAGAGTAAAATTAGCAGAGATTAGCCGTGTAATGAGGCTGATGGAGGCGGTATTTCAATCTTCCAGGGAGCATAAAGTAATTGAGTTTGAAACATAGCATATGAATTTAAAAACAGTCATTAAAGTGTCGAAACCAGTCATAATTACCAAAAATAAATCAGAAAGGATTCGCTATGGAGAAATTAAAAATAGGTATTGTAGGCTGTGGCGGAATTGCAAATGGCAAACATCTCCCGGCAATAAAAAGAAACGGTAATTTTGAAATAGTAGCTTTTTGTGATGTAGATAGTAAGAAAGCTGAAAAGGCAAAAGAAGAATATGGTGTCACGAAAGCAAAAATTTATACGGATTATAGAGAACTTATTAAGGAAGAATTAGACGCCGTATATGTACTGACACCAAACAAATCCCATGCTGCCATATCCATTGCGGCAATGGAAGCGGGAGCGCATGTTATGTGTGAAAAACCCATGGCAAAAACCTATGAAGATGCAAAGCGTATGGTAGAAACAGCCAGAAGGACGGGCAAAATTTTAACCATCGGTTATCAGAACAGATATCGCTTAGATTCCACTTATCTTAAAAGGGCCTGTGTAAACGGAGATTTAGGAGAGGTCTATTACGCAAGGGCGCATGCAGTACGCAGACGTGCTGTTCCCACTTGGGGCGTATTTTTGAACGAGGAAGAACAAGGAGGAGGACCATTAATTGATATTGGAACACATGCACTTGACTTAACTTTATGGATGATGGATAATTATGAGATTGACTCGGTAACGGGCTCGGTCTATCGAAAACTAGCTGACCAAAAGGAGCAGGGAAATGCTTTCGGTGAATGGAACCCTGAAAAATTCATGGTAGAAGATTCTGCTTTTGCTTTTATTAAAATGAAAAATGGTGCTACCATACATCTGGAAGCCTCCTGGGCATTAAATACTCTGGAGGTTGATGAAGCAAAGGTAAGTTTATGTGGTACAAATGCCGGTGCGGATATGAAGGAAGGTCTGCGCATTAATCGGGTTCATTACAATAAGCAATGTGTTGAAAAACCAGATTTAGATTCCGGCGGTGTAGCCTTTTTTGAAGGGCAGTCCGAGACGGAATCCGATATAGAACAGCGTACTTTTTATAATGCAGTTATGAAAGGGGATGAACTGGTTGTTAAACCGGAACAGGCACTTGTGGTAACCAGGATTTTAGAAGCTGTTTATGAGGCAGGAAGAACAGGTAAAACGGTTTATTTTGCATAAGATGTTTTAGATGTTTTGAGTGATGAAATTATTTGATTTCATCACTCTTTTTTCGCTTCTATATGTAGAATAGGTTTTGAAATTATATCATAAGAAAAAAGTTGAAATTCAGATTGACAGTTGAAGGAATATTCAACTATAATATTAGTATAGTAAAAATGAAGAGCGAATTGAATTAAGTAAATAATACTATAAACGTGTGCAAGTGCAATTGCGTCTGCTCTAGAGCACACAGATAGGAGATTATATGAAAATCAAAATTGAAACTTGTGATTGCACAGCTATACATGAGGATATCATTATTGAAGTATCCGCTAAAATGCCTTCTGTGAGTGATATTAAGAGGCTGACCAAACTTTATCAGATTTTTTCTGATAGTACAAGAGCTCGTATTATGTGGGCACTGATGCATCGCGAGATGTGTGTATGTGATTTGGCGGTTTTACTTGATATGACAAAATCGGCAGTATCGCATCAGTTAAGGGTACTTAGAGAAGCATACCTGGTCAGTTCTAGAAGAGAAGGAAAAAATGTGTACTACTCTCTGGCAGATAATCATGTAAAAGACATTTTAATACAGGGCATCAGCCATATACAGGAATAAGGAGGAAATGGATATGAAACAATTTCAGTTATACGGATTTTTAGTAATACTTTTATTTTATGGGAGCTATTTTGGCAAGATGTTTTTGTTACGTTTTCAGGGAATTCATACTGACCGAATGGGGAAAGGGAAAAAACCAAATCGAACAAGGGGTATTGAAATTATATTAAAAATAGCCACTTATAGTATGGCGGCTGTACAAGCTGCCAGTGTTTTTCTAATAGACAGCAGATACTATCTGTTTCAAATGACAACAATACGAGTTATCGGCTTGCTTGTGGCTTTTCTGGGAGTAGCTACCTTTATTATTGCTATGGTTGCTATGAAAAATAACTGGAGGGCAGGAATCGATGCCTCTCAAAAGACGGTTCTGGTACAAAAGGGGATTTATAAACTTAGCAGAAATCCGGCATTCTTGGGTTTTGACTTATTTTATATAGGATTTACAATTTGTTTTGGAAGTATCCTTCAGATTGCAGTTATGTGTTTTGCAGTAATTATGCTGCATCTACAGATATTGGAAGAGGAAAAATATCTACCTTCTGTTTTTGGAGAAGCCTATTTGCAATATAAGAAAAGTACCGGAAGATATTTTTGGGTACTATAATAAAATATTAGTTGCACTAAACATACTAAAATCATCCCAGGTCATAATTTAATAAATAGTTTGGCTTCTTAATATGACATGCTTATGTCAGGTTCTATGTGTTAAACTTCTATAATAAAGGAGGTTTTAAATATATGGTAAAACTTGATTATAAGAAAGAATATAAAGATTTATATCAGCCTGGTACGAAACCTGTTCTCATACAAGTACCGCTTATGCAATTTATTATGGTGGATGGCATGGGTAACCCTAATGTTCCCAATGGTGATTATCAGCAGGCAGTTGAATTACTCTATACCTTATCCTATGCCATAAAGATGAGTGCAAAAAAGGGAATGGAACCGGCCGGATATTTTGAATATGTGGTGCCTCCATTAGAAGGCTTATGGTGGCTTGATGATACGAAAGACATGGACTTTTCACAGAAAGACAAGTATAACTGGACTTCAATGCTAAGACAACCGGAGTTTGTAACAGAGGAGGTTTTTAATTGGGCCTGTAACGAGGTCAGGGAGAAAAAACCCCACCTTCCCATTAAGAAAGCAAGATTTCAGGTAATGGAGGAAGGTTTATGTGTGCAATGTATGCATATTGGTTCCTTTGATTCAGAAGCCGAAACAATAACTAAGATAGATGAATTTGTACAGGTGCAGAAATTAAATGAAGATATTGGGACAGTCTGCCCTGATGGTATGACACGAAGACATCATGAGATTTATCTGCAAGATTTCAGAAAGGTGAATATTGAAAAAATAAAAACTATACTGCGCCATCCTGTAAGATTCCAATAACCCTGCCCTTTCTTTTACAGATTGCTTGCATTTATTTCCTCTACAAACTATAATAACTATAGGATTTATAATGCTTTTGTAGATATATATGAATTACCAGAAAGCATGTAAAGGAATGGATATATAGGAGTGAAAGAAAATTCAGAATAGGAAGGGCTGCCACAATATAATTCTTTCACTCTATTTATTTGTGGCAGTATTGCAGGCTTATCTGCAATAGCAAAGGTGTAAGCATGAGAAAGAAGCGTGTCAAAGGTGTAGCTATGATACTTCTGACAGCTGCGTTATTAGGTGGCTGCGGAGGAAAATCAGCAGGCAGCTATTATAAAGACGGTATCGGATACTTTAATAGCGGTGACTATGTAAAGGCAGAAGCCAGTATATCAAAGGCGCTAGAAATAAACGGAGATAGAGCAGATTATTATATTGATTATGGTTTAACATTGGTACAGCTTGGAAGATACGATGCAGCAATTCCATACTTTGACAGAGCCATTTTAAAGAAGGACAATGCTATAGTCAATGAAAACAATAAAGCTGCTTACCGTGGAAAGGGAATTGCATTATATAAATCACACCGCTATCCCGAAGCAGTAGAACAGTTTAATAAAGCTCTGGCGATTGATGAATTAACCAATCTGAATTTGGATATTTTATATTATAAAGCAGAAGCACAGGAAAAGGCAGGGCTTTTTGAGGCGGCCGCTATAACCTGTACGGATATATTGAAAGAAAAGGGAGAAGAGGCAGCAGTCTATAATAAAAGAGCCGATATATACAGATTACAGGGTGAGTATGAAAAGAGTCTAAAGGACTACAATAAGGCAATAGAGCTGGCTCCAAATACCTATGAATACTATTTTGGAAAATATTTTTTACTGACGGAGGATAAAGATACCGATGGTGCCACAGCGGTCTTAAATAAAGCGGCCAGTATAAAAGGAACTACGCAGAAGGACAAATTTAATATTGCAAAGGTAAATTATTATCTGGGTGAATATAAAATTGCTATAGCTGAATTTGGTGAAGCCTTAGAAGAAGGGTTTAATGCGGCTTACTTTTTTCTTGGAAATATCTATGAAAAACAAGAAGAGTATGAAAATGCGATAAGTAATTATACTAAGTATATCAATGAAGAACCGACTATAGAATCCGCAGCAGTCTATAATCAGCTGGCAGTTTGCCTTATGAAACAGGGAAAGTATAAAGAAGCACTTAATTATATAACAGAAGGGCTTGCATATAATGATTTAACCATTCAACAGTCGTTACAACGCAATGAAGTAGCGGCCAATGAACATTTAGGCAACTTCGAGGCAGCTTATAAGCTTCTGAAGGAGTATACAGCCAAGTATCCGGAGGATGAGGCAGCGGCAAAGGAACTTAAGTTCTTAGAGACCAGACAGGCGGAATATAGTACAGTAAAAGAAAAAGAGAATCAGTAGCATTAGGAGGATTTACATGGGTGAGATGTTTGAAATAAAGGAAAAAGAAGAACGCCTTATTTTAGTTGGTGTTGCAGTTAACGATGGTGACGACACCCAGGAATCCATAGAAGAGCTAGAAGAACTGGCGAAAACTGCCGGTGCAGTTACCGTGGCGAAGGTTATTCAGAACAGAGAAAGTGTTCATCCAGGAACATATATTGGCAAAGGTAAAATTGAAGAGATAAGAGATTTAATGACTGAATTAGAGGCTACAGGTGTTATTTGTGATGATGAGCTTTCTCCTGCTCAGTTAAAGAACCTGGAAGATTCCCTGCAGGCGAAGGTTATGGACCGTACTATATTAATACTCGACATTTTTGCTCAGCACGCAGTAACCAAAGAAGGAAAGATACAAGTTGAACTTGCGCAGTTAAAATACCGGGCTACCCGTCTTGTCGGTATGCGTAATTCTATGTCCAGGCTAGGCGGCGGAATCGGAACCAGAGGTCCCGGCGAGAAGAAACTAGAGATGGACAGACGTTTAATTCGTGACAGGATTTCTCAACTTAACCGTGAGCTGAAAGAAGTGAAGCAGTCAAGAATAACCACAAGAGAATTAAGAAGCAAAGGAATGATACCTGTTATAGCGATAGTTGGCTATACCAATGCAGGAAAGTCTACGCTATTAAACCGACTGACCAGTGCCGGAGTATTAGAAGAAGATAAGTTATTTGCAACGCTGGATCCGACAACCAGAAGCCTGACTTTGCAAAACGGACAACAGGTGCTATTTACAGATACGGTAGGTTTTATAAGGAAGCTGCCCCATCATTTAATTGAGGCCTTTCGTAGTACATTGGAGGAAGCAAAATATGCAGATATTATCCTTCATGTTGTCGACAGTTCCAACCCTTCCGCCTATAAGCAAATGCATGTTGTTTATGAGACTCTGGCTAATCTAGGGGTCATTCATACAAAATATGCTACATCTGTTACTACAGAGAAGTCAATTATTACGGCTTTCAATAAACAGGATTTGTTGGAAACGGATATGATAATTAAAGATTTTAAAGCTGATAGAACTGTGAAGATTTCAGCAAGAGAAGGTACGGGTCTTAATACCTTACAGGAGATTCTGGAAGAAATTTTACGAGAGAGAAAAATCCTGATAGAGAGGGTATTTTCCTATCAGGATGCGGGAAAAATCCAGATAATAAGAAAATACGGACAGCTGCTTGAGGAGGATTACCAGCCAGAGGGGATTTATATAAAGGCATATCTTCCTAAGGACATTTACCAAAGCCTTGTATAATGAAGCTATTGGCAAATCGTAAGTTTTTACAGTTCGTATTTATTAAAGAGGCATGACTGCTCCAACGTATTATGGAGCAGTTTTTTTAATTAAAAAATGATTGGATAAATAGAATTTTACATTGCAATAAGAGCAGGATGCAAAAATGTAATAATATGTAATTTTTGGACATGTATCAAATTTTCTGACTTTGCAAACAATTTGATTTATTTAATATATTCTGGTAATAATTTTAGCTTTTGCAAAATTCAGAACTGGCAGTTAAAAGTATCAGATTCCAAGGTTGTAAATGGGTATTATGAACCAGGACAATACACTATATCTTGTGGTGATGAAAAAAAATAAAATATATATTGTAGTTTTTTTGCTTGACGTTCTAGGTAAACTTTGCTATTATTTATTCATTAGCTTTAAGGAAGCGGACAGGTTTTAAATAAGATTTTTCAACATTCCTTGAGTGATAATATTACATACGGCTTATTAGCTTTACATCGTGATACTATAACAGATTTGCTTAGGAAAAACCCGGAGAAGGGCGGTAAGGTATATCCTGTACCAATGGGCAGAATCAGTGATGGTATCACGAACTGCGTAAAAGCGGTTTTATGACAGAAGTTACCGCAGATACGCCTATGGTAATCGAGAATGACGAAAGGGGATTCACACATGATTCAAGTAGTGAAAAGAGATGGGGAGATTGCCGAGTTTTATCTATTAAAAATTTCTGAGGCAATCTCAAAGGCTTTTAAGGCCACGGAGAAATTTTATACGGATGATATCATTAATTTATTATCTTTAAGGGTTACCGCTGATTTTCAAGAGAAGGTACATAAAGATAAAATAAGTGTGGAAGATATCCAGGACAGCGTAGAAAGGGTACTAGAACATACCGGGTATACAGATGTTGCTAAGGCATATATTCTGTATCGTAAAAACCGGGAAAAAATCCGAAATATGAAGTCAACCATTCTTGATTATAAGGAAATTGTCAACAGCTATGTAAAGGAAGAAGATTGGAGAGTTAAGGAAAACTCAACTGTAACTTACTCTGTAGGAGGTTTGATTTTACATAATTCCGGTTCTGTTACAGCCAATTACTGGCTGTCTGAAATCTATGACGAAGAGATTGCTGCTGCACACCGCAATGCAGATATTCATTTACATGATTTATCCATGCTTACCGGCTACTGTGCTGGATGGTCCTTAAAACAGCTTATAATGGAAGGGCTTGGAGGAATACCAGGGAAGATAACCTCTTCACCTGCCGGTCATTTATCCACTTTATGTAACCAGATGGTAAATTTTCTAGGCATTATGCAAAATGAATGGGCAGGCGCACAAGCCTTTTCCTCCTTTGATACATATCTTGCACCTTTTGTTAAAATAGACAATTTAAGTTATCGTGAGGTAAAGCAATGTATTCAGTCTTTCATTTATGGAGTAAATACACCCAGCCGCTGGGGAACACAGGCACCTTTTTCTAATATCACTCTTGACTGGACAGTACCGGCAGATTTGGCAGACCTGCCTTGTATTGTGGGAGGAAAGGAAGTAGATTTTACTTATAAAGACTGTAAAAAGGAAATGGATTTAGTCAATAAGGCTTTCATTGAGATTATGATTGAAGGGGATGCTAATGGCAGAGGATTTCAGTATCCTATACCAACCTACTCTATAACCAGAGATTTTGACTGGTCTGATACAGAGAATAACAGATTATTATTTGAAATGACTGCAAAATACGGTACACCTTATTTTTCAAACTATATAAACAGTGACATGGAACCTAGTGATGTTCGTTCCATGTGTTGCAGATTACGATTGGATTTAAGAGAATTGAGAAAGAAAACAGGCGGCTTCTTTGGCTCCGGAGAAAGTACCGGTTCCGTTGGAGTTGTTACGATAAATATGCCAAGAATTGCATATCTGGCAAAGGATGAAGCAGATTTCTTTGAACGTCTTAACAGAATGATGGATATCTCAGCAAGGTCCTTAAAGGTAAAGAGGAAAGTTATAAACAGACTCTTAGAAGAAGGATTATATCCTTATACTAAGAGGTATTTAGGCTCCTTTGACAATCATTTTTCCACGATTGGACTGCTAGGTATGAACGAAGTGGGTCTTAATGCAAAATGGCTTGGTAAGGATATGTCCCATGCGGATACCCAACAATTTAGTATTAAGGTATTAAATCACATGAGAGCGCGGCTTTCGGACTATCAGGAAGAATATGGTGACCTTTATAATCTGGAAGCAACACCGGCTGAATCTACCAGCTATCGTTTGGCAAAACATGATAAAAAACGGTGGACGGATATTAAAACAGCCGGTGCAAAGGGCGATACGCCTTATTATACCAATAGCTCCCATCTGCCGGTAAGCTATACGGAAGATATCTTTGAAGCTCTGGATGTTCAGGATGAGTTGCAGACTTTATACACCTCCGGTACAGTTTTTCATGCCTTTTTAGGAGAAAAACTTCCAGATTGGAGGGCTGCTGCAAAATTAGTTAAAACCATAGCTGAGAACTATAAATTGCCTTATTACACCATGTCACCAACCTATTCGATTTGTAAAAATCACGGATATCTTAACGGCGAACAGTTTATTTGCCCGGAATGTGGCGAAAAGGCAGAGGTCTACAGCCGTATCACCGGTTATTACCGCCCGGTACAAAACTGGAATGAAGGAAAAACCCAGGAGTATAAAAACCGACGAGTATACGCAATGAAGCGGTCAAGGGTAATGTCTGTTGGTGTGATTAAAGGAAACTCTGTTAACCAGGTTGCTCAGGAACATGGGGCAGCGAAAGAAGAAGCAAGAAAGATTCTGGCAGCAAATCAGGAAGTGGCATTAACGCTTGAGAAGGATGGTGTATTTTTATTTACAACTAAGACCTGCCCTAATTGTAAATATGCCAAGGAATTGCTAAAAGACTACTCCTATGTTGTCATCGACGCAGAAGATAACCCAGAACTAGCTAGAACCTATGGCGTAATGCAGGCCCCTACGCTTATAATTGTAGATAACGGCACATTTAAAAAATACGCCGGAGCAGGTAGTATTAAGGTATTTACCGAACAGATGTTAATTGGTGTAAAGCAATAGATGAAATAAATAATGGATTCCCATTTGACCAGCAATACGTGAAATGTTATAATTTGTACATAGCCTACACGCAATAATCAGCCTGTCGGAAGGAAGCAAAAAGGAAGAACAGAAACGTTGAAGCGTTGGCAGATAGGAAAGGCGTCAGGCCAGGTAATGGTTTTTATAGAAACTTTCAATAGAAAGGGACTGATATAATTCCTTACCCGGCCTGTTTTGCCCTTATAAGACCCTGTAGGTTTCTAAAGAGAGTATTAATAACTTTTTCCTTACATGGAATGAATAAGATAGTCCATTGGAAATAGACCTATTATATGACAGAAGTAGTTAAAATTAAAAATAAGTTGCAATGAGTGGCAAGTTACCTTAATTTTGATGATTTTCCTGCGTTTGTCTCTAACTAATGAGTTTGCAATTTTCTAATTAACAGGAGGTAGTCATGAGTTTAGCAGATAACATATTTATTCATATGTGTAAAGACATATTGGAAGAGGGAATCAGCACGGAAGGGGAAAAGGTACGTCCAAAATGGGAAGATGGGACAAGTGCCTATACATTAAAAAAATTCGGAGTTGTAAACCGCTATGATTTATCCAAAGAGTTTCCTGCCATTACTTTAAGAAGGACTGCCATAAAAAGCTGTATTGACGAGTTGTTATGGATATGGCAGAAAAAGTCTAATAACATCAAAGAGCTGAATAGCCATATCTGGGACAGTTGGGCGGATGAAAATGGTTCCATCGGAAAAGCCTATGGTTACCAGCTGGGAGTAAAACATAAGTACAAGGAAGGGGAAATGGACCAGGTTGACCGCTGTCTTCACGATTTAAAAAATAATCCTTACAGCAGACGGATTATGACTAATATCTATGTACATCAGGATTTACACGAGATGCAATTGTATCCATGTGCATATAGTGTTACCTTTAATGTAACCAAGGAAAAAAACAGTGAAAAACTTAAGTTAAACGCTATCTTAAATCAGCGTTCCCAGGATATTTTGGCGGCAAATAACTGGAATGTGTGTCAATATGCAGTATTGGTTCATATGTTTGCGCAGGTTTGTGATATGGTACCGGGAGAATTAGTACATGTTATTGCGGATGCTCATATATATGACAGGCATATACCCATCATAAAAGAATTGATTGAACGACCGGTATATGCTGCACCGGAGTTCTGGATGAATAAAGATATTAAAGATTTTTATCAGTTTACTACAGATGACTTTAGGCTTGAGAATTATGTAACTGGTCCGAAGGTAGAAAACATTCCGGTGGCTATTTAACAGCATTATAGTCACAAATAGAGAAAGGGTACAAAAAATGAATCTAATAGTTGCAGTAGATAAAAATTGGGCGATTGGCTATGAAAATAAGTTACTTATAAGCATCCCGGAGGATATGCGTTTTTTTCGAGAAGAGACAACCGGGAAAGTGGTAATTATGGGGCGTAATACACTGGAAACTTTTCCGGGAGGAAAGCCACTTAAAAACCGTACGAATATTATTATAACTTCGAAACCAAACGTTCAGATAAATGATGGTATTATTGTCCACAGTGTAGAAGAAGCCCTTAAGGCGGCAGAAGGTTATAAGACAGAGGATATTTACGTAATCGGAGGAGCCAGTATCTATAAGCAGATGCTAAAGTATTGTGATGTTGCTCATGTTACAAAGATTGATTACGCGTATCATGCAGATACCTATTTCCCTAATCTGGATGAGATGCCGGAATGGGTTATAACAGCTGAGTCCGATGAACGCACTTATTACGATATTGAATATGGTTTTTACCGCTACGAAAGGAAAAAACAGACGGATAGGGAATAATTAGGGAACCAAGGTGAAAATAGTCAAGGAAAGGCTTTAAAAGATGATTGAGAAGATAAAGGACAATGTGTTATTTAAAGGCTTAAGTCTTGAGGAAATTCAGATATGTCTGGATTGTTCCAAGGCAAGGATAAAAGAATATGAAAAAAATCAAATTATTTTCAGTCAGATGGACCCTCCTAAAGCCTTATATGTCCTGCTGAAAGGTTCAGTGGCAGTATGCAAGGATTCTCCGGATGGCAGAAGATACATTGTTACTCATATAGAAGAAAAGGATATATTCGGTGAGGTATATGTATTTTTGGAAAAGGCAGATTACAATTATTATGTGATTTCTAATACCAAGTCATCTGTTCTGGAGATACCGAAGGAATACTTTTTTAGTACCTGTGACAAAACCTGTACAGCGCATTCCCATATTATCCAGAATATGCTTGGAATTCTGGCTCAAAAGGCTTATTTTCTTAATAACAAGGTACAGCTGCTTACCAGTGGAAGCCTGCGGCAAAAAATTGCAAAATACTTGTTAGAAAAATGCAGCAATAAAAAATATGTAAAATTATCCATGAACCGTGAACAGTTTTCGGCGTATCTAAATGTAACAAGACCGTCGCTCTCCAGAGAATTGATTAACATGCAGGAGGACGGATTAATAGAGGTTGACCGTGACATGGTGAAAATATTGGATTTTAATGGTCTTAACGATATTATATAAATAATTACGAGCCTGGGACTACTGCATAAAGCAGCAGCTTCGGGCTTGTTGCATCCTCAGATCCATAAGAAATAATAAATAACTGCATAAAATGTTTGACATAAATTCCCAAAAGGGCTAGAATAGGTTTTGTTAATAAAAACCATTGTAACTATAATTAATAAGTAAGGAGCAAAAAAGAGATGTTTGATAATTTTTTCATTGAGTACTTATCAAATATTATACCGGTCGCATTTAACTTACAAATAGAGGATGAAACCCGAAAGGTTGGCAATGGGGAAGCAGAATTTACAATAATGATAAAGAAGCCTATCAGTAAGACGGAGCTTTTAACCAGTACTTCCTTAGCACTAGGAGAAGCCTATATGCGGGGAGAGATTGATGTCGATAAAGATTTATATGAAGTTTTGAATCTGTTTTTGGGGGAAATGGGGAAATTCACTACCAACAAATCAAAACTAAAGAGTCTTCTCTTTACAGCAACCAGTAAAGCAAACCAGAAAAAAGAAGTATCGTCCCATTATGATATTGGCAATGAATTTTATAGGTTGTGGCTGGATGAGACTATGAGCTACTCCTGTGGTTATTTTAAAGAAGAGAAGAATACCCTTTATGAAGCCCAAATGAATAAAATACATCATATTCTGGATAAATTGCATTTAGAAGAAGGGATGACTTTACTAGACATCGGTTGCGGCTGGGGTGCTTTGTTAATAGAAGCAGCTAAAAAATATGGTATAAAGGGTACGGGTATCACATTAAGTCAGGAGCAGCACGCAAAGTTTAAGGAACGTATTCAGGAAGAAGGACTGACACAGCTTTTGGATGTAAGAATCATGGATTATAGGGATTTGATTAAGTCAGAACTTACCTTTGACCGGATTGTCAGTGTAGGAATGTTAGAACACGTCGGTAGAAAGAACTATGATTTATTTATAAAAAATGCAGATGCTGTTTTAAAAGAAAAAGGACTTTTTTTGCTTCATTCCATCACTGCCCTGAAAGAGCATCCGGGAGATGCTTGGATTAAAAAATATATATTTCCAGGGGGAACGGTACCAAGCCTACGGGAAATATTACAGTTAATGCCGGAGTATCGTTTTTATATTTTAGATGTAGAAAGTCTTAGGAGGCATTATAACAGGACTCTTCTTTGCTGGCGCAGCCGCTTTGTAGAACACAGGGAAGAGATAGTTACACTGATGGGTGAGGAATTCACAAGAATGTGGGAGCTTTATCTAGCTTCCTGTGCAGCAACCTTTAACAACGGAATCATAGATCTTCATCAGATATTACTGTCAAAGGGTGCTAATAATGAATTACCTATGATAAGGGTAGTGTGATAAATAGCCATTACACCCTGTATGGATTTTAAATAAAATAGACTATATCTTTACTACGTCCCTGGTCTTGTACCTAGGAGTATAAAAGATATGGTCTGTTTTTTTATCCATTCGTAACATTTGTTACAGAAAAAGTCCCTGTTTTGTTTTATCATAAGTTCATCAAGTGATTGAAAAACAATAATAATTTACGGAGGGTATGAAGAATGGAAAATGCAATGTTTTGCTACCAATGTCAAGAAACAGCCGGATGTACTGGATGTACAAAATTCGGTGTCTGCGGTAAGTCGCCTGATCTTGCCAGAATGCAGGATTTATTAATTTATACAACAAAGGGTCTTTCAGAAGTAACTACAAAACTTAGAGCAGAAGGACAGACAATTGGTGGTGATATCAATCATCTCATTACTTTAAACTTATTTACAACTATAACAAACGCAAACTTTGATGACAAGGTTTTTTATGATAGAGTAAAAGCGACCCTGAATGCAAAAAGAGAATTAGCAGCAAAGCTTTCTAACAAAGAAGGCTTATCAGAAGCAGCCCTTTGGGATGCACAGACAGACGCTGAATATGATGCAAAATCTGGAACAGTAGGGGTACTTGCTACGGAGAACGAAGACGTAAGATCTTTAAGAGAATTAATTACTTATGGATTAAAAGGACTTTCAGCTTATGTAAAACATGCTTTGGCACTTGGTTTTGACAACGAATCCATCCATGTATTTATGCAGAGCGCATTAGCTAAAACTTTAGATAATAGTTTAACAGCAGATGAATTAGTGGCCCTTACTCTGGAAACAGGTAAGGTGGGTGTTGATGGTATGGCATTATTGGATGAAGCCAATACAACCTCTTACGGTCATCCTGAACTTACTAAGGTTAATATCGGTGTAAGAAATAATCCTGGTATTTTAATTTCCGGACATGATTTAAAAGATTTGGAAAGATTATTAGAGCAGACAGAAGGAACAGGCGTAGATGTATATACTCACTCTGAAATGCTTCCTGCACACTACTATCCTGCATTTAAGAAATACAGCCACTTTGTAGGTAACTATGGTAATGCATGGTGGAAACAAGCAGAAGAATTTGAAGCTTTTAACGGACCAATCTTAATGACTACGAACTGTATCGTTCCTCCAAAAGCAAGCTATAAAGAAAGATTATACACTACCGGAGCGGCAGGTTTTGTAGGATGTGCTCATATTCCTGGTGAAAGCGGAGATAAGAAAGATTTTACCCAGCTAATAGAACACGCTAAAAAATGCAGTGCACCTACTGAGCTTGAAACAGGAGAAATCATTGGTGGATTTGCACATAATCAGGTATTTGCTTTAGCTGACAAGGTTGTGGAAGCAGTTAAGAGTGGAGCGATTAAGAAATTCTTTGTAATGGCAGGTTGTGATGGAAGAGCAAAATCCAGAAATTACTACACTGATTTTGCAAAAGCACTTCCAAATGATACGGTTATTTTAACAGCAGGCTGTGCAAAATATAAATATAACAAACTTCCATTAGGAGATATCGGCGGTATTCCAAGAGTACTTGATGCAGGTCAGTGTAACGATTCTTACTCTTTAGCTTTAATTGCCTTAAAATTAAAAGAAGTATTTGAGTTAGATGATATTAATAAACTACCTTTAGCATTTAATATTGCTTGGTATGAACAGAAAGCAGTTATCGTACTGTTATCCCTTCTTTACTTAGGTGTAAAGAACATACACTTAGGACCAACTTTACCTGCCTTCCTTTCACCAAATGTGGCTAAGGTATTAGTTGAAAACTTTGGTATTGCAGGTATCGGAACAGTAGAAGACGACATTAAGTTATTTATGGCTTAATTTATTACAAGAACCGGCAGGATGTAAGTGGTTATAACACAAGACATTTTGCCGGTTATTTTGACAAAATAATAAGGAGAGAAAAGAATGAGCGCATTTCTTGGACCGATACACTACTGGCTGTATCGAAAAATCAACGTACAAAATCAGATGGTAGAAGAAGTATTAAAATTTATAAAGGAAAATAATCTTTCTCTGGATATAACACAGCAGATGGATGACCAGTTTGGATCCATTAGTGATAAGCCCTTAGAAGAACAAATAGATACTTCCAATATCCACGGATGGCTTCAGGAGCAGGTATCTGTGGTGGAATATCGCCTTGCCTATGCAGTAACGAAACTTGTTGGTGAATACCCTGAATTGTTTGATAAACTTTTAGGGCATTTTGAAAATGCAGGAAGAGAATTGACAGAGTTAACGATGAACAGCAACGCAAAGGACATCTATGAGTATCTGAATAATGTTCTTTTAGATGGTATGCCTTGTGACCATGCCAACACACTGGTAAGCGGCAGTGACAATGAAGTGATTTATAGAAGAAATCTCTGTGTTCATGAAGAATACTGGAACAGCTTAGGCGGAAACATTGATAATTATTATCTATTAAGGGAAAGCTTTATCAAAGGACTGTTAGAACCGGCAGGAGGAGCTTTTGAAAAACTGGATGAAATAACCAGCCGTATATCTAAATAAGGAGGTATTGTCTTGAATAGTATTGAGATTATGATAGAGGAGCACAAGTATATAAAGCGTATGCTTGCTGTAGTCCGTAAAGCTTGTTATGGCATTTTAAAAGGTGAACCCATTAACTACGAGCATTTTGAAGAGATGATTGATTTTATTAGAAGCTATGCAGACCAGCATCACCATGGCAAGGAAGAGAAACTGTTGTTTAAAGAAATGCAAACCCATCTTGGTAAGATTGGTGAGAATCTAATAACCCATGGCATGCTGGTAGAACACGATTTTGGAAGGCTTTATATTGCTGATTTGGTTGATGCTTTAAAACGTGTACAAGAAGGGGATGAAGAAAGTAAACTGGATGTAATTGCTAATGCAGTAGGCTATACGCATCTCTTAACCCGTCATATTGCCAAAGAGGATGAAGTGGTTTATACGTTCGGAGGAAAGCAACTGCCACCAGAAGTTTTAACAGAAGTAAATGAAAAAACAGACGAATTTGAAGAAGTTGCAAGAGTTAAAGGTATCCAGGATAAATACATCACGTTAGTTAATAAACTGGAAAAGGAATACGGAATATAAGGGCTGTCTATACAGTCCTTTTTTTATTTGAAAAATTCATAAAAACCATTATATAAATCTGCAGAGGGAATAAGATTTGTCAAACAAAACCTAACGATAATATAAAGCAAGAAAGTAGGCAGTTTGTGCACTTCTATGTATATAATAATCCAAATTAAGAAATAATATATAATAATTTCTAAAGAAAAGATATTTTTTTGCAAAAAATCATAAAAAACATACAATCATATATTGACAAGATCAGACTAACATGTTAGCATGTTAATACAACAACTGACATGTTAGCAAAGAGAATAACATGTCAGTATACTAAATAATGTATATATTTTAGGAGGGTATTTTTTATGGAAGCTGTTAATGTAATTATTGGTATCATTATGATCCTATCATTCTTTGGATTGGTTTGGTATTGTGTAAAAGGGTACAACCTTATGGTGGGTTTTTTCGTTATGTCGTTATTCTGGACAGCTTTGGCGCTAATCGGAAATCAGATTACACCTAACTCGGCAATGGAAGGACAAAGTTTAATTAATGTATTAACAAATGTTTTTCAAACAGGCCCCGAAAACTATGGTAAATCAATATTGGTTAATGTCTTTTTCGGTGCTTTCTTTGG
Organism: Anaerocolumna cellulosilytica; assembly: GCF_014218335.1. Taxonomy (GTDB): domain Bacteria; phylum Bacillota; class Clostridia; order Lachnospirales; family Lachnospiraceae; genus Anaerocolumna; species Anaerocolumna cellulosilytica. The sequence goes on along the minus strand of NZ_AP023367.1, from coordinate 4,185,225 downwards.
AAGGGTTTTAATTGATACAGGAATAGCAGCAACCTTAATTCGTAAGGTAGTTGAACTTGGTGGTGATAAACCAAGAATCACCATGTCACTTTTATGTATCGTTACGGCTGTTATTTTTACATCCATGACAGGAATAGGTCCTGTTATATCCATAGCAGTCATCGTGCTGCCAATTATGCTTTCTCTTGGTATTCCCTCACCAATTGCCATGTTTTCTTTTATCGGATCTATTATGGCAGGGATTTTTGGTAATGTTGTTAACTTTAAGCAATATCAGGCAATCTTTGAAACTGCCAATGCGAGCTATGCAAGCTACGATTACAATGAATATTTTCCATTTGGTATGATTGCTATGGGCGTTTCTCTTGTGGTAGTACTAGTTGTAGCAAATATTTTCATAAACAAGAAGAAAACTTCCTATGCTTGGGCAGCGACTGCAGACAGTGGTAATGTGTCCGATGCACCGGCAATATCATGGATTTCTGTTATACTTCCAGTAATTGGTGTTGTAGTATTTAAAGCACCTATTATCTTTGGCTTTATCTTCTCAGGTTTGTTTGCTTTATTGACTTGTGGTAAATTAAAAGGTGGTTTTACGAACATTGGAAGAATGCTTTCCAAGCAGTTCTCTGATGGTGCAATAGATGTAGCTCCAATGGTTGGATTTTTATTAACTTTATCCATGTTTAACAATGCGGCTAATTATGCTTCTCCGTATTTTAAGATTTTACTTGGAGGAGTAATGCCCCAAAGTGCCTTATTATTATGTATTGCATTTGCAGTATTAACCCCACTTGGTTTCTTTAGAGGACCAATGAACTTAGTTGGATGCGGTGCTGCAATCCTTGCGGTGGTTGTATCAACAGCAGCATGGCCGGTGCAATTCTTATATCCTTTATTTGCAATAACGACAGTTGGACCTCAGCATTTAGATGTGACGCAGTCATGGGTTGCCTGGAGTTTTGGTTATACGAAAGTATCTACTAAGGATTATATGAAGATGTCCATTCCTACCGGTTGGATTATTGGTATCATTCTTAGCGCTATAGTATTTATACTATATGGCAGTTTAGTATGAGACAATTTCACACCCTGATTAGGGCAGTGCCGAATCTGTAAGCAGACGCGGCATGCGCCGGGAGCTAGTTAAGTAGTTTGCAGAGTAAATAACTATAGAATAACCGGCTGCTGCGATATGTGGGGCCGGTTCTTTAAAACTTAAAAAATCAAAAAATGGAGGATTAACATGGGCAGAAAGGTTCGAATGGGTATAGACGTAGGTGGTACCCATACTAAGGCGGTTGCGATTGATAATGATACCCATGAAATTATAGGAAAATCATCGGTGAAAACAACGCATGATGATAAAAGAGGAGTTGCAGCAGGTGTAGTAAAATGCTTTCAGAATTGTTTGAAAGAAAATAATATAAAACCGGAGCAGGTTGTGTTTGTAGCCCACAGTACAACCCAGGCAACCAATGCACTAATTGAAGGTGATGTAGCCCGAGTGGGGATTATTGGTATGGCAAAAGGCGGATTGGAAGGCTTTTTAGCAAAAAGACAGACCAATTTGAAGAATATAGATTTAGGAAATAATAAGGAAATTAATATAATTAACAGTTTTTTGAATGTTAAAAAGATGAATGGACAATCCGTTAAGGAAGTTATTCAGGGGCTGAAAAACCAGGGAGCACAAGTGATTGTTCCCTCTATGGCGTTTGGTGTAGACGATGGCAGACCTGAAAAACTGGTATATGAAGAAGCAGAAAATAATGGAATGCCAACCACAATGGCTTCTGATATTACGAAACTGTACGGATTGACCAGAAGAACAAGAACAGCAGCTATCAATGCAAGTATACTTCCAAAAATGTTAGATACTGCCAATTCAACGGAACAATCTGTAAGAGAAGCGGGAGTTAATGTTCCCTTAATGATAATGAGGGGGGACGGCGGTGTTATGGAAATTGGCGAAATGAAAAAGCGTCCTGTACTTACCATGCTCTCCGGACCGGCAGCTTCCGTAATGGGTTCCTTAATGTATTTAAGAGCATCCAATGGTGTTTATTTTGAAGTTGGAGGAACTACAACGAATATTGGTGTTATTAAAAATGGCCGTCCGGCTATAGACTACTCAATTGTTGGAGGACACCCCACTTATATTAATTCTCTGGATGTGCGGGTACTTGGTGTTGCCGGAGGTTCTATGGTAAGAGCAGATAAAAACGGAATCATAGATGTAGGACCACGGTCAGCCCATATAGGAGGACTGGATTATTCAGTATTTACCGACGCAGATAAAATAAAAGCACCAAAGGTTGAATTCTTTTCGCCTAAACCTGGTGACCCGGCAGACTATGTAGCCATTCGTCTGGAAAATGGAGAAAGAATAACCATAACCAACTCTTGTGCGGCGAACGTATTAGGCTTAGTAAAGAAAGAGCATTTTTCTTATGGTAACCCTGCGTCAGCTCGCAAGGCCATGCAGGCACTGGCAGATTATTGCGGAACAACCGTTGAAGATATTGCCACGCAGATAATGGAAAAAGCGTATGCGAAGATAGAGCCTGTAATTTTATACCTTGCTGAAAAGTATAAACTAGAGAAAGATCAGATATCTTTAGTTGGCGTAGGTGGAGGTGCAGCATCTCTTATTGTCCACTTTGCAGAAAAGATGGGATTAAAATATAATATCCCTGAGAATGCAGAAGTCATTTCCTCCATCGGAGTTGCCTTATCTATGGTTAGGGATGCAGTAGAACGTATTATTCCGTCACCGACGAAAGAAGACATCAGTTCCATAAAAATGGAAGCAATGAATAAAGCAATTGAAAGCGGAGCAATGCCTGAAAGTATTGAAATTCACATTGAGATTGATCCTCAGACTTCGAAAGTAACAGCGATTGCAACCGGCTCTACTGAAGTGAAAACAACAGATCTGCTCAAAGAGTGCAATACCGAAGAATTAAAGGAGATTGCAGCTGCCGATATGCGTATTCCGACCAGTGAGACAAGGCTACTGGAGCAAACCCGCTATGTGTATATCTTTGGTGAAAAAAACGGAAAAGGCGCGGAAGGGGGAGCCATACGTATTCTGGATACAAAAGGCTTCATAAAAGTGCAAAGAGGAAATGCAATGGCAGTTAAGACTACCGCAGGAGAGTATCTTATGGCAGTAAAAAGGCTTTGGGACAGTATGGCGGTTTATCAGACGGAATTAATTGCAAGACCGGATTATTACTTGTGTATCGGAGCCAGAGTTATGGACTTTTCGGCCTCAGATTTTGAACAGCTGGAATTGTTAATGGATATAGAAGTTTCTACGTTAGAACCGGAGACGGAGGTAATAATTGTCGCAGCTAATGTAAAACAGAGTTAGCATGAAAGCAATCGGAAACTAAAAGGAGACGTTATATTTTTTAGTAAGGAGGAACTACGTTGGGGCAAAACAGGTTTGAGAAAATGATTCATAAGCTGCTAACGCTGGATGATGAGACCTGGGGAAACTATGCTTTCACCAGGGAGCTTCTCAACAAGCGTATCTCTGCTGGAAAAAGAGAAGTAATGATATACCGTGCTATGGAATGTGGAAGAGAGTATGCCAAGCGAATCATAAGAGAATATGGCACGAGGGATGTGCGTGCCATTGCCCGAATATTAAATGTTGAGGTAGTCTATCAAAAGACCTCTATGGCGGGTAAACGGATCTTATTTGCCTGCTATACGCCACCGGACAAAATAGAAATTATGACAGAACCTGTAAGTCAAGCAGTACAGCTGATTTCTAAAGCTGATTCAAATCTGGTTGAACTTTTTCTGCAAGATGGTATAATGGATACTATCTTGGGGCATGAAGTTTTTCATAGGTTAGAGGAAGAGTATGGTAGGGAGATTTATACTAGGACAGAAAAAATACTGCTATGGAACTTCATGGGCTTTAAAAACTATTCTACGATACGTGTTTTGGGGGAAATCGGAGCAATGGCATTTACAAAGGAATTGAATGGATTAAGCTATTCACCATTTTTACTGGACATCCTTTTGTATTATGGGTATGATACCTCCGGCGCTGAAAAAATGTATCGTGAAGTATTAGGAATGAGTTCAGGAAGGTGTAGAGAAACAGTTGAAAATTTCAAATAACAGTAATTCATTGAATGATGTAACCTACAATAAAATAAGGGATGACATCATGAATATGACGCTGGAGCCGGGGACTGATGTCAGTGTGCAGAAACTTTCTGAACGTTATGGTGTCAGTAGAACTCCGGTACGTGAGGCAGTAGTCCGTCTTCAGCAGTCTGGGCTGGTGGAAATTTATCCGCAGCGTAAAACCGTGGTATCAAAAATTGATTTGCAGAGGGTTAGAGAAGAATGGTTTATTCGTAATTCTCTGGAATCGGCTGTAGTGGAAGAATTTATCCGCAAGTGTAGTGAGCTGGTGGCAGACACGATGCAGGAGCTGGTGAATAAGCAGAAAAAATATATGAAAAAGGAACATTTTCTTGATTTTTACTGCAAGGATAACCGCTTTCACCAATTGATTTTTGAGACGGCAGGGGAAGAACTTTCCTGGTATACCATAGAAGAGGTAACTTCCCATTATAACCGCATACGCTTATTAAATGGTAAGATGAATGGTGTGGAGAATATGGTTATTGATGAACATGAAAAAATGGTTGCAGCAGCTCGAAAACGGGATATAGAGACAATGCGTAAGGTTGTAACGGAACACTCTAATTATATGATAGAGCAGGTAAAGAGCATGTCAAAGCAATATCCACATTTTTTTCAGATAAATGCAGCGGCTATAAGGACATAGGAATGGATACTATAATAGAAGATACTGTAACTTACAAGAGGAGCTTTGGTTATCATAAAGCGGTCCTTTCATAAGTTACAGTATTTTTAGTTCACAGAAAGCATTGCAAAGACGTAGTTTGATTAATCTTAATGAATTTTGGACAACCAGGAAAAAATACTTGAAAAATCTACACTGTAAGATTAATATTATAGTTATATAAAAATTTGTGATAAAATGAAAGAAGGACGTGTTTGATGTTAGATATCAGAGTTGAAAAAACAGCAACCCCAAAAGATTTACCAAAGGCTGATAATCCATTAAAGTTTGGAACTATTTTTACGGATCATATGTTTGTAATGGATTATGACATAGAAAACGGCTGGCAGGACGCCAGAATCATACCGTATCAGCCTATCAGTCTTGAACCCTCAGCCATGGTCTTCCACTATGGACAGGAAATGTTTGAAGGGTTAAAAGCTTATAAGACAGAAGATGGAAAAACTCTGTTATTCCGTCCTGACAAGAATATTGAAAGAGCCAATAAAACAAACCGCAGAATTTGTATCCCTGAAATACCGGAAGAAGATTTTCTTCAGGCTATAAAAGAAGTGGTAAAGCTGGATGAATCCTGGATTCCTACAAAACCCGGCACTTCTCTTTATATCAGACCTTTTGTGATAGCTACGGATCCTTTCCTTGGTGTGAGGCCATCAGATACGTATAAGTTCATGATTATACTATCTCCAGTAGGCGCTTATTATCCGGAAGGCTTAAATCCGGTTAAAATCTGGATTGAAGATGATTATGTGCGTGCTGTAAAAGGCGGTATTGGTGATGCAAAAACAGGAGCGAACTATGTTGCTTCACTAAAGGCACAGGTAAAAGCCCATGACGAAGGATATTCACAGGTATTATGGCTTGACGGTGTAGAAAGAAAGTATGTAGAGGAAGTTGGGGCCATGAACATTTTCTTTAAGATTAATGGAACGATTGTGACCCCGGTATTAACAGGAAGTATCCTGCCAGGTGTTACCAGAGATTCTGTTATTAATCTATGTAAAAGCTGGGGACTACCGGTAGAAGAAAGAAGAATTTCTATTCAGGAAATTCATGAAGCACATCAAAACGGTACACTGGAAGAAGTATTTGGAACCGGAACCGCTGCAGTAATTTCTCCTGTAGGTCAGTTAAGATGGGAAGATACCATAATGAAGGTTAAGGATGGCGGTATCGGTGAATACAGTCAGAAATTATATGATACTATTACCGGTATACAATTAGGAAAAATAGAAGACAATTTTCAGTGGATTGTAGAAGTGTAAGATAAGTATAGAAAAATTTGCCATAGGCGGATATCAGCATAATCAAAGTGCAGATATCCGCCTAATTCTAATTCCTGCTTTACTTTCTTAATACGATTGGTTAAAATGTATATCATTATCAACAGAAATTTTGTGTAAACTAAGGAAGAAACAGGATGCTCTGACCTTATTTTATAGCACGGAATGAAAGTTATAGGCAAAATATTTTATATAACATATAATATGGCTGGAGGAGTAAGCAGAATGGAAAACTTTATAAGAGAATTAAAAGAGATTAATAACTTATCAATAATTGTACGTCTGACACTGGCTACCCTTTGCGGTGGTTTAATTGGTTACGACCGAAGTAGAAAAAGAAGACCGGCGGGTTTTCGTACTCATATTTTAGTATGTATTGGTTCAACGTTGGTTATGATTACCAGCCAATACATAAATGATATAATGGGTTATGGTTCCGATCCCACCAGGCTAGGAGCACAGGTTATAAGCGGTATCGGTTTTCTAGGGGCTGGTACCATTTTAATTACTGGCAAACAGCAGGTAAAAGGTTTAACAACAGCTGCTGGACTGTGGGCATCAGCATGTATGGGCTTAGCCATAGGTATTGGGTTTTACGAAGGAGCAATAATCGGCTGCAGTTTCATATTAGGGAGCATGACTTTATTACACCGTTTTGACAATTATGTAATGTCAAAAACAAAGTTAATGGAAATATATGTTCAATTATCTTCTGTAAAGGGAGTAAGTCTGGTATTTGACAGCATACGCTCCAATAATATGGAGATAACCAATGTAGATATGGTAAAAAACAGGGATTCAGAAGATATGATTGGTTTGTTTATTACGATTAAGCAAAAAGAAAAACATGATCATGAAAAAATATTATCTTTGTTAGGGACCATTAAAGAAGTAGCCTCTGTTGAGGAGCTTTAATAAAAATATTAGTTTAGGGAATAAAAAGCCCTTTACCAATTTGGTGATGGATAGTTTATATGTGAATAATACCTATGTTTAATTAGGCATTTGTAAAATCCAGTCTGCTTTGAGTTTTTGAATAAAGAGTTTTTTGAATCTATATAATAAGTATAAACAGTGCAAAATTTTATTATAGCAACAGTTATGGATAAGAGAGGAAGAAAACGTATGAAAGAAATTCTAAGATTATTTATTGCCATAAATTTTTCTGAAGATATTAAAAATGCCCTGTTTGATTTAACATCAGAATTAAAAAGAAATAAGTTAAAAGGAAATCTCACCCATCGAGAAAATTTTCATTTAACTTTGGCATTTCTGGGAGAAACCTCATACATCGAGGATGCAGGTAAGGTTCTTGATAACATATCGAATAAGTCTTTTCTCACCCCCTTTTATTTATATACAGAAGGTGCCTTCCGGTTCAAAAGGAGGGAAGGAGATATCTTCTGTGTTGGTATAAGAGAAAATCCATCTTTACAGCTCTTATATAATGAAATCAAAAAAGAATTGGAACGGTTTGAATTTTATGCGGAGGAAAAAGAATTTAAACCACATTTAACATTGGGAAGAGGTATTATTCTAAGAACAGACTATGAGTTTGAAAACTTTAAAAGAAAAGTTCCAAGTCTATGTCAGAAGATTGATGAAATAAATCTAATGAAATCACATAGGGTAGATGGTAAATTAACCTATACCAAAATATACTCCGTAAGACTAACAGAGGAAACCTGAATTATTCGGGTTTCTTTTTTTGTTGATTACTTTTGTAAATTTTACTTTTATTGGTATATTGATAAAAATTATTGCTAAGAGCAATCGTATTGACAATTGGATGTTAATTGGTATAATGAGTGAAGTTAGAAAAGACTAACATTTGTAGAATTTGCGGATATTTTGTTGAAACTACAAGTATGCACAACGAAAGTAATGCTGCCATAGCTTAGTTTATGGCTGTATACAACAACGAATAAAGCCGGAAGGAAAGGATGATGTATAAGCGTAGAATAGGATGGGTAGAGATAATTATTATGTAAAAAGGAGAGAACAGATGTACAGTAAAAAAGGCGTTATTACAGGAGCATTGGTAATACTAATGTCACTGGTACTAGGATTTCAAGCACAATCATCCTTCAGAGTTGCAGCTGCGAAAAGCAATACCGTGGAACCAAAGGTAAAAAAAGCGGCACAGGAACATACAGAAGTAAAAAATTCAAGTCAGAAGGTTGAAAGTTCAGTAATTACAAGAGCAGAGTTTTCAAAAATGCTGGATGAAATATTCGTATACCAGATAAAAGCGGATATGATGTTTTCAGATGTTAAGAATAGCGACTGGTATAGAGAGTCAGCTTTAAAAGTAGATGCAGCCGGCATATTAAAAAGAGATGCCAAGGGAAACTTTAATGGTAATAAACCCGTTACCAGACAGGAAGCTGCATTAATTCTATACAGAGCTTTTTATCATGCAGAAGATAACTCACAAAAGACTATTAGGATTGCAGATAGTAAAGCAATCGGAGGGGTTTACAAAACAGCAGCGGAATATATGGTTAAGAACGGTTACATGATAACTGGCTCTGGGAATACGTTTTCACCCAAAGGGCTCATCAGCAGTGACGAACTGACAACTATATTACATAGCATGACAGGGGAGATAATAAGCGAGGCTGGATTCTATACAGATGATATAACCGGTAACCTTTTTATTAATGCACCGGGTGTTAATTTGGAAGATATGACAATTAAGGGTAATCTCTATATAGCGCAGGGAGTAGGCGAAGGAGACGTAACTTTAGACAGAGTGACGGTGAATGGAAGAGTATTTGTATTGGGCGGTGGAGAAAACAGCATTAAGCTTCAGGATACAATTGTAAGGAAAGGATTAGTTTCTGCAAAGGGAAATGGGAAAGTCAGAATTGAGGCAAATGGTTCAACAAGTATAGCAGCAACAAACGTAGCAGCCGGAACAACTTTGTATAATGCTACTAAAAGGAACAAGGCTTTTGGGGAGGTAACAGTAAAGATGGTACCCCAGGAGCATAGCGTTCGTTTTGTAGGAAACTTTGGTAATGTTAAGGTAGAGTCAGCTAAGGCCAATGTAACACTTACCAAGGGAATGATTCAAAGGCTTGAATTATCAGAATCTGCAAAAGGTTCAGTGATAGAATTAGAGGAAGATACAACGGTAGATGTTCTGGTTATTCGAAGCAACAGTACTATTACCGGTAAGGGCGTCATAATGTCTGCTAGTATAGAAGCTCATGGGGTTAATCTATCTAAGGAACCGGGAACAATTTTAATTGGAGACAATATTACAGTTATAATTGCAGGAATTTCAAGAAATAAAAGCAGTATAGGAGAAACTGCTGACAGCACTGTAAGCAGCGGTGAAAGTTTTTCAGGAGGCAATTCAGGTGGTGTTAACCCCGGAGGAGATAACTCAGGAGGTGAAGCTCCCGGAGGTGATACTCCCGGCGGGAATGGCAATGGAGAAACGCCTATACCAAATAATCACACTGTTAAAGTTATTGAATTTGAGTATGTCCGCTATCTGGTAATACAGTTTGCAGAAGGTTCTCTAAAGGACTATGCCGTAACAGTAGATGGTGAAGCTGTCTTATTCACACCGGTTACCACAGAAAAATCAATTGTAAAATATGAACTTTCGGATCGTAATGAGCATAAAGTTAAGATTGTTAAAGGCACCAAAATACAGGAATATAGTGTGAAATAAAAATCCATTTCACACCCTGATTTATGGTAATGCCATATCAGCAAGCAGATACGGCATACAATGGGAGCTAGTGTGAAATAAAAATCCATTTCACACCCTGATTTATGGCATATAGTGGGAACTAGTGTGAAACAGAAAGGAATTTAAATAATATGAAATTTAAAAGAATAATTGCGGTAATTTTACTGAGTTTAATAGCCTCCCAAGCTATTGTAAATTCAGCCTTAGCCGCGCCGGAAGAAGTTTTGGTGAATGGTCCTATGACAGTGTGGGATTATTATTTAGCTCCTTATGACCAAAATGGAAAGATAATGGTTTTCCCGACTACTACTAGTTTCTCAACGATTGAGGTGGTAGATGATAACGTACCCCCTGTGTACGCTCCCGGTGCTGATAGCGGGCAGGATGTGGTTATTAAAATCTCTAATAATGAGAAATATAAGAACTGGCAGAAAAATGTTTATAAGGTAATTCTTAAAAATCCGTATCACGAGGCACCCACTAGTGGAATGGAGTTACAGTTTAGGTCTGTGCCGGATGAAAATGTAATTATCCTTTCAGCCAATAACCAGCTTACGAATGGCTTGCATCAGATAACTATATTTTCACATGGTTATAATATAGTTGGCACTAAAATAGAAGTTTTAAACCCTGCGCCTACAATGCAGATAATTAGTGGTATGCCAAAGGCAGGGCAGGAGGTTAAGTTTGAGCTTCTGGGACTAAATTATGGTATAAACAATCCTATATACGAAGTAGTATTGGATGGAACAACCTTGGCAGGAAATTTTGTGGATTATTATGTGGTCTCCAACCGGGTTATAATATCAAACACAGCACTTATAACAGAAGGATTACATAGCCTTACTGTAAAAGCAGACGGTCATCACAACGCAACTTACCAATTCTTAGTAGGGGAAAACGGCAGTAATAGTATAGGTACAATGAAGCTTGATGCAGTCAGCAGTGCAACAAGAGGTGGGGATTCCGGCTCAGGTGATGTTGACGGTGTCAGTGGCGCTACAGGCACCATGGTCAACGCAGATGTGGTTTTTAAATTTGATATGGTAGCAAATGCCTATATTTTAAATGTATTACAAGCGGAGACGGCAGCTTCTTCAAAGGTATTTGAAGCGTGGAATAATTTTGAAGGCAGCAGACGGGTAGGAGCAAGGACGAAAGATTCTAAAAGATATGCTGACTGGAATACATATATGAATCAAGCCATGCAATGTAAAATCCTTGGTGAATACCTTGATTTTGAAAACTTCTATCAATCGGAAAATGATACATATAGAGGAACACCGTTTAACATAAAATACATGTTAGAAAACGGCAGGTACGGAGATATTATAGATTCATCTGAGGCTGACGGAAAGAAAGTTGAAGTATCTGTTCTTACAGCTCATTTCAACGAAGATGTTGTCTTAGGTTATACCGACAGTGATTGGGCAAAGGCCATTCATACAATTAGAATCGGTTCCACAGAGTTGTATAAGAGCCAGTATACGGTTTCAGGGAATACAATTAGTATTCACAAAGCAGCTTTTTTAAGCGGAGAAAACCTTATAACCATAGCTGCTGACGGATACACAACCTATACACAGGTGCTTGTACTTGAGCCGTCAGAAGTACAACTTACACTGGAGGGGACTCCTCATCTAAGGGAGAATGTCTCTATCCTGTTACCAGCTAAGTATGCTAAAGAAATTACCGGTATTACTTTAAATGGGAAAGCCCTATACACAGAAAGTCAGACTGGAGCCGGAGCTTCTTATAAAATCGAGCAAAACCGTCTGGTTATATTTGCAAAGGAATTTAAAGATACCAATGTGCAGTCTCTTGGTATATCAGCAAGCGGCTATGGAGCTAGATATTATAAGTTCCAATTGCTGCCTGAAAATGCAGCAATTGACTTTACTCTTCCGTCTATAACAGAGGTAAGGGAGGATGAAAATACCTTCACTATTGTATTTGACCGCGAACATAAAAACTGGCAGGAGAGCGTATATCGGATTGAGATGGGAATTTTAAGTACCGTAGCACCCATAGACACCATTTTTAATGGAAATCAATTAATTATAAATAAAGATATGTTTAACAGAAGCTTTACTAAGATTACCCTGAAAGCAAATGGTTATGAGAATTTGACGTTTGAAAAGAAGGCAGAATCATTAATTACGCCTGCATTTATTTTAAAGCAAAGCAATACAGCAGAAAAAATTCTACTTTCTGTTGAAAATAGTGCAGAAATAGTAGCTTATATGGATAAAATTACTTCTGTGAGCGTGAATGGAAACGAGGTTGCCTTCAGTAAGGACATTACCAATGGTACTCTGGAAATTATAAATAGCGAGTACAGTTCCCTTAGCGGGGAGATTATTATAACTGTAAAAGCACATGGGTATAATGACACTGCAATCAAGGTGACACTTGAAAAAGCGGAAGAAGTTGAAAATCCAGAAGTTTTAGAACCAGGAAAAGTACCTCCCACCTCAGTTTTTGAAAAGGTAAGTGCTTATTACAGAGTAAGCATATCGGGACAGGAATCCACTGAGTGGATAAATGCTGTAGGTGAAATCTATATCAATGGCAGTAAATTAATAGCTGGTAGAGATTATCAAAAGCAAAGCTATAGTTCCTATATTCAGTTCTATGACAGTGCGTTCGTCGATTCAGGATTACAGGCTATAGTTATAAAATCAGAAGGTTATAAAGATGTAAAGATGCAGACTACAATTGCCCCCTTATACCAAGCTCCAAGTGCAGCAGAGCGCACTGTGGCGGTTAAGGCAGGGGAAGCTGTTAAGGTAAAGATAGACAGCGCAATGATTGGAGAGTCCTCTTATGTCCTTAATACGGTGATTAAAAACGTGTTATTGAATGAGAATCCTGTAGGATATAACATTGTAACAGAGGCGTCTGGATTTATGAATATGGGTAAGGATTATTACCTTATTATTCCAGTAAATCATCTTCCGCGAACTCCGGGAGAGTATACCGTTACAGTACAGGCAAGAAGATATTATGATTTACAGATAAAGCTGGTGGTGGCAGAAGAAAAGGTTGGTACACAAGCTGAAACGAATCAGGAAGCCGTTCAGGAGCCGGAAGAAGCTAATATAGAGAATCCTGTAATTGAAAGTATTCCAAACACAGAGACCACAGAGGGTGTAGAAGGTTTATCCGAATAGGAGTAACAGAACGACCAATTTGATATAGTACTGCAATTTTAGTCCATAGTTTTTAGTATTAGTAAGGTCACAGTCATACATCTATAAAAGAAGTGCAAAGACTTTTCTATTATACAGAACCATAAAGGGAGTGTAGAAAGGGAGTCTTTGCACTTTTTAATCAGATTAGGAGCTACGGATACTTATTTTTGATGTTGTATAATCAGGAATTTATTAAGCGGCTTAATTCTCGTGTTCATGTAAACTTTGCAGATAGCTGAATTCTATCAGTCTATGATAATAATTGCCAAGAACATCGAAATTAAAGCAGTACTTAAATTTATCCAAACTACGGTCTTTAAAATAAATGATATATTTATATTCAGGATGGTCTGCTTCTTCACAAATATATCCGGGAGTATACTTATCAAAAATATCCAGAATATCTTCCAAAGTAAATTGATGAGTATTTACTTTCTTTATCAAGTTTTGTAAAAAGTGATTATCTTTATTTTTATCAGAAATGTAAGTAATGCCTTCCGCCGGAACGGTAAATTTAAAACGACCGCCTTCCAAAGTAATAATCAGATTGAAAAAACGAGGATCAGCAAAAGTTTTGAATTCATCCAAGTATGCAAGGCACTTTTGCTTTGAGATAAACTCTGTTTCCAGCAAGTGGTTTAATAAGTCCAAATCGTAATATATACTAAAGCTTTCGTTATCTGCATAGCCTAGTTTTAAGAGGCCTTCATAAATAGCAGATTCTATGTTCTCCTCCAGATTATTAAATCCGTCCATTGTATATTAATCTCCTGTCTATAGAATATAAAGTTAGCATTTTTCTTTTCTACATTCTAATACAGATAAAATTCTAAGTCAATGGCATTTGGTCTTTGTTGTTTTCATAAGATGTTAGAAAGATAAAAGAGGCGTGACCTGGCATGGTGAGCAAAAGAATACAATGGATGCTGGTAGTTATACTAAGTGTTTTAATTATCCGGTTAGGTATAATAGATAAAATGAGCAATCAGGAGCAGTTTTATAAGCAAGAGGGTGCGATTCTTGTATGGGAAGCAGAGGAAGATATAGCAGCACTTGTAAAGGCTGAGAATGAAAAAGCAGGGAAGGAAAATGCTGGATTAAGGGTATTTAGAGAAGAGAATAGAAAAAATTATACGGATATGTATCCGGATATGTACGTAGAGAGTGTAAAGCCGATTATATTGCTAAAAGAGCAAAAAAAAGTATACCTTACCTTTGATGACGGTCCCAGCCATATAACCAAGGATATTATGGATATACTTAAGAAAAATCAGGTAAAAGCAACTTTTTTTATAGTAGGAAGTACAATGAAGGAGGAGGAAAAAGAATACTTAAAGCAAATGGTAGACGACGGACACACAATAGGAATACATACCTTCTCCCATAACTATAAAGAAATATACTCTTCGGTAGAGGCATTTTTAGAGGACTTTTATGAAGATTATAAACTCATATATGATATAACCGGTGTTCAGGTGAATATATTTCGTTTTCCCTGGGGCAGTTATAATATGTATAATAGAGGCATTCGAGATGAATTAATAGGGGAGATGAAGAGAAGGGGCTTTACTTACTACGATTGGAATGTAAGTGCTGAGGATTCGGTGGGAAATCCGACGGAATACAAAATAAAGAAAAATGTTCTGAAAGATTTATCACGTTATGAGGAACCCATTATACTTATGCACGATTCGGCAATTAATCGGCTGACAGCAAAAAGTCTTCCAGAAATAATAAAAGAAATACAGGATAAAGGCTATGTTTTTGATACATTAGAGAATAGAGAACCTTACCAGTTCGGCAATAAATAAGCAATATAGTTAAATAAATTATATACCCAATGTTTAAATGCATTATATATTTTTGAAAAAACTAAAAACAACTTTGAGGTGGTACACTTTACAAAATAGAAGCATATACTGGTAGTGATAATATTTTAAGGGTACGTGAAATATGTATAAAAAAGAGTATTATGGTTCCCCCATATCGCCTAAAAACAGTGTCCATAATAACATAACCAAAGTTGAACATAATATGCCCAGGCTGTATCCAGCTCAGATGGAAACACAATCCCTTGGCAGGCTCTGGGTTAATACTGTTACCGAGTTGGGACTAAGACCAATACAAAATGCCACTATAAGAATAGCCTATACCGGTGATCCAACATCAGTAGTTGAAGAATTAACAACCGATGAACTGGGGCGTTCCCCTGTAATCGAATTGCCCGCACCTCCTCTGGAATACAGCCTGGATCCGGCTATATTTGAACAACCCTATTCGGTATATACCATTCAGGTTACTGCAGAGGGTTTTGAAGAAGTAGAGGTCAGCGGAGCAGAAATACTTCCGGATGTAACGGCCGTACAGCCCATTAATATGAGGGTTGCCCAGGGGGAAGAAGTATATGTGATACCTCCTCACACCCTTTATGGTGATTATCCGCCTAAAATAGCTGAAGCGGAAATAAAGCCTACGAATGAAACAGGAGAGATTGTACTGCCAAGTGTAGTTGTACCTGAGTTTGTTGTTGTTCATGACGGGCCGCCTTCAGACACTTCTGCCGAAAATTATTACGTCAGATACCGAGATTATATCAAGAACGTAGCTTCCAGTGAAATATATGCTACCTGGCCGGAATCAACCATTACAGCCAATATACTGGCAATTATGTCTTTTACTTTAAACCGTGTGTATACGGAATGGTATCGCAATCAAGGCTATAATTTTACCATAACCTCCTCTACAGCCTTTGACCATAAATGGATGAGAGGGAGGAATATTTATGATAACATCGGTTTAGCAGTTGACCAGGTATTTAATAATTTTTTATCCAGGCCAAATGTAAAGCAGCCAATCTTGACTCAGTATTGTGACGGCAGAAGAGTCCAATGCCCAGGCTGGATGACACAATGGGGATCTAAATCCCTTGGAGACCAAGGATATACTGCCATTCAGATTATCAAAAATTTTTATGGGTCGGATATGTATATTAATTCAGCTAATGAGGTAGCAGGGGTTCCCTCCTCCTGGCCGGGTGCGAACTTAACCATAGGCTCAAGAGGTGACAGTGTCAGGCAGATGCAAGAGCAGTTAAATGCCATAGCAAATGTCTACTCTGTAATACCAAGAATAGCTGTAGACGGTACTTTTGGGCCTCAGACGGAGGCTGCTGTAAGAGCCTTTCAGCAAACCTTCGGACTTCCGGCGAATGGAATTGTTGACTTACCGACCTGGTATAGAATTTCTGAACTATATGTGGCGGTAACAAGAATTGCAGAATTAAACTAAGTAACGGATTGCTTTTAATAGTACCAAAACATGAGTGGAAACCATAAATGCTTTGGTACTATTTTTTTAAATTTTTCTTTAAAATAAGCTTGCTAAATTATAAAATTTAATTTATAATTATAAAAAAATATGAATAATAATTAGATGGAATAAAAAATAAAAAATGCTTGTATTTTAATAAGAGATATGATAGAATACTAACAATTTGGGTATCTGTAGGCCTGATTTGTGTAAGAAGTATACCGTTTTACTATAGGTATACTTATTTTTACGGGCAAATGCAACATAGCAGCATGGTTTGACTACAGAAGTAAAGGTTGCTACATTATTTGAAAGGAACAGGTGGAAGTTATGAAAGCTTATCTAATACTAGAAGACGGTAATGTTTTCACAGGGACAAGTATAGGTTCGACACGAGATATGATTAGTGAAATAGTATTTAACACCTCAATGACAGGATATCTCGAGGTGTTGACGGACCCGTCTTATGCAGGCCAGGCGGTTGTTATGACCTATCCGTTAATTGGTAATTACGGAATCTGTTATGAAGATATGGAATCGAAAAAGCCATGGGTAGACGGATATATTGTAAGAGAAATTGCTCGGCGCCCAAGTAACTTCCGTAGCGAGGATACCCTAGCGGACTTCCTGATAAAGAAGGATATTCCGGGAATTGCTGGTATTGATACCAGAGCATTAACAAAAATCCTAAGGGAAAAAGGTACCATGAACGGTATGATTACAACCAATAGTAACTTTGCATTGGAAGAGGTCATTCAAAAATTAAAAGGTCACAAAACAGAGAAAGTGGTTGAAAAAGTAACCTGCAAGGAGAAAAAGACCTTTTTGGCAAAGGAATTTGTTCCAACAGATGCACAAAAGGCAAGAAGCGGTTTAAAAACCCGTCCTTATAAAACAGGTAACTTTAAAGTAGCTTTACTGGATTATGGTTCTAAGGACAATATTACAGATTGCTTATTAAAAAGAGGCTGTGATGTTACTGTTTATCCCGCACTTACAAAAGCAGACGAAATATTAAAAGAAAATCCCGATGGTATCATGCTATCAAATGGTCCTGGAGATCCGAAGGAATGTATAGAAATCATAGAAGAAATCAAGAAATTATATCAAAGTAATACTCCTATCTTTGCCATTTGCTTAGGACATCAGTTAATGGCTCTTGCCAACGGCGGCGATACTAAAAAATTAAAATATGGGCATAGAGGTGCCAACCATCCGGTAAAAGACTTAAAAACCGGCAGAGTATATATTTCTTCCCAGAATCATGGTTATGTGGTTGAAGACGGAACCATGAAGGCAGATGTTGCTGAGAAAAGCTTTATCAATGCTAACGACGGAACCATTGAAGGATATCGTTATTTAGGAAAAAATATATTTACTGTTCAATTCCACCCGGAAGCATGTGCAGGTCCGCAGGATTCAGAGTTTCTTTTTGACGAGTTTATTGAAATGATGGAGGTACAATAATGCCAAGAATAGAAGAGATTAAAAAGGTATTGGTAATCGGTTCCGGCCCTATTGTTATCGGTCAGGCAGCGGAATTCGACTATGCAGGTACGCAAGCCTGCCGTTCCTTAAAAGAAGAAGGCATAACTGTAGTACTGGTGAATTCCAATCCAGCTACTATTATGACCGATAAAGACATCGCAGACATGGTTTATATCGAACCACTCACCCCAGACATTGTAAAAAAGATAATAATAAAAGAGAAACCGGATAGTGTACTTCCTACCCTGGGAGGACAAGCTGCGCTTAATATTGCTATGGAACTGGAGGAATCCGGTTTTTTAAAAGAGAATCATGTTAAATTAATCGGTACAACCTCAGAAACGATTAAAAAAGCAGAAGACCGTCTGGAATTCAAAACAACCATGGAAAAAATAGGGGAGCCCTGTGCGCCCAGTACAGTAGTTACTACTGTACCTGACGCAGTGGCTTTTGCTGCTACAATCGGCTATCCGGTAGTGGTTCGTCCAGCGTATACTCTTGGTGGAAGCGGCGGCGGTATTGCCCAGAGTGAAGAACAGTTAAAGGAAATATGCTCCAATGGTTTAAGACTTAGCCGTGTCGGACAGTGCTTAATTGAACGCTGTATTGCAGGTTGGAAAGAAATTGAATATGAAGTTATGCGAGATAACCAGGGGAACTGTATTACAGTTTGTAATATGGAGAACCTTGACCCGGTAGGTGTTCATACGGGAGATAGTATTGTAGTAGCTCCTTCCCAGACCCTATCCGATAAAGAATACCAGATGTTAAGAACCTCAGCACTTAACATTATAACAGAATTAAATATAACGGGAGGCTGCAATGTGCAGTACGCCTTACACCCTGAAACCTTTGAGTACTGTGTTATCGAAGTAAATCCCAGGGTAAGCCGTTCTTCTGCTTTAGCATCAAAAGCTACCGGATATCCTATAGCTAAAGTAGCTGCTAAGATTGCCTTAGGTTATAATCTGGATGAAATAAAGAACGCTATTACTGGTAAAACATATGCAAGCTTTGAGCCTGCACTGGACTATGTAGTTGTGAAGATTCCTAAGTGGCCTTTTGATAAATTTATCATGGCAAAGAGAACCTTAACCACGCAGATGAAAGCTACCGGTGAGGTAATGAGTATTTGTACTAATTTTGAAGGAGCACTTATGAAGGCACTTCGCTCGTTAGAGCAGAATGTCTATAGCTTAAGCTACGGTGATTACAGTAAGAATTCTATAGAAGATATCAGAGAAAAACTGCATCTAATCGATGATAGAAGACTCTTTGTTATAGCTGAAGCGATAAGAAGAGGAATAACCTTTGAAGAAATCAATGATATTACAAAGATAGATAAATGGTTCTTAGATAAGATAGCAATACTTGTTGAGATGGAGCAGGAATTAAAGACAAACCCATTAACAGAAGATTTATTGGCAGAAGCAAAACGCCTGGAATTTCCGGACAGAGTGATTGCAGAATTTACTGGAAAGAGCCTTGCAGAAATCAGAAAGCTTCGTAAGGAAGAATATAAGATTACACCGGCCTACAAAATGGTTGATACCTGTGCAGCAGAATTTGAAGCCAGCACACCGTACTATTATTCCAGCTTTGGCAGTATCAATGAAGTCACTCCTGTTAAAGAGAAGAAAAAGATAATGGTATTGGGCTCTGGGCCAATTCGTATCGGTCAGGGTATTGAATTCGATTACTGTTCCGTTCACAGCGTATGGGCACTTAGAAAAGCCGGTTATGAAACCATAATTGTAAACAACAATCCTGAAACTGTAAGTACGGATTTTGATATAGCTGACAAGTTATATTTTGAACCATTAACACCTGAAGATGTGGAAAGCATTGTAGACTTGGAGCAGCCCGACGGTGCCGTTGTACAGTTTGGTGGACAGACAGCCATCAAGTTAACGGAAAGTTTATTAAAGATGGGTGTTCCTATACTTGGTACTTCCGCTGAGAATGTGGATGCCGCAGAAGACAGGGAGTTGTTTGATGCTATTCTAGAGGAATGCTGTATACCTAGACCCGCAGGAAAGACTGTTTATACAACGGAAGAAGCGATTGTAGTTGCTAACGAGCTGGGATATCCAGTTTTAGTTAGACCTTCCTATGTACTTGGTGGACAGGGTATGCAGATTGCCATAAGTGATGAAGATATCAGGGAATTTATGGACATCATCAATTTGAATGTACAAGAACATCCTATTCTTGTAGACAAATATCTCATGGGTAAGGAAATGGAAGTTGATGCCGTATGTGACGGAGAAGATATTCTGATACCGGGTATTATGGAGCATGTGGAGCGAGCAGGTATCCACTCAGGAGATAGTATATCTGTATATCCGGTACAAAATATCACCCCAAAGATACAAAATGTTATCGTAGATTATACCAGGAAGCTGGCAAAATCATTACATGTGATCGGATTAATCAACATTCAGTTTATTGTATATAATGAAGAAGTTTATGTAATAGAGGTAAATCCTCGTTCCAGCCGTACCGTACCTTATATCAGTAAGGTAACCGGAATTCCAATTGTCGGACTGGCTTCCAATGTTATTCTGGGACAGAAGTTAAAGGATTTAGGTTATGGAACCGGACTTGCCCCCAATGCGGATTATATTGCTATTAAGATGCCGGTGTTCTCTTTTGAAAAGTTGTATGGTGCTGACATCAGCTTAGGACCGGAAATGAAATCAACCGGAGAATGTTTAGGAATTGCAAAGACCTTTAATGAAGCGTTATATAAAGCTTTCTTGGGAGCAGGAATCAATCTTCCAAAGCACAAGAAGATGATTATAACTGTGAAAGATTCCGATAAACTGGAAGCAGTAGAAGTAGGTAAGAGATTTAAGAAACTTGGCTATGAAATATATGCAACCAGAAGTACAGCAAAAGCTTTGAACGAAAATGGAGTAAAAGCCATACCTGTTAATAAGCTAGATAAAGAAGCACCTACCATTATCGATTTAATTCTCGGACATGAAATAGATCTGGTAATTGACACACCAACACAGGGACGAGATAAATCAAGAGATGGTTTCTTAATCCGCAGAACCTCTATTGAGACCGGAGTAACTTGCTTAACCTCTCTAGATACTGCCAATGCTTTAGTAACCAGCTTGGAAAATGCGGATATAGACAACATTTCCTTAATAGATATATCAAAACTGTAGTTGATATTACAGCAGGCAAATTTGTTGCAATTAATGCAGTGTGTAGAGAAGCATGAAATATGTAATCATATATTTATGAGATGGTTAGTAGTGTGTACTCCTTAAGTAAGTATAAAATTCAAGCATATAATATGTATAAATAAGAAGAGACTGTCAGAAAGCCTTAGTCGCTGGGGATAGGGCAATCGGACAGTCATCTTTTTACTCATTACCTTTTACTTCTTCTAGAAGAATGTATTCCTTCTTTTTAATAGCAGTTAATATCCATACAAATTTATTCATTCTCTGATAGGTTACTAAAAAACCTGCCTCTTTAAAGAGTTCTGTAAGTACCTCCTGTGTCGTATAATATTCTGTTTTTAAATCTTCTGCCAGAGAAAGATATTGTTTTTCTATGCTGTCAGCCAATAATACATCCCTTATTTCTGGACTTTCATAGATAGTGTCAGCGAGAATAACTTTTCCATCGGGTTTTAATTTTTCATAAAAAACCTTAGCAGCATCTGCCTTATCATCGTTACTCAGATGGTGAAATGCATAACTGCTTATTATTACATCCAGACTGTTATTCTCAAGGGGAATGTTTAGGAAGCCACCTTCCAGTACCGTAAGGTCAGGGTATTTTTTCTTGGATATGGAGCGCATCTTTATATTAGGCTCAAGTCCTATAACCTGGTAACCCAGCTTTCTAGCAGCAAAGGAAAGGTTGCCGGTACCTGAACCGATGTCCAGAACCAAGGAATCGTTCTTTCTTTTTATTTCTGCAGCAATAGTATCTAATATCAATTGATAGTCTTCAAAGACTTCTTTATATTCTCCACGGTCTTCATAGACGGTACGGTCATAGGAGTCTGACCAACTGTCAAATAAAAAGTTAAATTTCTGATCTGCTAAGTTCACATCGGTATCATATAATTTTTGACTAAAATACCGGTCTCCTCTGTCTGGGAGAACGGCCACAATATTTAAAGGTCTTTGTAAGTCAGAGTTATTGGTGGTATTTGTATGGTTTTCTGCCCGGTTTTTAATCCCTTCTTTATAGGCCTGTTTTACTGCTGCAGCAATGGCCGCACCGGAGGAAAAACCTGCTAGAATTCCTTCCTTTTTACCTAGCAGCTGCGCATAGTACCAAGCTTCCTCATCTGATATTTTTTCTACTTCATCAATACAAGATGCATCGAAAATTTTTGGAATAAAGTGGTTCCCAATGCCTTCAATATGATAAGTGCCTTTTGCACCTCCACCTAGGATGGAACCTACTGGATCTGCTAGAACAATTTTCACATTTGGTTTTTGTTCTTTTATATAAGAAGATATACCTACAATTGTTCCTCCGGAA
Source organism: Anaerocolumna cellulosilytica (assembly GCF_014218335.1). Lineage (GTDB taxonomy): Bacteria > Bacillota > Clostridia > Lachnospirales > Lachnospiraceae > Anaerocolumna > Anaerocolumna cellulosilytica. Next base: position 4,162,863 of record NZ_AP023367.1, on the reverse strand, counting down.
CCTGCTCCTGCCACTAAGATGTCAACGTTACCATCAAGAGCGTCATAAATTTCTTTACCGGTAATTCGGTGTGCCTGCACATTCAATTCATTTTCAAACTGCTTTGGCAAAAACACATTTGGGAGCTCTTTTCCGAACGCAGCCGCTCGTTTCATAGCACCCTCAATGCCTTCTTCTGATGGAGTTGGTATAATTTCGGCTCCTAGAGCATGCATCAGAATTTGTTTTTCCATAGAAAACTTTTCAGGAATGAATAGTTTAAGCTTATAACCCATCTCAAATGCGGCAATAGCAAGCCCAAGACCGGTATTACCGGCAGTAGCCTCTATAATAGTATAACCGGGTTTAAGAAGTCCTTGTTCTTTTGCGGCAGTAAGTATCTTTAATCCTACCCTGTCTTTTATGCTTCCACCGGGATTATAAAACTCCAGCTTGCCAAAAAGATTAATAGTAGGATAGGAGGTAAGATTATTTAACTGTAAAAGTGGGGTATTACCAATTAATTCTCTGATATCCTTATAATAGTTCATAGTTTTTGCATGGCACACGTAAGATAAGTGTGGGGTTGCTTTCTAGCTCCTTCCATTAGGTTATAATAAACCTCTTTCTATATCTGCAATTATATCTTCAAAGGCTTCAATTCCCACAGAAAGGCGGACAAGGCTGTCTTTGATGCCCAAAGCCTCACGCTTTTCTTTTGGAATGGAGGCATGGGTCATAGCTGCTGGAAGAGAGATTAAGCTTTCCACTCCTCCAAGACTTTCTGCCAGAGCAATCATTTTTACCTGATTTAATAAAGTTCGGGCAGATTCAGCAGAATCAAGTTCAAAAGAAATCATAGAACCTTTACCGGGGTAATAGATCTTACTAACTTTTTTCATATTTTTTAGGTATTCTACAATTTTTTTTGCATTCTCCTGAGATTTTTCCATACGAAGGGACAAGGTTTTGATACCCCGTATTAAGAGCCAACTATCCTGAGGTCCCAGTATAGCACCAACCGCATTTTGCAAAAATTGGAGCCTTTCCGCTAAATCCGGATGGTTTACCACTACAAGCCCTCCAACCACATCACTATGTCCTCCCAGATACTTAGTGGCGCTGTGAATTACAATATCAATACCGTCTTCCAAAGGTCTTTGAAGATAGGGTGTAAAAAAGGTATTATCTACCACCGTAAGTAAGCCATATCTTTTACCAAGTGCAGCAACCGCCCTCAAATCCGTAAGTTTCATAAGGGGATTGGTAGGAGATTCTATAAATATGGCTTTTGTTTCCGCTTTTATTGCTTGTTCTAATAAGTCCAGATTGCTGGTGTCCACTGAAGTATAGGAGATTGAGAGATTTGTAAATACTTTGTCAACTACACGAAAGGTTCCGCCGTAAACATCATCAGAAAGTATAATATGGTCTCCGGCCTTGAATAAGAGTAGAACTGTGGATAAAGCAGCAAGTCCGGAGGCAAATGCAAAACCGGTTAGTCCGCCTTCAAGTTCGGCTGCCAAGGTCTCAAGAGCATATCTGGTTGGATTTTTTGTCCTGGAATATTCAAAACCTTTATGTTTCCCTACTTCTGGTTGTCTGTATGTAGAAGTTTGATAGATAGGTACATTAACAGCACCGGTGGTTTCATCCTCAGAGATACCACCATGAATTACTTTAGAATCAAAATTCATATAAATATCCACGCCTTTCCAGACCTGCAAGCTTTGAGCCACAGGCAGATATGTTTTAATGGGTTAAGTATATCATTCTAAACAGATATGTATACTATATTGTATGTGAAGTTCTAAAATAGGTTCTTACTTTTGTAAAATGAAAGCAAGCAATTCTTAGGGTTGGGTATCACCCCGTAAGCTGTTAAAGGAGCTATAGATATCGAGTATTCCATAGCCCCATTCTCTGTTTGGATAAGAGAGGTTTGGGTCTCTTTTGGCACCTCGCAACAAAAGATTTTTTATTTCTACGCTATCTACTTGTGCAAAAGTACCAGATGACTGGCTCCATTGTAAGACCATAGCGGCTATTCCTGTAGTATGAGCAGCCGATAAGCTAGTGCCGCTGCTCGTGGTATAACTATTATTCAAATCAGGTCCGATTAAATTAACCCCTGGTGCAGCCAGGTCCGGATTTATATTGTTATTTCTGGTAAAACCTCTGCTGGCGTTGATATACAGGCTGTCATTGGTATAGTCATAGGCTGTAACAATAATAGGAATCAGAGTATTGGCAGGAGAGGTAAGCGTTGTATAGGGGCTTGGTTCAGTAAAGAAAGTATCCGAATCTAAAAAATTTGTTATAGGGAGCCATATATGAAAATTTGCAGCCAGGTCACTGCTTGAGTATACTCGAAAACGCCAGATTCCTTCGGTAGGAGCTTGAAAGCGCATCAAAATTAGCTGGTCTCCGGTCTGGGATTCTACCAATTCGTAATCCACGAAGATAACAGTATTTTCAAAAATGAATCGAATTACTCTGGTTTCACCAAGTCTGGCGGGAATTCTTGGTATAAACTCACCAGTGGGAGAGAGTATATCAATAGAGAAGGTACTAGGAGCATCACCCCACAGCTCCATGGAAAATCCTAAATTATCGGCTCCTACTCGAAGTTCAACAGTAACAAACTCAGCTCCGTTTGTTACTGTACCTTGAAAATGGTGACCTCTGTTACCTTCATTGCCTCCTCCAATTGTAACCCCTACACCTCTGGCATCAGCCACCAGGGACAGGTAAGAGCTTAAAACACCCCGTTCATCATGAGCACCCTGAGAGGTGCCAAAACCGATACAGATACTGATGGGTCTGCTAAGGCGGGAGGAAACATCCAGAAGATAATTAATTCCAAATATGATATCCGTTTCTTGAAAGCACACAACATCCTGAGGAATAAGAAAAAAATTACGAAGATAAGGCTTTGCCTGTTTCAGCTTCACAACGATGATTTCAGCTTCCGGCACCACTCCGGCAAAGTTGTTAGCGTCATTTGGTGTACCAGCAGCAATACCGGCCAAAAAAGTACCGTGTCCCTCCGTATCAATGCTTTGCACAACTGAGAGAGGATCTTCGCTTTGCAGGGCAAGATTTATCTGTTCCTGGGTGTACTCGGTGCCATAAAAAAAGCCTTCCGGAGCAGGCCCGGTTTGAATTGTCTGATCCCAGATTGAAATAATTTTTGAGGTGCCGTCTGCTTTGCGGAAGGCTTCGTGTCTGTAATCTATACCAGTATCAATGATACCAATTAATATACCATCCCCTCGAAGATTAAATGCCGGGATGTTACGTATTCTGGTGACACCTGATGCTTCAAGGCTTCCTGTATCCAGTAAACCGAAACAGCTTGGAAGGACACCATAACCATATTCCTGAATTAGATTTTCAGGCAGACTGGTGATGGGAGTATAGACAACGTTATGGGTATTATTTAGCCGAGTCTGACAGGTACCGGTTATCGAAGATGTAAACCGTTCCAGCAGCTGGCCGGACTGAAAAATCAAATCGGTGTAATCTTCATTTAAAATAAAATCTCTGCAATCTTGATCCAAGCCTTCATCTCCAATAAAAGTTCTTACTAATTAAATATATGAGTAAATCATGGTAATATTCTAGCCATGGATTCTAATTTAGGAATCAGAGAAACTGCCAGTATTTTCATGATTTTCTGGTTGTAGGAAGTATCAATTCATGATATAATATTTTTTGATTATAACTTATAAAACATCAAGGAAGATGGAAAAAACCTAACATGGATGGTAAAAACATAACATGATTGATAAAGATAAAAGAACATTCAAAAGAAAAAATATTTATACGAAAGATCAATTAATGGATTTCTTTTCTAATATTTCATTGCCTGATGGAGTAATCAGTAACTATATTGAAAAAGATAATTACATAGAGTTTATATATAATGATACCATTTATTCAACTTTAATTGACGGCGGCAATTGGGATGAGATAAAACAGGAACTGCTCCGTCAGAAGGAACGTAAAAAAATGGAGAGTGACCGTATACAAGCCTTAGAAAAACAGGATACGCTTACAAAGCTGTATAACAAAGAGTACAGCAAGAGAATCATAGAAGAATTTCTAGAAAAAGCAGAACCGGGTTCCAGACATGCATTAATGATTGTTGATATTGACAATTTTGATACTGTAAATGAGAATCTGGGCTATATATTTGGTGATACGGTACTGGTTAATATAGCGGATTCTCTGCGTAAAATATTTTACGATACAGACATAGCCGGACGTATCGGAGGCGATGAATTTCTCATTTTCCTTAAAAATGTTCAAGAGATAGAGTTATTAAAAGAAAAAGCGGAAGAGATTTATTCTGTGTTCCGCGGCACTTATACTGGAGAAGACAGAAGCTATCAGATGTCTTGCAGTATTGGTATTGCCGTATTCCCAGAAGACGGTGCAGATTATATGCAATTATTTTTAAAAGCAGATGCAGCACTGATGAAAACACGAGAAAACAGGAATAATTTCTATAGCTTTTACCAGGATATGTTATATCCTGATATGTTATATCCCGATATGTTATATACTGATACAGTATATACTGATATCCCGCATACTGGTATATCAACTCCTGACATAAAAAAAATAGAACAGTATATTGACAGGGATTGCTATGAAAAATATATAATTAATAAAACCAGGGCCTATGGAAGCAGTAATTTCGATAAAGAAATAACGGCCTTTGCCTTTGATATTATGTCCCGGACAAAGGACGTCAACAGTGCAATAAATCTTCTGTTAAATAAAGTCAGGGTTCAATTTGATTGTGACCATATCTGCATACTGGAATATACTACATCCTCTTCAGATTTATCAGCCACTTATTTTAGTTCAAAGGATGGGATACAGGCCAAAGAAGAATTAAGCCATAAAATTCCACTCCTGGTACAAAATCTTGATATTTCATTTGATGAAAACGGAATTTACTATGTGAATCATATAGAAGAAACAGAAGATGAGGTTGTCAAAACCCTCATGGAGAATCTGGAGATAAAAGCATTGCTTCAATGCGGCATATTCGAGAATGGGACGTTGAAGGGATGTGTAAGTATACATGATTGTGAAAAACCCCGGTATTGGACACAGTACGAGGTAGACTCATTAGTTACCATAACAAAAATCATTTCTTCTTATTTGCTAAAAATGCGAGCATCTGAACGTGCCAGTCAACAGCTTTATCGAATAAAGAATTACGATATCTTAACAGGACTCCCTACGCTACACAAATTTAAAAAAGATGTTAGAAATCTCCTTGAGAAATACCCAGACCGTAAATATGCAATTGTATACTCGGATATAACACAGTTTAAGTATATTAATAACACCTTAGGATATGAGGCGGGTGATAAAATTCTGTGTGAATTTGCTGCGCTCCTTACAGAAGCAGATACGCTAACAGAGGGTGTTTCCAGAGTATCTGAGGATAATTTTTTAGCGGTATTGCAATATGAAGAGGAGGAAAGCTTCAAAAAGCATATTTTTCAAATAAACGAAAAATTTCATTCTATGCAAAAAGCTAAATATCCGAGTACCAAATTCATCATTGTCAGTGGTGTGTCTTTGGTTGATTCAAGGGAAGATATAACAGTTGCTATTGATAATGCCAATATTGCAAGAAAAAGCATAAAAGGAAATCCTAAAACCACTTGTAAGTTCTTTGATAATTCTATGAAGGTGAAGTTGCAATGGGAAGCTGAAATTACTAATTCCATGGAACAGGCTCTTAAGGATGGAGAATTTATTGTTTATTTACAGCCTAAAATCGGATTAAGTGAGAATATATTAGTAGGAGCAGAAGCATTGGTTCGATGGAAAAAAGGGGATTCTCTGGTACCACCCAATGATTTTATACCTATTTTTGAAAAGAATGGATTTGTTGTTAATTTAGACTTCTATATTTATGAAGAAGTCTGCAAAATCTTAAGACGTTGGATTGATGGAGAACGCAGAGTAGTACCTATCTCGGTGAATGTATCAAGAATTCATCTAAATGATGAAAATTTTGTAGGAGATATTAAAAGGCTGGTAGATTCCTACCGGATTCCTTATCATTTCCTAGAGCTCGAACTGACAGAGAGCATATTCTTAAGCAATACAGAAGTTGCTATTAATACCATGAAAGAGTTAAGGCGTTTAGGATTTGGAGTATCTATTGATGACTTTGGTGCAGGATATTCTTCTCTGAATTTATTAAAGGATATGGCTACGGATGTAATTAAACTGGATAAGGAGTTCTTTGGGCAGGGAGACATGCAAAAGGAGGAACAGATAATATTATCGAGCATTATCAGCATGGCGAAGCAGCTCAATATGAAGGTGTTATCCGAGGGGGTAGAAACTCAGAATCAGTCAGATTTCCTAAAAAGTGTATATTGTGATATGGCACAGGGATATCTGTATTCAAAGCCTATACCGGTAACTGAATTTGAAGAACTTATGAAAAAATAACTGTTTACATAAATGTAATGTCCGTAAATTTTATTGTACAGTATATGTTATATATACGAAACGATGGTACTACTAAATATTTAGGTGTTTTACCTATAATTTTATGGATAGTTAAATCCTCCCGACATGGAGTATACTTAGGTTGAATCTTAAGAAACTCATAGCGGGGGGATTTTTGTGAATAATAGACTATGGTATACAAAGCCAGCCAGCGAGTGGAAGGATGGTCTTCCGGTTGGCACCGGCCGTTTGGCAGGAATGGTTTTAGGAGGAATCTTTACTGAAAGAATTGCCCTGAATCATGAATGGTTATGGACTGGGCAAAACCGTGACAGGGAGAATGAAACCAGAAGTGAGTATCTGTCAAGGGTAAGGGGATTATTAGAGAAAGAGAAGTACGAAGAAGCAACTCTGCTTGCCAATGAAGCTTGGGGAGGCAATGGCGGTATCAGTGGCAAACCTAGCAGAGAAGACTCCTATCAGCCGGTGGGAGACTTTAAATTTTCATTATGTCATGGAGAAGCGGTAGGTTATAAGAGAGAACTAGATTTAGACAGGGCATGTGTAACAATTTCCTATGATGCAGACGGAAAGCATATAACCAGAACTGTTATAGCACATTTGGTTAATGACTATATTATCATTCGTCTTTTTGCTGAAGGGGAAACACTTGCTGGTGTATTCTGGCTGGAAAGAACTGCTGATAAAACCTGTGAAATCAGCTATGAATCCGGTGCTGCCACAATTATAATGTCGGGTTCTTTTTATGATGGTTTATCTTTTTGTGCCAAGGCCGATATAAAAGTGCAGGGTGGCAGAATACTTCCGGCTGAAAACCATCGGATAAAAGTAGAGGATGCCAACGAGATTCTGATTTTTCTTAATATGGGAACCAGTGCCAAGGGAGAAAATCCATTAGAGGAGTGCAGAAGGTACCCACTTCCGGTTAAGACATGGCAGAAATTATTCGAAGAAAATATAAAAGAGCATGAGGATCATTACGGGAGACTTAAATTAACCATACCGGATAAAGAATACATAAAGCCCACCAATATAAGAGTCAGGGAATACCGTAACGGTGGTAATGATATTACCATGCCTTTATTGTATTTTAATTATGGAAGGTATTTATTATGTGCCTCTTCTGCCAATGCCGAACTGCCGGCAAATCTGCAAGGAAAATGGAACGAAGATATTGCACCTGCATGGGATTGTGATTATCATAATGATATAAATTTGCAAATGAACTATTGGCTGGCAGAGAGCGGGCATCTGGAGGAATATACACAGGCGTTGCTTGTTTTTCTGGAAAAAATGGTGCCTCATGGGAAAGAAGCCGCAAAAAAACTGTTTGGTTGTGAAGGATTATGGCTTCCTTTATCCTCAGATGCCTGGGGGCTGGCAACGCCTGAAACCTATGGATGGAGCGTGTGGGTAGGAGTGGCAGCTTGGCTATCTGAACATATCTGGTGGCATTACGAGTATAGTCAGGATATGCAGTATCTAAGAAATAGAGCATATCCGTTTTTAAAGGAAACGGCACTTTTTTATGAAAGTTTTTTAGTTAAGGACAGTGACGGTGTATATCAGATTATGCCCTCCCAATCTCCGGAAAACCGTTTTGTGGGAGGAGGAGATATGCCGGTTACAATTTGTGTATCTTCGGCGGCAGATATAGAATTGGCAGCAGAGGTATTATCCCACGCCATAAAAGCTGCCAAACTCCTCGGGATAGATAAAGAGAAGCAGTGTATTTGGCAAGAGCTATATAACAATCTGCCAAAACTAAAGATTGGAAGCAATGGCGGGTTATTGGAATGGAACAAGGAGTTTGAAGAAGTAGAGCCCCATCATAGGCATATTTCTCACCTGATTGGCTTGTACCCGGGGGAGGTTATAAGTAAGGAGAGAACACCAGAGCTTTTTGAGGCAGCGTGTATTTCTCTTGAAAATCGAATTTGTGCAGGGGGAGGATATACAGGATGGAGCAGAGCCTGGATAGCTTGTCTTTATGCGCGAATAGGAAAAGGTGATTCAGCCTGGGAGCATCTGAGGGCTTTAATCGGAGATTATGCTACAGAAAGCTTGTTGGACTTGCATCCGCCGAAGATTTTTCAGATAGATGGTAATTTTGGAGGCACGGCAGCTATTCTTGAAATGCTTTTGCAAAGTTATTATGAAGAGCTTGATTTTCTTCCGGCATTGCCCAGTGCCTGGAAAAAGGGTTCGATAAAAGGTATCAGGGCAAGAGGTGGATTTACAGTAGATTTAGACTGGGATAATTATAAACTTCTTAAGGCAAGAATTGTATCAGTGGCGGATAGAGACTGCGTGTTAAAACACAAGAGTAAGAAATATAAGATTATTGATAGCTGGGGAAATACGATTCCTCATCATGTGGAGGGGAACCATCTGACCTTTAGAGTCATAAAAGACCGTATGTATTTTGTTATGGGGCTTTAATGGAGTCTATGAAAGGATGATAAACCTGCAACTATACTACATGAGAGCTATGGTAAATAACATTGTATATTTTTGTTAAAAGCATATACTTTAAAGTAAGGATAAATGAAAGGAGAAAGTTATGAAGTTTAGTTATGGCTGTTGGGTACAGAGGAAGGGAACGGAATTATTTAGTCCTGCCGAGGTGTATGAAACGAAAAGAGATGTATCCAGTATAACCTTTTTAGCACCCACTCACAAAATCAAGCACAGAGGAGATACTTTGGGAGGACCTAATCTGACCATTAAAATATCTGCTCCGGTGCCGGAAGTATTACGTATCCAAACGTATCACTATAAAGGCGTTGTAAACCATGGGCCGGATTTTGAATTAAATATGGGAGAGAACTCGGCGTTGTCCATTGAAGAAGACGAGAAAGAATATATACTTTCAAGCGGCTCCTTAAAAGTGACGGTAGATAAGGAAACCGCTGCTCTTAATTTTTATCGGGGAAAATATAAATTAACTTCTAGTAAAGCTCGTGACCTTGCATATGTAAAAACCGAATTTACTGGATTGGCTCATGAAACCGACACAAAGGATGCTTATATGAGAGAGCAGTTAAGTCTATCCGTAGGTGAACTCATTTATGGGCTTGGGGAACGCTTTACCCCATTTGTTAAAAATGGACAGAACGTTGAGATTTGGAATGAGGATGGGGGAACTTCTACCGAACTGTCTTATAAAAACATACCATTTTATTTATCTGGCAGAGGTTATGGGGTCTTTGTTAACAGTACGGATAAGGTATCCTTTGAAGTAAGCTCGGAAATGGTAAAAAAAGTAGGTTTTTCAATTCCCGGGGAGAGTCTGGATTATTTTATCTTCAACGGCCCTACCATGAAGGAGGCTCTTTCCAGATATACAGACTTGACAGGTAAACCGGCACTGCCTGCTCCATGGACTTTTGGACTCTGGCTTTCTACGTCTTTTACTACGAATTACGATGAAGCAACTGTTACAAGCTTTGTGGATGGCATGATAGAAAGAGAGATTCCTTTGAGTGTATTCCACTTTGACTGTTTTTGGATGAAAGGCTTTCAATGGTCAGATTTTAGATGGGATAAAGAAGTATTTTCAAATCCGGCAGGGATGTTAAGGCGTTTAAAAGAAAAGGGATTAAGGATTTGTGTCTGGATTAACTCCTACATTGCCCAAGAGTCGGTATTATTTGAAGAAGGAATGGAAAATGGATATTTTGTAAAGAGAACGAATGGGGATGTATGGCAGTGGGATATGTGGCAGCCGGGAATGGCATTGGTGGATTTTACAAATCCCCGTGCTTGTGAATGGTTTTCTGCAAGACTGGAAGATTTGCTGGACATGGGGGTTGACTGCTTTAAAACCGATTTTGGAGAGAGAATTCCTATTCAGGATGTGGTATATTATAACGGTGCAGATCCGGTTCGAATGCATAACTATTATACATACTTATATAACAAAACGGTTTTTGATTTATTGGAACGTAAACGAGGCAAGAAAGAGGCAGTATTATTTGCAAGAAGTGCTACGGTCGGCGGACAAAAATTCCCGGTACACTGGGGTGGTGACTGCTGGTCTGATTTTGAATCCATGTCTGAAAGTCTGCGGGGAGGGTTATCCTTAACTATGTCAGGCTTTGGTTTTTGGAGCCATGATATTGGTGGCTTTGAAGACACTTCTACTCCGGATGTGTATAAGAGATGGGTTGCGTTTGGATTAATGTCCTCTCATTCCAGGCTACATGGAAGTAGTTCCTATCGGGTACCTTGGGTCTATGATGAGGAGGCAGTGGATGTAGCGAGATTTTTCACCAAATTAAAATTATCTCTTATGCCATATATATATCGTAATGCAATAGAAACCAGTAAAACAGGTATACCGACCATGAGAAGTATGGTACTTGAGTTTCAGGAAGATCCTGCCTGTGGGTATTTGGATAAACAATATATGTTTGGAGATAGTCTGTTGATTGCACCGGTATTTGATGAGGAGGGAGTCGTAGAATATTATGTTCCTATGGGTAATTGGACAAATTATCTCACCGGTGAGAAGATAAGAGGCGGTAGTTACCGGAAGGAACAGCATGGGTATTTCAGTCTCCCCTGCCTTGTAAGGGAAAATACCATTCTGGCGGTCGGTGCTAAAGATTCTGCACCTTCCTATGATTATGCGAAAGAGGTTACCTTCAAAATATATGAACTAGTTGAAGAAAAAATGGCTGCTACAAAACTCTATGATATAAAAGCCGACCTAGAACTTGAAATATCCAGTTTGTTAACAGGAAATCAAATTAAAATAACCGTAAACCATTATGCTAATAAAAAACCGTATAAAATATATCTTCATAATATAAAAAATGTTACTGCATGCAACGGAGGGAAATATGACATAGACAGTACAGGTACTTTCCTGATTCCTGATAGTAGTGACATGTCTATGACAGAAGAGTTGGTTTGTATCTTAGGATAAACCCAATTGCTTTTACTCTGCCTAGTCGTATTAAAGGGCAGCTTTAGGAAAGACTTGACAAATACGAAAATAATAGCTTAAATAGAAGAAAAGGCATAAGTTACAAAGGTAGCATATGCCTTTTCTTAAGTAGTCAATTGCGAAACAGTCTGTGCATGTGATGGAGGTAGTCAAAATCACCAAAAACAGGTTCATGCGGTGGTAAGTCCTCTTTATTTTGGTGATTTCGTCTACTTCCTGTCTTTAAGATAGTGTGTCACAATTGTCTGCTTTTGTTAAGTTATAGAGGAGGCGATAGCATTGGCGAGTGGTCAGGCATTATTGAAAAAATACCAGATAAATATAATTAAAATTATTAAGATTGCCATAGGCAGCAGTATAGCTATATTGCTTGCGGAAGTGCTTGGTTTAAAGTACAGTGCTTCAGCGGGAATAATTACTCTGCTTAGTATACAGGATACAAAAAAAGAAACTCTGAAATTAGCCGGAAAACGTTTCCTGGCATTTCTTTTCGCAATAACCGCTGCATATCTGTTGTTTCAAAGTATTGGTTACTATACCCATGTATTTGGATTATTTTTATTAGTCTTTATTACCGGCAGTTATTTATTGCGTTTGCAGGATGGCATATCTATGTGCTCGGTTATGGTAACACATTTTTTAATCGAAAAAAATATGGAAGCCTCGTTTATAGGTAATGAACTTGCAATCTTTGGAATTGGAATTTTAGTGGGGATTCTATGTAATATATATATTCCGGCCAGGCTTTGGCAAGTGAAGTCCGACATGGACAAGGTGGAGCAGCATATGAAGAACATTCTTGGAAGTATGGCAGAATGTATCCTCTTTGAGAGACAAAGTTCAGAGATGACAGATTGCAGCAAAGAAAAAAATTGCAAGATGGGCTGCTGTCTGGAGGAGGAATTTGCTGTTTTAAATCAATTGCTTTCTGATGCCCTATTAGGAGCGTATGCCAATATGAATAATACCTTGTTAAGTGATACACGGTATTATATACAATATTTTGATATGCGTAAAAGTCAGTTAGTAATCCTTGAGCATATAAAAGAGCAGTTATGTCTTCTGACACAGATACCAAAGCAGGTAAAACCAATTTCTATGTTTATACAATGTATCGGAGCGCAATTTCATGAATATAACAATGCAGAAAGACTTTTGTTTGACCTTGAGGTTATTAAAGAGGATTATAAGGAAGAACCGAATCCCGCTACCAGAGAGGAGTTTGAAAACCGGGCTATATTGTATTTAATATTATATGATTTGGAAAGCTTTTTAAAGATTAAAAGGGATTTCGTCAGAGGGATTACAAAGAAGCAGATAGAGACCTTTTGGGAAAAAGGCAGGAAGTAACTTAAGGATAATGGGGAAGGTAAACTATGGGGACAATAAAAGGGCTTATCGCAAGGTTTAAGACTTTTATTCTAAATATGAAAATACGTGAAAAAATAATTACAATCTATATAATCGGTGGTTTTATTCCCCTTCTGGTTTTAATTACATACCTGATTAATGGAACACAAAATATAATCATTGAACAAACGAAGGCATCCGAGAAATCGGAACTATCGGTTATGTCAGACCGTATTATAGAAACGATGCGAATTATAACAGATGTATCTTTGCGAATGTACTTTGACAATGAGTTAGAGCATATAGCATTTAATGAATATTCCAGTTATGATGAGATGGTTTCGGATTACATAGCATACGATACGATTAGCAATTATATGAATTACTACTATAAAGAAATTAATAATATTCGAATGTATCTGGATAATAAGACCATACCCAGCAACAACCGGTTTTATGGCATTAACGACAGCATACTTTCACAGGATTGGTATCAGGAAACAATGAATGCGGGAGGTAGTTCCGTCTGGAATTATGTTTACGATGATATAAACCGCAGAAGCTACTGGTGCCTTACCAGACTTATAAGTACGAAAGCGAAAAAGAACGTGGGTGTACTAATGATACAGGTACGAACCCAGCTTTTGGAGGATCTATTCAATAAGCGGCAATATGAAACCATATTTGTTATGAATGATGAACAGATAGTGATTTCCAATAGAAAGGATACGGATAAAGAACAATTACTGAATCTTATAAAGGAGTATAAAAGAGATGGCAGTAACCGGGTTACATACAGGGGGGAAGACTGCGTTATGTCAGTCATGCCACTTAAGTACAGAAAGACAAAAAGCAGAGGCCTTATTGTAAGCTTTCAGCCCTACCGTACCTTATTAAAGGCTGCTAATGACAGAAATCTGGAAGGATTCGTATTTATAATATGCAGCTTTGTTATGTCACTGACTTTAATCTATTTTTTCTCTAATCAATTCAGCCTACGAGTCAAACTTTTTCACAAACAAATGCATAAGGCGGCTAACGGTAATTTTAATTTTCCTACTAAAATGGAAGGGAAGGATGAAATAGGATTATTGTATGATGATTTGTATACCATGATAGATAGTATACAAAAGCTTTATGCTGCAATATATGAGGAAAAAATACAAACGGAAAAAATAAACAGCAGGCAAAAAGATGTGGAATTTAAAATGCTTGCTAGTCAGATAAATCCCCACTTTCTTTATAATACCTTGGAAACTATACGTATGAAAGCACGCTGCAACAAGGAATATGAAATCGAAGAGCTTGTTAAAATGCTGGCTAAAATCATGCGCAGAAATATAGAAGTAGGTGATAAGCTTGTAACATTAAAATCAGAGCTTGAGCTGGTTGAGTATTACTTAAAAATTCAGAAATATCGTTTTACAGATAAAATAAAATTTAATATTGAATTATTCTGTGATATCAGCAAGTATAAAATTATGCCCCTTATTATTCAGCCCATAGTAGAAAACGCCTTCGTTCATGGACTGGAAGAAAAGGAAGCGACAGGTGAAATCTATATTTATATAGAAGAACAAGAGAATCTAATGATTCATGTTATAGATAATGGACTTGGAATACCGGAATATAAACTAGAGCAGTTAAGGGAAGATATGAATAATATGGATGAACTTCATAAGAGCAATATAGGACTTAGTAATGTACATCAAAGAATTAAGCTATTATATGGAGAGCACTATGGTTTAACCATAACCAGCAAAGAACAGGTGGGTACCTCAGTATCCATTCTATTACCAAAGGGGATTACCGATATACAGTAAAAAAGGTAAGTGATACGATACAGGAGGAAAGTTATGTATAAATTGCTAATCATTGATGATGAGCCAATTGTCAGAGAAGGTATAAGAACCTTATTATCCTGGGAAAGTATGGGGCTATTCATCTGCGGAGAAGGATGTGACGGAAAGGACGGTCTGCAAAAAATAATTGCGCTTAACCCGGATTTAGTATTAATCGATATTAAAATGCCGGGAATGTCTGGTCTTGAAGTTATTAAACAAGCAAAAGAACAGGGCTTTGATGGGAAAATTATTATCTTAACGGGGCATTCAGATTTTGAATTCGCTAAATCGGCAATTTCTTTAGGGGTCAGAGCTTATCTGCTAAAACCAATTGATGAGGAAGAACTGGAAGAAAGCATAAGGAATATGGTAGAGGAATTAGAAGCTAAGAAGAATTTAGATGCTTACTTTAGTAATAGCGAGCTAAAAGCTAAAAAAGAACTGCTTCGCAGACTCCTTTTATACAAAGTAGAGAGTACGGATATCCGAGGAGAGTTAAAGCAGTATGGTCTGAATTATCATATGGATAACTATAGTGTGGCAATTCTCAGTCAAAAACGTAAACTTTTCCAAGAGTTAGAGCCAGAAGAAATGAGGAAGGAGGAAGCAGCCTTACTAGGAGATGTGGAGCGGTTATATCTAGAGGATAAAGAAGTGTTTATCGGAAAGGGTTATACTTATGAACGGTTTCGGGAGATTTTAAAGCAATATAGTGATAAAAGGAGAAATATTAATAAGGATAAACTGTTTATAACCCTAGGGCATACCGTTAATTACTGGGAGGATATACATTTTTCCTATGAATGTGCTAAAATGTTATCAGCTTATCAATTTTTGTATGAAGAAGCAGACATCATTGATATTACTATCTTACGAAATCCTAAAATCATTCAGGAAGAATCTTTAATTGACCTCCTAGGCAGCTTAGTAGAGATTGGGGATATAACAGGAATAAAAGAAGTGCTTCAAAGACGCAGGGAGTATTACAGGGTGAATCTTTGGAATGAAGCGGATGTAAAGGTAAAGATAACGCAGAATTTAATTAAAATTCATCATAGGCTCGAAAAAAACTATGAAATTAAAAAACAGAATGATACAGATATTAATGATGTGATAGAATTAATAAAAAATTCTTACACTTTGGAAATAGCAATGGAAAGAGAATATGAATTTTTAATCAATTTAAGCAGTTTAGTAGGGGGGACATCCTCTGATAATGTGATTAAACGGATGTTAACCTATATGGAAAAAAACTACAGGACTGACTTGAAATTAGAGTCTATTGCCCGGATGTTTAACTACAATAGTGCTTACCTTGGTAAGATATTTAAAAAGGGCACAGGTGAAAGCTTTAATAATGTTTTGGACTCCATACGCATAAAGAATGCCAAAAGGCTGTTAACAGAATCTGATTTAAAAGTATATCAGGTATCTGAACAAGTGGGTTACAGTAACATTGATTATTTCTATTCTAAGTTTAAGAAATATGTAGGGCTCAGTCCAAAAGAATTTAAAAATAAATAATTTTTGTGCTTTCTAAAACCCAGAAGATACATGTTTTGGAAAGCATTATTTTATTGCTGTATATAAAAACTTGAGAGGGATACGAAGAAGATAGTCAATAGTGCCAATGAATAAATGGCTATATAAAAGATAGATATCATATCCAATAAAAAAACTGGAAAAATATATAAAAATTAGGGTAAAATATATAAATTTATTTGGGTGTTCACTTTTTTTTTTCTTTACTATAATAGTATAAAATAGGAACTGCAAAACAGAGCTTTGCAGTTCCTATAGAAGGAAAGGGGAATACCGTATGGGTAAAAAGATTAAGTATCATAAAGTAGACGGTATGATGGTACAAAAACCGAAAAAACAGAAATTGACATGGAATCTGATACGGAAACAGAGATATTTATATTTTATGTCGGTTCCCTTTATTATTTGGATCATTATATTTAAGTATGTACCTTTGTGGGGCTGGAGCATGGCTTTTCAGAACGTGAGGCCAAAATCCTTTGTACTTCCCGTATGGGAAAGAGAATGGGTGGGGTTAAAGAATTTTAAAGATGTTTTTAGCAGAGATATGTTTTATGCCGCTCTTAGAAATACGCTTGCAATGAGTGGTATCAGTATCGTACTGGGGTTTGCAACAGCTATAATTTTTGCTTTGCTTTTAAATGAACTTAGGGTAATGCGGTTTAAAAAACTAACTCAAACCATATCATACCTGCCCCATTTTGTGTCCTGGGTTATTATTGCAAGTATTGCGCAGATATTCTTAAAGGATTCCGGTGTACTTAATCAAATACTTATGAGTATGGGTATCATCTCCGAACCCATTAAATTTCTAAGTCAGACCGGTCCCAGGTTCTGGTTTGTGGTATGCCTTGTTAATGTATGGAAAGAATGTGGCTGGGATGCCATTATCTATTTATCGGCTATGACAGGAATAGATCAGGGGCTTTATGAAGCAGCCAAGGTAGACGGTGCTGGAAGATTTCGCAGGATGTGGCATATTACTTTACCGGGTATACGCCCTACAATAATCGTGCTGCTTATTCTAAGTATAGGTTCTGTGTTAAATATTGGAATGGAGAGACAGATGCTTATGAGTAATGCCATAACAAAAGACTATGCCAACGTACTTGATTGGTATGCTTATTTGTTTGGTATTGGTGAAAATAACTACTCCTTTGGTACGGCAGTTGGTATCTTTAAGTCAGCAATAAGTCTCTTATTGCTAATGGGTGCCAATAAAATAGCAAATAAAATTGGCGAAGGTTCGCTTGTTTAGGAGGGAGTGGCATGGTAAAATTAAAGGAAGAAAAAGGGAAAATCAAAAGAAACTCAAATAAAATTACAACGTTTGACATCTGTTTAGTGGTATTTTTTATTGTAGTTATAATAGCCACCTTATATCCGTTTTTAAATGTGGTTGCTATTTCTCTAAATGATTCTCTGGATACGGTTAGAGGGATGAATTTTATCATTCCAAGAAAATTTACTTGGGCGAATTACGAGAAGCTGTTTCGGGAAGAAAAACTACTATTTCCGTTCTTGATATCTGTGCTTAGGACGGTAGCTGGAACAATAACCAATCTTGCTGCCACGGTCATGATTTCATTTGTATTCAGCCGAAGAGATTTTTATTTTAACAAGCTGTTTACCATAATTTTTATAGTGACCATGTATGTAAGCGGTGGTCTGGTGCCGGAATACCTGCTAATCGCCAGAACTCTCCGTTTAAGCAATAGTTTTTTAGTATATATTATACCATCTTTGATATGGGTCTATAACATACTTTTGGTTCGTTCCTTTATAGACGGACTGCCAACAGCCTTACAGGAATCCGCACAAATTGATGGTGCCAATGACTTTATTGTATTTTATAAAATCATAGTACCTCTGTGTAAACCGGTACTGGCTACTGTGGCTTTATTTGTGGCGGTTGGACAATGGAACTCTTTTATGGATACCTATTTTTATGCAAGAAACCTGCCGACGTTACAATACAAACTGTATGAAATACTCAATGATACGGGAATCAATTTGAGTAGCATGCATCAGGCAGCAGCCCTTGAAACCGTAGCCACCATAACGCCTCAGTCTGTCAGAATGGCAATTACGGTAATTGTAACCGTACCTATTGTGGTTGTTTATCCGTTTTTACAGAAATACTTTGTAGGTGGAATGACCCTTGGGGCGGTGAAAAGTTAATCTGATTTAAGTTCTGTAATACTAAGAAGAAATCCTTTCAGATAGAATTCAATTAAAAAAGATAAGGTATAAAACGCACTTAACAATATAAAATACCTGAGGCTTAAGATTGTGTTCCAACTAGGATAGATTCTAAAAACACAGGAATTAAATAAAATCCAAATAATTTAGATTGGGGGAAAATTCATGAAAAAGAAAAAAATTATATCCCTATTGTTGGTAGTAACCATGCTTGCCACAATTTTAGCAGGATGTAAGACAAACAAAGGCAGTCAGACTTCGACTGACCCATCTGCAGCACCGGTTACTGAAGGAGCGGGACCGACGCAGGATGCAGAAGAAATTGTCCCTAAAACATTTACCTTTTACAGTGCAGATAGTAAAGGGGATCCTTGGACCGACCCGGTAGCGCAAGAGATTACAAAGCGTACAGGTGTAACCTTAGAAACAGATTATCCCATTGATGGAGATGACCAGAGAATTGCACTTATGATTGCATCTCAGGAATATCCTGATTTAATTTATGCAAAAGGGGATACGACACAGTTAATTGATGCCGGAGCTTTAATTGATTTAACAGACTTGATTGAACAATATGGTCCTAATATCAAAAAGCTTTTCGGAGATATGTTAAACCGTCTGAAATACAGTGAAGAGGATCCAGCTATTTATGCCCTTGGTGCGAATGGTGTTGGGGCACAAAAATATGCTACGGATGGTTCTATGCAGCTTCAGTATGCAGTGTTGGAAGATGCTGGCTATGCCATTCCTAAAACCCTACAGGAGTATGAAGAGCTCATTAAGAATTATATTGCAAAAAATCCTACAATGACCGGACCGGACGGAAGTACTTATGACACCATCGGCATGACATTATCAACTACAGACTGGCATTGGTATATCACTTTAGCCAATCCTTCCGGAATGGCTTCCGGAGCTGCTGATAATGGTCAATGGATTATAGATGATGCCAACAACTATCAGGCAACTTATAAGCATGCTGCTGACGGGCAGTATGAGTATTATAAGTGGCTAAATCATATGTATAACACCGGGTTACTAGATCCGGAATTTGCAACGCAGACACACGATGACTATCTGGCTAAAATAGCAACCGGCCGTGTTTTAGGTTTGGCTGATGCAAGCTGGGATTATAATACTGCTGTAGCTTCCTTACTGGCAGCAGACATGTATGAAAGATCCTATGCAGGACTTCCGATATCTTTGAATGAAAATATTAAAAATGCTTCACTTATGGATCAAGGTTATTCAGGAGGATGGGGTGTCGGAATTACGACTGCATGTGAGGATCCGGTTGCAGCAATTAAATTTTTAGACTGGATGTGTTCTGATGAAGCGCAGATATTAAACCACTGGGGAATAGAAGGAATTAACTATAAGTTGGATGACAATGGCAAACGTTATGTACCGGAGGAGGAATACAAATACAGCAAATCTGATTCCGAGTATTCGAAAAAAACAGGTGTTGGATTCCATTCCTATCCGTTTCCGGAATATGGTGACGGACGCGTAGATGCTAATGGAGAGACTTATACAACCGTATCTGTTGAATCAAAGATTGCTAATTACAATCCAGCAGAGAAGAAAGCGGTAGAAGCATGGGGAGCAACAATGTTAATAGATATATTCCCTCAGACAGATGAATTCCCTGTATCTGATTATGGTGCTGTATGGCAGTTAGCAATCCCAACTGATTCTATGTTAAGCTCCTTTGTAGCTCAGGCTGATGAGATATCTTGGCAGTATTTGGTACAGTTAACCATCAGTACACCTGAAAAATTTGATTCTCTATGGCAGGAATTTCAGGAGAAACTAAAAGCAGCAGGATTAGAAAAAGCAAATACAGAGATGACTGAGCTTATACAGAAGAAAGCAGCCTTTTGGAAAGCTGACTAATCGAATATAAATGGATTATAACTATGCGTTATATTTTTCAAACCTGGAAAAATATAACGCATATTAAATATTTATTAAAAAAAAGAGGGCATTATGAAGAGTTTTTTTAGTATGAACAGTCCGTTATACAATCTGTTATCAAAACTAACGGATATTTTAATTTTGAGTCTATTATGGCTTGTATGCAGTCTGCCAATTGTAACAATAGGAGCAGCAACAACAGCCGTGTATTATGTGAATATGAAGCTTGTAAAGGACGAAGAAGATTATATTGTTAAAAGTTTTTTGAAAGCATTTTATGAAAATCTAAAACAAGGAACCATAGTATGGCTGCTTTTTCTGGCTTTTGGGGTAGTTCTTGGAACAAATTATTATCAGTTGTTTTATAAAGCTGAGGAAGTGAAACTATTCTTTCAGGGAGTAACTATTTTAGCTACCGTACTGTATGTATTTTCTTTCATTTATGCATTTCCTTTATTGGCAAGATATAATAATTCGGTCGGAAGGATTTTACTAAATTCAATTGCCATATCCATACGTTATTTTTTCCGTACACTTATTATAATTATACTGATAGCAGCATTACTGTTTCTTGGTTTTTATTCCACTACCACTTTGTTCTTTGTTATAGTTCTTGGAATCGGTATCGTAACTTTTATAGTATCGGCATATGTTCTTAAAATATTTGAACAGTTGGAGCAATTAAAAGGAGAATGGGAGGATGAACATTCCAATGAAGCGTCTCTGAAAGTACAGGATTTCAATGAATAGCCGAACCTGTTGATTAAAGCCCGTACCTAAATATCTATGTGTGTTAGCTATGAAAGGAGGAGTTATATATGTTACAAAAAGGTATGGCAAAGTATAGAACTTTGCCTTTTTGGAATCCGGACTTACCCTTAAAGGAGCGGATTGATGATTTAATATCCAGACTTACTTTAGAGGAAAAGGCAGGACTTATATCTGCCCAACAACAAGGAATTGAACGGCTTGGTATCTCAGAATGGTGGATTGGCTGCGAGATAGCGAGAGGGTATGTTGGAAGAAGCAGTAATGAACCGTCAACGGTATTTCCTCAGCCAATTGGTTTAGCTGCTACTTTTGATACGAATTTGATGTATCAAATCGGGGAGGCGGCAGGCAAAGAGACCAGAGTTTATTATCAAAAAGAGAAAAAAGGAAAGTTAATGGTATGGGGCCCTACTGTAGATATGGAGCGTGATCCAAGATGGGGAAGAACCGAAGAAGCTTATGGAGAGGATCCGTATCTTACCGGAGAAATGACGAAAGCATATACGAAGGGACTGAAAGGGGATGATGAATTTTATTATCTCACAGCCCCGACCTTGAAGCATTTTTGTGCCAATAATAATGAAAAAGACAGGGGCAAATGCTCTGCGAACCTAGAGCCCCGAACAAAGCATGAGTACTATTATAAGGCTTTCCAACCGGCCATCACGGAAGGAGGAGCTGTATCTATTATGGCAGCTTATAATGAATTGTCTGGAGTGCCTGCTATACTGAATCCGGAATTGAAGACTGTAGTCAAAGACCAGTGGGGATTGGAGTTTGTTGTAAGTGACGGCTGTGATTTCTCGCAAAACATTACGGAACATCACTATGTAGATTCCCATGCAGAAAGTGTAGCACTTGCCATACGAGCCGGTACGGATATTATGACTGATGATAAAGAACTGGTATATACTGCTGTTTTGGAAGCCATACGAACCAATCTACTGACAGAAGCGGAGTTAAACGAGAGCTTGAAAAGAGTACTCAAGGTCCGTTTTCATCTGGGGGAATTTGACCCTGAAGACCGGAATCCCTATGCAAAGATATCAGAGCAGATAATAATCTGTAAAGAACATATAGCTTTAAATAATAGGGCAGCAAAGGAGCAGATGGTATTACTAAAAAATAGCGGAATATTACCTCTTAGTAAAGAAAGTGGGAAAGTGGCAGTTATCGGACCATTGGCAGATACGAATTATGCCGACTGGTATACGGGATTTTCTACCTATCAGGTATCACCTTTAACAGGGTTAAAAGAATATTTAGGAGAAGAGGCCGTAAGTTATGATAACGGCTATGACCGTATTGCCTTTAAGGTAAAAGCAACAGGGAACTATTTAACGGTCAGGGATAGCGGAGAAGTAGTTACAGAAGCGGACATCCCAGGAGAGAGGGAAATATTTGAATGCCATTCCTGGGATAGAGATGTTCAAAACTTCTATTCCGTCTGCCATAAAAAGTTCTTAAGAGATGAAGGGGAAGAAGGAATAAAAGCTACTGGAATAAGTACCTATCATTGGTTTGTTAAGGAAGGGTTTAACTGCAAAAAGTTCACAGATATGAAGCAGGAAGAATATACTACCATAAATTTATGGAATGGTATGGAAGCTTTAATTGACAAGGATGGTTATTTAAAAAGTAGTTTGCCCTCAAGAATGACGGAGGAAAAGCAGTTTCAGCTTGAGATACAATCCAGTGGTATCGAACGTGCTAAGGCATTAGCCAGAGAAGCTAAGACAGCAATCGTTATAGTTGGAAATGATCCGATGCAGGTTGCAAGAGAGTGCTATGACAGGGAGGATATTGTGCTTCCGAAACACCAACAGGAACTAATTCGTGCAGTATATGATGTGAATCCAAATACAATTGTAGTGGTGGTTGCAAGTTATCCCTATGCCCTGAATTGGGAAAAAATACATATACCAGCGATTCTTCATACATGTCATGCCGGACCAGAGCTTGGAAAAGCTTTGACTGAGGTACTGTATGGAAGTTATAATCCTGCTGGCAGAGTACCTATGACCTGGTATACTTCAGTACGAGAATTACCGGATATTATGGATTATGATATAAAAAAAAATCGCACCACATATTTATATTATGATGGTAAACCCTTATTCCCATTTGGACACGGGCTCAGTTATTCAGCATTCTTATATGATAAACTTATAGTAAAGCTTTTAGAGAACAGTAATGGACATTCCGAAAAAATACAAGTAACCCTGAATGTAAAAAATACTTCTAAATTTGGAGGGGAAGAGGTAGTACAAATATATTTTAGAGCTATGAAATCCCGCGTGGATAGGCCGTTAAAACAACTTTGCGGTTTTCAGAGAATCTATATAGAAGCAGGAGAGACAAAAGAGATAACGTTTGATATAAACAAGGAGACTCTACAGTTTTATGATGTGACAAGAGAAAAATTTTGTGTTGAGAGCGGAGAATATATATTCCAGGCAGGCAGCAGCAGTGAGGATATCCGGTTAGAACATAGGATCTGGATTGATGGAGAGAATATACCGGCTCAAACCTTAGAAAAAACAACACCTTCCATCAATTATGATGATAAAGAAGGGGTGGCCATGTTATTTTCAAAAAAGTTGGCAAAGCATTATCTCGTAACAAAGTACACGCACGGTATTCTTAAGTACCAACAGGTAAATATGAATAATAGAACGGCTGTAGTATTAGAGGCAGCTACAGCAGAAGGTGGAAGAAGGATTTTTGTATATATTGATTCCATACAAGAAGAGCCGATTTGTACAATCGAAATACCGATAACGCTTGGAAGTGAAGCTTTTGTTAGCTGTTCCCAACAAATAAAAACAACTACCGGAATACATGACTTATACTTGGTATTAGAGAGTAGAGTTTCACTGCTTTCCTTAAGGTTGGTATAGTTGTAAAGGTTAGAAAACGTGGTTTCCATAGTAGTGTTGTACAAAGAAGAAACTCCATGACATCTCATCTAACCGAGTAGGTGTTGTAAGAAAGTCATGGAGTTTCTTATGTATAAATCAAGTAAATTTACATGATTTATTATTTATCTTTGCTTTCAGTGGTTGCGACAATTGTTATATTACCAAGCTTAATAGAATCCCATACTTTAGTGTTAATAGTAGTTGTATAAGCTTCTTTTATTTTGTTATACTCAGCAGTAAAACCTTCGTCCTCTGCAGTGGCAACAGCATCAGCAACAGCTGTGTCATAGCTTTCAGAAGAATTATTATTCACCATCTTTATAATATAATAACCGGTTTCTGTTTCTATTATGCTGTCTGTAACAGCTCCATTCTCCAGTTTCATAGCAGCATCCTGATATTCTTTCTCAATGCTTCCGTCTTCATAGACAAAATTAGCATCTGCGGTAGTAAGCGTATCGTTATCTTTCACAATATCAGCGAATTCAGTGCCTTCGTTCACCTTTTTCAGGGCATCAGTAACAGCGGTTTTTGCTGCTGCTTTTTCTTCATCACTTAACTCAACTGTATTGTAGCTTTCATCCAGTTTGGAAGTGGCTGCAAAGATATATTTAGTATTGTACTGTTTGTAATCTTCAAACTTAATACCAGCTTTAATAGCTTCATCATCGATAGGAAGGTCTTCTACAATTTTGCTGTAATATTTTTCACCCAGCATAAGCTTTTCTTGAACCTTAGTAAGGATTTCTTTGGTAAAACCTGTAATCTTTAAAGTATCTTCAGTCATTTCTGCAAGAATAGTTTCTGCGTTACGTTCGGCCTGTTTCTTCTCATCCTCTGTTAAAGTATAGTTCTCTTTTACTGCCTTATCATAAATAATTTCGTATTTGATAGCAGTATCCATAACATATTCTTTTGCCTGGTCACGCATGGTCTTGCCTTCTTCGTATTCTGTATCCCAATAACTTGACCCATAATAGGCCTGGTACATTTGCTCCCATTGGGCACCTTGGGCTTCAACAGCAGAAATATAATACATTATTTCATTTAAGTACACATTCTGGTCATTAACAGTTAATACCAAAGATTCGGCAGGATTCTGTTTTTTGCTGCACCCTGTTGTCAATGTCATTCCAACTGCTAATAAGGCTATTAACAGGAGGTTCAGAATTTTTTTTGATTTCTTCACTAGGTTTCCTCCAAATTATAATTCTTAAGTGCGAGAGCGTCTTCTAATACGCTCCAAGCATAAATAAATAAAAGCATACACATACTTTACATTTTAAACTATTTTGCACATATGTCAAGATTTATAAAGGAGTTCACCACGACAAACGCATGAATGTGTTCTATTAACAAGCACTTGAATGTATCTTTTTTAAGTATTACAGATTCAGAATGTTTTCCAAGTGTCTTTCAGGATTCGTTCCAATTGCAAAGCGTTTCATTTTCAGGCTCATGGGCGTTTTCCTTAATTCATATATCCTTAATACGTTCAATGCCAGTTTTCTCATGATATTTAAATTAAATGCTGCCTGCTTTTCAAGGGTGTGGTTGTCATCCTCTCGAAAGGTTACATCCAGATGCCAATGAAAACTTTCCACCATCCAATGTCCCCGAATCGCTCGGGCAATTTCGCTGACCTCTAGTGGTAGACTACTTATAAAATATCGGGTTTCCGTTATCTCTACCTCGTTTCTGACTATAGTATTGCGTGTCATTGCAATGGATTTCAGCCCTGCCCAGTCCTTCTTCTGCTCTAGCCATGCAATATCTACACTCTGCCAGTATTCGCGCTTCTCTATGCCGCCTCGCGCTTTCTCTATTGTCTTTGTATAGGCACACTGCTCCAATAATCCAACATCATCAAAATATAATTTCACATCCTCATGAAGTCTTCCCTGATTTCCTTTTAGGGCTAGCACGTAATCGGCTTTCTTTTTCCATATCTTCTTTACAATCTGCGTTTGCGTTCCCATTGCATCCGTTGTAATGATATGACCTTTCACGTTCAAATCGTCAAGCAGTTCAGGAATCGCTGTAATTTCATTGGTCTTTTCTTCTACTCGCTTTTGCCCAAGGCAGATTCCTTTCTCGTCCACTGCACTGACAATATGGTTTGCATTCTGGTCTTTGTTCCTATTTCCACATTGTGTTTTTCCGTCAATGGCGAGGATTTTTTTGATTTTTTCTCCTTCTCCGCTACTTAGCATCTCATTCCAAAGCAGTTGGAATTTCTGAAGAAACTCTGGGGATACCATGCTAAATACACGTTGAATCGTATCGTGAGAAGGAATGCCGTTTGGAAGCTCCAAATATCTTCGCAGAAACTTCTCATGTTCTTTCCCAAATATTTCTATTGCTATCCATTCGTCTGCATTTGCCAGCATTGCAAAGAATACCAGCGCTATAATATCACTCATCTTGTAAAGAATTTTTTTCTTCTGTCTTAAATCTTCTACTTGTTCTAAATATTTCAATGTCTTGTGCATTTTTTCATCCCCCTTGGAATGATTATACACTTTTCCCTTATTCTTATAAACCTTTAAATATATTCATGCGTTTGTCTTGAGGAGTTCACAGAATATACTTATTTTCTGGCAAATTATACAAGTATTACTCGTGAAGTCTGCGAATTAACTTATATACGGTACAATTTTCAATGACTAGCGGCTTTCCATGAGCAAAAAAGATAATACCGTCACTTGGAGCTATTATCTGGGATTTTACTTCACCTTCTATGGGGTCAACCACTTCTGCCAGAAGATCTCCAAAAGTTACTTCTTCCCCCGGCTCTTTAAAACGCCTATAAATGCCGGAAACATCTGCACGAATGGACATCAGCAGTTCTTCTTCTAAAGTAGTGGCAATAAAGCCGTTATGGCAGTTATATTTTATTATACCCATTCTGGTAAGAAAGCGTAGAACGGAGGATACAGCCTGATTTGCTGATTTTTCATCGATGTAGTCGGTTGCACTGGTATAAACAGAAAAAGCATTCGTACCGTTTAACTGCCAGTTGTAGTTTAAGGTGCCTGTATCGATAGGCTGGGGCTTTCTTGTCAGCACATAAGGAAGTCCGAATAAATTAGCCAAACTGGTATTCTGATAACCGGTTTCCATCATTCTGACATGGGGAATAAAATCTCCGGGAGTATGGAAGCTGGCGAACTGGATTCCATAGCTGAATCCTTTAACTGCATTGAAGATGCCTGCGGCAATTCTTTTGGTGGTTTCGCCTTCTTCATCACCGGGAAACATACGGTTTATATCCGTATTATCCATAGCCCAGAAACGTTTTTCTGTATTAATAGAGTATTGATTGACAGTGGGGATAACCATAATTTCATTGTTATTTACGATAGCACCGGTTTTTTCAAGTCTTGATAAGGTTTTAATAATCTGAGAGCAGATATAAAGCTGCTGAACTTCATTGCCCCTGGTAGGTCCAACAATACAGGCTGATTTTTCGCCTTTACCGAAACGGTAACCTAAGATATTCATTTCAGAACGAAAAGGAGATTTCACAGAATAAACAATATCTTTGTGCATTACAAGTCACCTCCTAAGATACGGACAATTAAAGAACCGCTGTTCACAACCGGATATTCTCTGAGAGTAAATACCATACCGTCGCAGGGGGCGATAATATGCTGTTCGATTTCACCGGTCAGAGTATTAACAATATCCCCGATAACATCTCCTTTTTTTATGCTGTTCCAATGTTTAACTGCGGGCAGAAAGATGCCTGAGGCTTCTGCATGAACCATCGTAACATCCCTATGTCCTTCTGAAGACACAATAGGAGTCTTTGGAAGAATTACGTCCCCGCTCCACATACCGATTTCTTTTAAAAGGCAGAAAATACCCTCTGTTATCTGGTCACCAAACTGCTTAGTAATACGCATGCCAGTACCCATTTCTACAGCAATAGTTGGTACACCATTGGTATTTAGTGCATGGGCAAGAGTTGCGTTTTGAACGGTTGCAGAAGGATGAACCCATACAAAATCAAGATTTAACAATTTGGCGTAAGGTAAAAGCATGGAGGCATTTTCTTCAATCATCCTTACCTGGGGAATTTCTCTTAAAAATATATTACTGGAATGAAGATCAATACACAAATGGGAGCCTAAAATATCTTCAACTATTTTAGCAGCAGCATTTTCTGCCATATCACCTTCTTTACTTCCAGGAAAACAGCGGTTTAAATCCAAATCGAAAGCAGGAATACCCCTAGTTAATGAATCCATACCCAGAGGGTTAAGGCTGGGATAAATATCTATAATACCACAGAGATGTTCCATATTTTCCTTGATTCTCCGAATAATTTCATAACAAATATATTGTCCCTCTAATTCATCTCCGTGAATACCGGTTACGATACTTACACGTCTTTCATTCCCTGTCAAGTCAAGAGGTTGTAATCGGTTCTTTAATATGCACATATTTTCCAACACCGGGAGGTCAATAGAAAATACGGTTTTTACCATAGTACATTCATCCTTTCTAAAATAAAGTAAAGGGGCATCCCAAAATGCTGAATTCACCCTGAATCTCAGTATTTAAGGACACCCTTGTTATTATAATGATACAGTATATTGCCTGAAGTGTAAATACTTTAGTTGCAAATGGATCGTAATATTGGCAGTTATTTTTAAGGCTTTTAGATTCCATCTGCGACCTTTGGTCTACAAGCTAAGAGGGTTGAATGTCTTTTATTCAACTTTTGTCTTCCAACTTTTTATTAAAATCATGATGAGCTTCTTCATTTTTAATTTCCCAGTGAATTAAAAAGGTAAGGGTTCCACGAAGCAGGATAATACCTGCAACAATCATAAATTCTTTATAGTCCCTTACTACAACAGTTCTTAAAATCTCGCTGCCAAGCTTAAATTCAAGTCCCATGGCCATACCCTTTGCAAGATTCAACCGGGTTAAAGGACACTTTCTGAAATAATCA
Organism: Anaerocolumna cellulosilytica; assembly: GCF_014218335.1. Taxonomy (GTDB): domain Bacteria; phylum Bacillota; class Clostridia; order Lachnospirales; family Lachnospiraceae; genus Anaerocolumna; species Anaerocolumna cellulosilytica. The sequence continues at coordinate 4,133,907 of NZ_AP023367.1, read as the reverse complement.
ATAATACCATGCAGACCAGCTATCAATAATACAATAACACCCATAAATTCAAATAAAAGAATTGCAACATCAACGGTTTCATTTAACAGCTCATGCAAAAACTTTAAAAGTTCGTGTAGGGCTTCCAACTATTTACACCTCCATATATTATTTCAGGCTTAATTTATCTAATTTTATGACCTTTTGATTTGTAACATTTTCTTCTTTTTTTCCAACTGCCACATCATCATCACGAATTGTTTCATGTAAGTCGTGATTCGCTTCTTCATTTTTAATTTCCCAATGTATTAAAAATGTAAGAGTGGCTCTTAAAATAATAATTCCTGCCACGGTTAGAATTTCAGAAAAATCTCTGACAATAACAGTTCTTAAGATTTCACTGCCAAGTTTAAATTCCAGTCCCATGGCCATACCCTTTGCAAGATTCAGACGGGTTAAGGGATTCCTAGTAAAGTAAGAATATATACCCCGGATACCTGAAATAATTAACACACCAACACCCATTAGCTCAAATACAATGATTGCTAAATCAACGATTTCAGCTAATAAACTATGAAGCGCTTCCATTTTAAATTACTCTCCTTAAATTATATTTGTATTTTTCTTTAGAAGAACAACCTATACCATAATACCACTTATTCTGGGAGAATACAACATAAAAGAACTTAATGGTTATGACAATTGGTAAAACGCAGGTATATTTGGTCGTTTGCATTGTAAAATGGTTGATATATTATTTGTGAGAGGTTTTACACCCGGGTACTATAATTGGTTAATTATCATAAGGAATCACAAGGAATATAATATTAAATCAATTTGGAGGACTCAACAAATTGCTAAATTTAAGCATGAAAATTACATTGTTATTGGTTATATTTTAGTATACAATAAGAAAAGACAAAGGAATAGAGACCTTAAATTGTTTATTGATGAAACAGGAGAGAGGAGTATTTATGGGAATTATATATGATGAAGTGCAAAGCAGTTTTATTTTACAAACAAAACATTCAACCTATATTATGAAGATATTAAAAGAAAAGTACTTATCACACATATATTGGGGGAGTAAGATTGAACTTCCGGTAGTGGAGGAGATGGAGCTGGCCTCTGGGAGGGGTTCCTTTCATGCCAATCCTGATGAGGACGATAGTTTTTCATTAGATACCAGACCAATAGAGTATCCGGCTTATGGGAATACAGATTTACGTATGCCGGCTTATATGATACAGCTAGAGAATGGTTCAAGAATCACAGATCTGACATATGAATCCTATGAAATTGTTAAAGGAAAACCTGTGTTACAAGGACTGCCGGCAGTTTATACCGAGAGTAAAGATGAAGCAGAAACACTACTTATTACACTGTCTGACAGGTTAATCGGTTTAAAAGTTGTTTTAAGCTATACAGTATTTAAGGAATACGATGCCATTATACGATCTGTGAAATTTTTGAATCTGGGAGAAACCAATTTAAGATTACACAGAGCGCTCAGTATGGCAGTGGATTTTGACCATTTTGACTATGATTTAGTGACTCTATCCGGAAGCTGGGGAAGAGAACGTCATATTGTAAAAAGATCTTTGGTAAATGGGATCCAATCCATTGAAAGCCGTAGAGGTGCCAGCGGACATTCTGAGAATCCCTTTATGGCACTGTCAGAAAAAAAGGCAACAGAAAATACCGGACAGGTATATGGATTCAGCTTGGTTTACAGTGGCAGCTTTCTGGCAGGAGTGGAGGTTGAACAGTATAAAACTGCCCGCGTAGTTATGGGGATCAATCCCTTTGATTTTGAGTGGTTGTTAGAAGAGGGAGAAGAATTTCAAACGCCGGAAGTTGTTATGGTTTATTCTAAAAAAGGGTTTGGGGAAATGTCTAGAACTTACCACCGATTATATAGAAACCGTCTGGCACGTGGTAAATACAAAAATGCAGAAAGACCAATTCTTATAAATAACTGGGAAGCCACGTATTTTAATTTTACAGAACAGAAATTGAAAGATATAGCAAAAGAAGCAGCGCAGCTTGGAATGGAATTACTGGTTTTGGATGACGGCTGGTTTGGTAAGCGGAATACGGATAATTCCAGTCTGGGTGATTGGTTTGTGAATCGGGAAAAATTACCGGGTGGATTAAAGATACTGTCTGAGGAGATTAACGGGTATGGTATGGGGTTTGGACTTTGGTTTGAACCGGAGATGGTTTCGCCCGACAGCGATTTATACCGTGCACACCCTGACTGGTGTCTGCATGTGCCAGACCGAAGTAAAAGTCTGGGACGGAAGCAGGCAATTCTTGATTATTCCAGAGAAGATGTACAAGAGGCCATTATAACCATGCTTTCAGAAGTGCTCTCAACTGCAAATATTAGTTATGTAAAATGGGATATGAACCGAAATATGTCCGAAATAGGTTCAGCTTTACTTCCGGCAAACAGGCAGAAAGAGACAGCTCACCGTTATATCCTTGGGGTTTATCGTGTTATGGAGGTATTAACGAATAAGTTCCCTGAGGTATTATTTGAAAGCTGTTCTGGTGGCGGCGGAAGATTTGATCCGGGTATACTGTATTATATGCCTCAAGGTTGGACAAGTGACGACACGGATGGGGTGGAGCGGTTAAAAATACAATATGGAACCAGCCTGGTATATCCTGCAAGCTCCATGACAGCCCATGTCTCTGCCGTTCCTAATCATCAGACCGGAAGAAGTACGTCCTTGGAATTTAGAGGGCATGTAGCAATGGCAGGTAATTTTGGTTATGAGTTGGATGTAACTAAGTTGTCAGACGAAGAAAAGCAGGAGGTTAAAGAGCAGATTGCGCTATATAAAGAGCTTAGACAGTTGGTTCAGTATGGGGATTTTTACAGATTATTAAGTCCTTTTGAAGGAAATATAACCGGCTGGATGTACGTGTCAGAGGATAAGAGGGAAGCGGCCGTATTTTTCTATCTCGTACATTATACGGCTAATGATAGATTATACCGATTTCCTTTAAACGGACTTGCTAAAGAATATACGTACTCCGTCAATGGAAAAACTTCTGTGACAGGTACACAGCTTATGAATTTTGGACTTCAACTGCCCAGAGGTTTTGGCTGGGGAGATTTTAAGAGTGTGTTGTTTCTCTTAAAGGCAGAGGAATAACAAGTGATAGATGGACAATTGAGTTTATTTGAAGAAGGGATGCCAAAAGAAGTCATTAGGAACAAGAGACAGACTACGGTAATATCAGCTTCCAGAAGGACAGACATACCAGCCTTTTATTATACCTGGCTGTTAGAGACACTTGAGAAGGGAAGCATAACCCTTCCAAATCCCCGGTTTGAAAACAAGTACTATGAGGTAGAATTGCAGCCGGATAAAGTTCATTCTATTGTCCTTTGGAGTAAAAATTTTAAAAATCTGCAAAAGGAGCCGGGATATCTAAAAAATTATAATTTATATTTTCAGTATACAATCAATCAGTACTCAAATGTACTGGAACCTTATGTTCCTGATTATGGGGAGACCTTACAGATATTGGATGAGTTACTAAAGTGCTATAAACCAGAGCAGTTTACAATTCGCTTTGATCCAGTTATTATCTCTTTGCACGGAGAGAAAAATCCGACTCTGCACAGACCGGAGCAGGCAAGATTATTAGCCTTTGAGAGATTGTGTAGGGATCTAAAAACTCTTGGTATGGAGAAGTGCAGAGTGACGACTTCATATCTGGATTTATATGGTCACATGAAGCACATAATAAACGATGAGGCATATGGTATTATCTCCCTTACAGAAGAAAGACAAGTAGAATTTTTTAAGGAAATGGCTTCTATTTCTTATAAATATGGTTTTAGTCTTTATTCCTGCGCAAGTCTGTTATTAGAACGGGTAGAAGGAATCAAACAGGGGCATTGTATTGATGGAGAACAGCTTATGCAGTTCTTTGGAGGACGGGTAAAAAAATCAAAAGATAACGGACAAAGAAAAGACTGCGGTTGTACCCACAGCAGAGATATCGGGATATATGCAAAAGGTCAGGGTGGGATGAAATGCTATCATGGATGTAAGTATTGTTATGTCATGGGAAATCTATAAACTGCGTATAAGGATAATATAACCTGGGAACTATAAAGTGGTAACCAGTTAAGCAGGAAAAGGAATGATATTATGCAGGAAAACGATAAACTTAATGCGAACATTAAAATTACAACTACCACAGAAGATACCCTTAAGAATAAGACAGAAGACGGTAAAAACATGAGAGCAATACACTTAGAGTCAGGCACTGTATACAAACCTGCTAAGGAACCGCCGTCTGAATGCAACCCAGACAATGGGGCATGGTTTGAGGAAAGAAGCAATCCACTAAGCAGTAAAGGCAACTAAAATTCCAACATCCTATGAGGAACAGAACAGAAAGCTTCCAGTATAATTTAAGGATACCTGTAAGATATATACAGGTAAGAAAAACATCATGCCGTTCAATTGCAAACGTCATGATGTTTTTCTATTGTAAAAAGCACTAGTATCTGAATAATTAAAGAAGCTCGATTTCTACTTAACCAGCTGTTCAATAAAATATTTTGCTGCGGAGGAGAGAGGAATATTCTCATTATAGGCAGCTACCAGCTTTCTAGTAGGCATTGATTCTTTTAGATGTATCGGTACCAGATTATTTTTTTTGTTGCTGATACAAAAATCAGGTATAAAAGCAACACCAAGACCAATTTTAGCCAAATCAATTAAAAGATCGTTACTGCTTAACTCAATAGCCGGGACTAAATCCAGAGAATGTTGTAAAAATAGGTTGTGCAGAAATTCACTGGTAGAAGAATGCTTTGTCAGCATCAGAATAGGATACTGTAAAAGCTCATCAAAGGATAGGGGCCCCTCTTTTACCGGAAAAAAATCTGTATTAGCAATAAAAACATCTTTAAACTCTAAAATAGGTTCAATGTGCATACTGTTAACTAAAGCAGAATTAGGAGAATTGGTTACAATAATGTCTACCTCATTGGTTTCTAACATTTTAGCGCATTGAAAAGAAGTTCCATTGGTAACCTTTATATGTATATCAGGATATTTCCGATGAAAATCTTCTAAAAAAGGTACCAGATAATAACGGCATATGGTATCACTGGCTCCAAGGCGAAGCTGGCTTTCACCTTGAGCAGAGGCTTCTAAAATCTGGTTTTCTCCCCGACTGATTAGATTGATTGCAGGTTCTATATGCTTGTATAAAAGTTCGCCTTCTTTGGTAAGGGTCACTTTTTTGGTACTTCGTATAAAAAGCGTCTGTCCTAAATTGTTTTCCAGTACCTTAATTGATTGACTCACGGCAGACTGCGATATGAAAAGTGACGCAGCTGCCTCAGAAAAGCTTAAGGTTTTGGCAACATAATAAAACACTTTATAAAGTTCGTAGTTAATATCCATAGGGAGCTTCCTTTCAGGGGTTATCTCTGGGGTACTACCTCAAGCCAATACCCGTCAGGATCATTAATAAAATAAATACCCATGGTAGGATTTTCAAAGCAGATACAGCCCATTTCTTTGTGTTTTTTATAAGCAGCTTCGTAATTGTCAACAGTAAATGCGAGATGGAATTCATTATCACCTAAATCATAAGGATGATCCCAATCACTTAACCAAGTTAATTCTAAGAGATGGGAGGTTTCACTATCCCCAAGATAAACAATAATAAAACTTCCGTCTTCTGGTACAATTCTTCTGGTCTCCTTTAGACCAAGTGCTTCCTCGTAAAAATTTAAAGATTTTTCTAAATCCAGTACATTAATGTTATTATGTGCAAATTTAAATTTCATATATATAGTTCCTTTCAATAATATTTTTTGAGCATGTGAATAAAAAGCAATTGAACTAACTTAGATGGCATGTGTTAACAATTAGGGGATTTCGTATAAAAAACCTGTCCTTCTTCTTTTATATCCATAACTCTATCAGAATATTCCTTGGTTTCTTCTAAAACCTTTAATTGGGAGATAACAGTATAGTCCAGCCAAAAATGCATAGGGAAAGCAAGAATAGTATTCGTATTCTTCATAAAATAATCAAATCCCCAATAGAAACGTATTCCTTGTCTTGGATCTAAAGGAAGAAATGCCAAATCAAATTTGCGGCTCTTAATTTTTTGAATCTCGCTCTGGAATCGATTGGTCATATCTTGGTATTCCTCATCCGTTTCTTCTCCGATCCAGGTCCACCAGTTTAAATCACCGGCATGATAAATGGTTTGTTGCTGCCACGTAACAATAAAAGCCACACCTGCATCGGTAGAAGTAAGGGTTTCAACAGTCAAAGAAGAATCAAGGGGTTCATTAAAAATATCTACAGGTAACGTAAGGGTAACGTTTTTTGAAGTATAAAGGATGCGTTCTTTCATTTCATCTGTAATTTGCAGCTTTTCCATATATCCTTTGGACATGCGTATATCCTTTGATAAAATAAATGTAACATGGGGATACTTACCATTTAAGTCGAATATAACAGGGTCAAAATGATCCCCATGTTTGTGGCTGGCAAATACAAAAATATGTTTATCCGGGTTAAAATCCGGAAGATTACCTTTGTAATAATCGAATAAAAAAATAACATGTTCCATTTCTACGCTAAAACAGCTATGGTGTATATAGGTAACTTTCATATTAAACTCCCATCTGTGTGTTACATTAATAATCATTTTCCTTTGTTTTATTCTACCTCAAAAACCGGTATTTGTATAGTGGGTTTCATAAGATAGGCGTATAGTCCATCGTTCATGAAGAAAGGACTGGCGCACACCAAATATTAGTATTACTTATTAACACTTTTATATATATTAATTTCTTTTATAAAACACCGTATGTTATAATGACATAAGATAACTTGGTGTTGCGGCAAAAATTCGGTACAGGAAAGGATAACAGATATGAGCAGCGTAAAAAGAATCTATGTAGAGAAAAAAGCCCCCTATGCTGTCAGGGCAAAGGAATTGTTCGGTGAAATAATAAGCTATCTTGGTATGAAGAGTCTGGAATCTGTCAGGGTTCTGATTCGTTATGATATAGAGAATATAAGTGATGCTACCTATGAGAAAGCCCTTGGTATTGTCTTTTCAGAGCCGCCGGTAGACCTTTTGTATGAAGACACTTTTCCTTATAAAGAGGGGGAAAGCTATTTTTCTGTAGAATATCTTCCCGGCCAATTTGATCAGCGAGCAGACTCAGCAGAACAATGTGTGAAGTTGTTAAATGA